>NZ_JBHXQN010000002.1:0-407961 GCF_042717785.1 Streptomyces sp. NPDC058619
GCGATGGGGGGGCCCGCGGGGCTCCCCGGCCCCCGGGGGGGGCGCCGGGCGGACGGCCGTCACTATCCCCGCGCGGGGCCCCCGGGGGGGGGGGCGGGGGGGGGGGGGGCCCCCCCCCCCCGGCCCTCCCGCACGTCCGGCGTACTCGCGCGCCCCGGCGTCGCGCCCCGGCGCCAGGCCCTGGCGTCAGGCCTTGATCAGGACCTTCAGCGCGGAGCGGTCGTCCATCGCGCGGTAGCCGTCCGGCACCCCGTCCAGGGTCACCGCCCGGTCGAAGACCGGAGCCGGATCGATCGCGCCGCTGAGCACGTCCTCCAGCAACTCCGGGATGTAGGCGCGGACGGGGGCGACACCGCCGCGCAGGGTGATGTTGCGGTCGAACATGATGCCGAGGTCGAGGCCGGTGCCGCTGCCGTGCGGGACGCCGACGTAGCCGACCGCCCCGCCGTCGCGGGTGATGTTCACGGCCGTGCGCATGGACTGCTCGGTGCCGACCGCCTCGATGACCGCGTGGGCGCCCCGGCCGCGGGTGAGCTCGCGCACGGCGGCCTCGGCGGCCTCGCCGCGCTCGGCGACGACGTCGGTGGCCCCGAAGAGCTTGGCGATGTCCGTACGGGCGGTGTGGCGGCCCAGCGCGATGATCCGCTCGGCGCCCAGGCGCCTGGCGGCGAGGACCCCGCACAGGCCGACCGCGCCGTCGCCGACGACGGCGACGGTGGAGCCGGGGCGCACGCCCGCGCCCAGCGCGGCGTGGTGTCCCGTGCCCAGGACGTCGGAGAGCGCGAGCAGCCCGGTCAGCAGGTGGTCGTCGGAGGCGGACGCGGCGGGCAGCTTCACCAGGGTGCCGTCGGCGTGCGGTACGCGGACGGCTTCGCCCTGGCCGCCGTCGTGGCCGACCGAGCCCCAGAAGCCGCCGTGCTCGCAGGACGTGTAGAGGCCCTCGGAGCAGAAGTCGCAGGTGCCGTCGGACCACATGAAGGGTGCGACGACCAGGTCGCCCGCGCGCAGGCCGGACACGGCCGGGCCGGTCTCCTCCACGACGCCGAGGAACTCGTGGCCGATGCGCTGGCCGGGCTGGCGCGCGGCCTCGCCCCGGTAGGCCCAGAGGTCGCTGCCGCAGATGCAGGAGCGCAGGACGCGGACGACGGCGTCCTCCGGACGCTGGACCGCGGCGTCGGGCACCTCCTCCACGCGGATGTCGTGCGGAGCGTGGATGACGGTGGCGCGCATGGTGGTGCAGTCCTCCGGCTCAGGGGTTCAGTCTTGTATGACTTCCCTACGGTACGCCTGCCCCGCGGCCAGGACGCCCGTGGCCAGCAGGTACTGCGCGGCCAGGTAGGTGGCCATGATCCAGAGGTCCGGGCGGGGCAGTTGCGGCCACGCGGCGACCCCGGTGGCGATGAGCGTGTCGGAGAGCAGGAACAGCGCACCGCCGAGGCCGGCCCGCAGGCCGAGGGCGCTGGAGCGCAACGCCATGGCGGTGAGCAGCAGGCTGTAGCCGGCGACGGGGATGCGCAGGTCGGCGGGGAGGTCGCCCCACATCAGGCCGACGGTCCCGAGGAGGGCGAGCGCGTACCCGCCCGCGAGCAGCGGGTTCGTCGGGCGCCGGCCGAAGAGCACGAGGTAGCAGACGTGCCCGGCGGCGAAGGAGCCCATGCCGACGAGGAAGGCCGGCTCCGCGTCGAAGAGCAGCGCCAGGTCCCCGCCCCACCCGAACAGCAGGGCCGCGACCAGCAGCCGGGGCGCGCCGCGGGTGAGCGCGTACGCGACGAGCAGCGGCATCAGCAGCGGCTTGAAGACCGGGTGCCCGGGGTCCCAGCCGACGAGGAGGGAGCCGAGGTCGGCGGCGGTGGCGAGGGCGAACCCGGCGAGGGCGGCCCGGCCGAGCCGGTCCCGCCCGGCGGGCGCCCGGCCGGCGGCCCAGGAGGGGGCGGGCGTGCCGGCCGACTCTGCGGTGCTCACGCGGTGGTCTCCCGTACGGGCTGGGGGGCGTCGGCGGCGTCGGTCGCCTGGACGGGGAACGCGACCGGACTCCCGGCCGGGGCCGGGGCCTGGGCCGGGGCTGGGGCGGGAGCCGGGGCTTGGGCCGGGGCCTGGGCCTGGGCCGGGCTCCCGGTCCGGGGTGGGACCGGAGCCTCGGAGCCGGCCGCGGCCGGCTGCCAGCCCGGGCCGCCGAAGACGCGGCCGGCCCGCTCGCGCCAGCTGTCGGCGGCGCGGACGTCCCGGGCGATGGAGGCGTACTCGTGGGTGGCCACGCGCAGCGGGTTGTAGGTGCTGATGTTCTTGGTGAGGCCGAAGACCGGCTTGTCCCCCTCCCCCACCCACGAGCCGAACATCCGGTCCCAGACGATCAGGATCCCGCCGAAGTTGCGGTCCAGGTACCCGCCCTGGGAGGCGTGGTGGACGCGGTGGTGGGACGGGGTGTTGAAGACGTACTCGACCGGCCGCGGCAGCTTGCCGATGCGCTCGGTGTGGATCCCGAACTGGTAGACGAGGTTGACGGAGTAGCAGAAGGCCACGGCGGCCGGGTGTACGCCCAGGGCGATCATCGGCAGGTAGAACGGCCAGGAGGTCCAGCTGGTCCAGGGCTGGCGCAGGGCGGTGGTGAGGTTGAACTTGCGGCTGCTGTGGTGCACGACGTGGCAGGCCCACAGGATGCGGATCACGTGGTGGCCGCGGTGCTGCCAGTAGTAGAGGAAGTCCTGCGCGAGCAGCATCAGCAGGACGGTCCACCACAGCACGGGGACGCGCAGGGGGGTCAGCTCGTAGACCGCCGCGTAGATCAGGGCGATCGGGATCTTCCAGAGGAAGTCGAAGACGAGACTGCCGATCCCCATGCCGAGGCTGGTGACGGCGTCCTTGGTCTCGTACCCGGCGGCGTCCTCGTCGGGATGGATCCGGTAGCTCACCAACTCCACGACGGTGAGCAGCACGAAGGCTGGTATGGACCACAGCACGACATCGGGCAGGTTCGGCATGACCGCACCATAGAGGCGCTCTCCCGGGCGCCGCTAGGGGTTGTTACCGATCGGTATTCACCGGTGTTACCGACGGTTCACCCGACGGCGCGGCTGCGCGGGTCCCCGGCTCCGTCCCCGGGTCCCGACCGGCCCGCCGGAGGGGCCCGGGTCGTCCCGGACCCGGGCTCCTGCGGCGGGCGGCACCCGGTGTCACCAGACGCGGACCGAGCCGCCGCGGGCGAAGGCCGGGCTGGTGGCCTGCGGGGGGACCTCCGTCAGCGGCTCGGCGATCTCGGAGACCAGCGGGCCGTGCTCGGCGGCCACCGCGCCCAGGAGGGCGAGGTCGAAGCCGTAGACGCGGGCCGCGTTGCCGCCGACCATCGCCGCGACCTCCTCGCGCGGGAGGCCCGCGTACGCGATGCGCAGGCCCTCGCGGGAGAACGGGGCGGTGCCCTCGTCGTGGGGGTAGTCGCTGCCCCACATGATCTTGTCGAGGCCGATCCGGTCCCGCAGCGGGACCTCGTGGGGGCGCATGAAGCTCGCGCCCACGAAGCAGTTGTCCCGCCACACCTCGCTCGGGCCCTTGCCCATGGAGTCGGCGAGGCCCGCGCCGAACTTGGACTCGGCCGTGGCCGAGGCCGCGACCAGGCGGCCGTGGTAGTAGTCCAGCATCTGCATCACGCCCGGGATCCAGCCGGAGCCCTGCTCCGTCAGGACCAGTTTGAGGCCCGGATGGCGGCGGAAGGCTCCGCCGAACATGAGGTGCCACAGGGCCCGGTGCGAGAACCAGGTCGTCTCCACCATGAAGACGGCCCGCGCGGCCGGTTCGTCGCCGAGCGGCGGGGACGCCGAGCCGCCGTGGTGGTTGACCGGTACGTCCAGCTCGTCGCAGACCGCCCAGATCGGGTCGTACGCGGCCGAGTAGAGCTCCGGGACCCCGCTGCCGGGCGGGGCGCCCGGCAGCAGGATGCCGCCCGTCAGGCCGGCCTCCTTCGTGCGGCGGATCTCCCGCACGGCCTCCCCGACGTCGTTCAGCAGGATCTGCGCCACGCCCGCCCGCCGGCCCGGGGCGTCCGCGCAGAAGTCCGCCAGCCAGCGGTTGTGGGCCTGGAGCCCGGCCCAGCGCAGGGTGAACTCCGCGGCCGTCGGGGGCTGGGCCATCAGCGAGGCGTTGGGGAAGAACGGCGGGATGGTGTTGGGGAAGAGGACCTCCGCCACGATCCCGTCGGCCTCCATCTCGGCCAGCCGGCGCCGGGAGTTCCAGTTGCGGTCCGCCGTGTCCGCGAGCAGGTCCTCGTACGGGTTGGTGTACGAGGCCGCCCAGGCGTCGAACTCGTCGTGGTGGCGCTTCTCCAGGTACGGCTTGTAGTCCAGCAGGTCGGCGCCCGCGTGGCAGTCCGCCGAGATGACGGTGTAGCGGTCCGCCGCGCTCACGGGTTCACCCCCAGCACCGGGAAGTCGTGCTCGGTCAGCCAGTGCCGGCCCACCTCCCGGGAGCGGGACCAGGAGGCCTCCACCGCACCCTGGTCGGCGGGCTGGCCCAGGTCGGCCGGGGTGGGTCCGATCTGGCGGGCGATCGGGGCGAGCGCGTCCGTGTCGAAGCCGAACACCTCCGCGGCCGCCAGGCCGAGCATCCGCCGGGTCTCGGCGACCGGGATGTCGTGGAAGGTGTTCCGCAGCCACGCCCGGGTGTTCGGCCAGGTGCCCTCGGGGTGCGGGAAGTCCGAGCCCCACAGGATGTTGTCCACGCCGATCTCGTAGCGCTGCGCCAGCTCCCGCCGCTTGGTGTTCGTGGCGCAGACGAACACCTGCCGGTCCAGGTACTCGCTGGGCGGGCGCTTGAGCTCCTCGAACGGCGAGAGCTTCTTGCCGCCGTGGGCGCCGAGGTAGAGGCGGTCCATGAACCACAGCTGGTTCGGCAGCCACCAGCAGCCCGACTCCGCGACGCCGAACTTCAGGCCCGGGTGCCGCTCGAAGACGCCCGACCAGAGCAGGAACCACAGCGGGCGGGCCGGCCACCAGGTGACCTCGGAGACGAAGATGCCCAGGTGGTCGCCGTACTCGTGGCGCGGCGAGGAGCCGGAGTGGGTGACGATCGGCATCCGCGTCTCGGCCGCCGCCGCCCACACCGGGTCGTAACGGCGGTCGTGGTAGGGCGCCTTGTCGACCCACATCGCGGGGATCATCAGCGCGCCCAGCCCGGACTCCTTGGCCCGGTGGATCTCCGCGACGACCTTGTCCGGCTCGCCCGTGATGGGGAGCAGGGCGACGCCGCAGTGGCGCGCCGCGTTCTTGCCGGCCCCGGCGCCGACGAACTCGGCCAGCCACCGGTTGTGCGCCTGCGCGCCCGCCATGCCGAGTTCGGGGTCCTGGTCGCCGGAGAGGCCGAGGCCCACCCCGAAGGGGGCCGCGGTCTGGCTGTCGACGGCGTCCGCGTCGGGGAAGACGACCTCGGCCGCCACGCCGTCGCCGTCGAGTTCCTTCAGCCGCTGTCCGGTGTCCCAGCCGCCCTTGAGGCCTTCCTCGTGGTCGTGGAACCACTTCTCCGCGAAGGCCTCGTTGCGTACGCCGAGGCGGGTGGCCTCCGCGCGGCGGGCGTCGCGTTGGCCGAGGAACTCGTCGAACTGCGGGTGGAACCGGGAGTCGAGGTAGGGGCGGTACTGCTCGGTCGGCAGGCCCGCGTGGCAGTCGGAGGAGATGATCAGGTACGGGTCTTCAATGGTGTCGTCAGGCACGGCGGGCCCCTCAGTCGAGGATGAAGCTTTCCAGGTAGGCGGGGTTGGCGCGGTCGAGCATCGACTGCGACCGGGCGCGGATCTGCCGGTCGCTGTGCGCGCTCGCCGGGAGCATCCAGAAGCGGTCGGCGCGGATGCCGTCGACGACGTGCTCGGCGACCTCCTCGACGGGCGTGAACTCCACCGCGTGCCCGGCCTGCTTCATGGCGGCCTCGTACTGGTCGAGGCTGCGGTACGGGGACCTGCGCGGGCGCTCCTTCGCGTACCGGTCGGGCCGGTTGCGGTGGGACTCCCACAGGCCGGTGCGCAGCATGTGCGGTCCGGGGAAGAGGACGGAGGCGCCGATGTCGGCGCCCTCCGCCCTGAGGTGGGCGTACAGCGACTCGGTCATGGTGACCACGGCCGCCTTGGTGACGGCGTACACGGAGGCGGTGGGCAGCGGGGCGATGCCGCCGTCGCCGGAGGAGGTGTTGACGACGTGGCCGGGGCCGCCGGCCGCGATCATGCGGGGGACGAAGGCCTGGATGCCGTGGAAGACGCCCCAGACGTTGACGGAGAAGGCCCATTTCCAGTCGTTGGGCTCGTGCTCCCACATCCGGCCCTCGGCGCCGGAGCCGACGCCCGCGTTGTTGCAGAGCACGTGGACGGCGCCGAAGGCGTCGTACGCCGCGTCCGCGAGGGAGAGCACGCATTCGCGGTCGCTGACGTCGACGGCCTTGGCCAGTACCTCGGCCCCGTCCTCGGCGAGTTCGCCGGCCGCCTTGCGCAGGGCGCCCTCCTCCACGTCGGCGAGGACGACCTTCAGGCCCTCGGCGGCGAAGCGGCGGGCCATCGCGAGGCCGATGCCGCTCGCGGCGCCGGTGACGACGGCCACCTGTCCCGGTTCGAGCCGCATCTCAGACGCTCCCCTCGGGCGGGCCGTCGAGGATCTGCAGGGGGTCGTCGTAGCGCTGGTGGATGTACGGGAGCAGGGCCTGGGCGCTGACCCGCTCGACGACCCGGCCCCGCTGGTCGGTGGTCTTCTCGCCGATGGTGATCTCCACGATCCGCAGGACGGGAAGGTCGGCGACGGGGTCGAACATCGACTCCCGGAGCACCACGTCGCCGGTGATGTGCTCCAGCTTGCGGACCTTCTCGTTGCGCGTGCAGTGGACGAGCACCGGGTCGGCGTCGAAGCCCGAACCGTCCACCGCGGGGGAGAACTTGAAGTAGAAGTCGGTCTTGCGGGTCGGTTCGGGCAGCGGCAGTGCGCGGTCCACCGCCCCGCGGACCTCGACGAACGCGATGCCGTGCCGGGCGAGCGCGGCCCGGACCACGAGGCCGTCGCGCTCCACGGTGACCTCGCCCAGCTTCTTCGGCTCTCCGAAGACCTCGCGCCCGCCGATCAGGGCGCGCTCGTGGGTCATCGGCATGACCAGCGGGTACCAGCCCTCGACCCCGCCGTGCCGGGCGGCGACGGCCACCGAGCCCGCCCCGAGCGGGTAGCCGGGCAGGTCGACCTTGCTGATGTTGGCCCGCACCAGGGGCCGGTCGGCCGGCTTGAGCGGGGGCGGAAGGACCGCCGCCACCACGTCGGGATCGCTCTCCCAGACCGCCACCACGCCCGTGGACCAGATGTCGGGGAGCTTGGAGCTCTTCTCGCGCGACGCCGCGATCTCGGCCTCGGTCCGCGCTCCGTACCGTACGCGTGCCATCTCTCGCACCACCCTTCGGTCGGTTCTGTAACACAGTTACACCGCCGCCGATGAAGGGTAAATACCCTTGCACACAACAGAACTGACGGATCAACAGATAGGCGATACGAGGATGGCCAGAAGCACACTGACCCGAGGAGAGGTCCTGGACGCCGCCGCGCTCCTGGTCAGACAGCACGGTCCGGCCGCCCTCACCATGCGCAAACTCGCCGCCGAGCTGGGCACCGCGGTCACCTCCATCTACTGGCACGTCGGCAACCGCGAGTCGCTGCTGGACGCCCTCGTGGAACGGACCGTCGAGGAGATGGGCGCGATCCGCCCGGCCGGACGTACCCCCGGCGCCCGCATCCTGTCGGTGGCCCGGACCCTGCGCCGCGAACTGCGGGCGCGGCCGCACCTGATCGCGATGGTCCACGAACACGGTCTCACCGAGCGGATGTTCCTGCCCGCGCAGCAGGCCCTCGTCCACGAGGTGCACGCCGCCGGGCTGCGCGGCGCCCGGGCGGCCGACGCGGTGCGTGTGATCCAGTTCCAGGTCATCGGCTTCCTCCTCGTCGAGCGCAACCGCGAACGCTCCCCCGCCCAGTCCCCGGCCGAGAGCGACCTCTGGGACCCGGCCGCCGCGCCCCGCGACCCGGCCCTCGCCCGGGCCCTGGCCCGCCCGGCCGATCCGGAGCGGATCTTCCTGATGTCGGTCAGGTCCCTGGTCACGGCGCTGCTCCCGGAGGCCGCCGGGCCCTCCCGTCGAGCCGCCGGGCCCTGCCGTTAATTCGCTTGGCACGCTCCGGCGCCCGTGGTTGTATCTGCGGCGCGGGGGCGGCTCCGCGGCGTGCTTCCTTCTCGACCTCCTTCGAAAACCCGTAGCGCGCCCCCTCTCCGCCCCCGCCCCACTCCCTTCCCCGTTCCGGAGGAATCCCCCTTTTGCCCGAGCTGTCGACCGTCCTGCTGCGCCGTCTCCAGACCGTGTACGTCGACCAGGCCGGGCCGCGCCCCGGCGACCCCCCGACGGACGGGGGCCTGATGGCCCTGGAGGCCGAACTCCTCGACCGGGGCTACGCCCTGACGCCGCCGCTGCGGGCGGCCCTCGCCTGGCTCGGCCCCGCCGGACTCGCCCGGGCCGGCGCGCAGCTGGTGGGCGACATCGACGTCCTGCTGGGCTCCGACCGCACCCACATGCCGCTGTTCCGCACCTTCCCCGCCTCCGTGCCGGACGACATGTACCGACTGTGGATCGACCGGGTCCTCACCCTCCTCCTCCAGTGGCCGGACCAGCCCTGCGTGCGGTGTGCGAACCCCGGAAGCGTCCACCCCGTCGCGCCCTGCGCCCATCTGGTCTGCCGGAGCTGCTGGGACGGCTCCGTGTATACGGGCTGTCCGGTCTGCCACGGCCGCGTCGACCCCGACGACCCGTTCCTGCGCCTCCCGTCGGCGCCGGCCCCGGACAACGGCGGCGGCGGGCCCGGCCCCGGCGGCACCGGCCCCGCGGACGGCGGCGACCCGGACGACGACACCTCCGCCGGACCGCTGCGGCTGCTCCGGTTCGGCGCCGACCGCCCCGCCGACTGCGTCACCGCCCTCGGCAGGCTGCTTGCGCGCCGCACCCCGCTCTCCCCGCACGACGTCGAGGAGACCCGGGTGCTGCTCGCCCACGCCCACGCCGGGCTCGGCTGGCTCCCGGACGACATCCCCGTACGGGAGACCAAGGCCCTGGTGCTGGGCACCCTGCTGCGGGAGCGCCGAACCCGCGAGGCCGTGCGCGCCCTGCTGCCCGCGCGCCTCACCACCGCCACCGACGTACTGCGGCTGCTCGCCGTGTGGTCCGGCGGCGAGGCGAACCTGCTGGAACCGCCGCGCGTACGCTCCCTGCCGCGCTCCCTGCGCCGTGAACTCCTGGCCGTCCTGGACGCGCTGGACCCGGCCGACCTGGTCGAGGACGTGCTGCGCCACCCCGATCCCTGGAAGCGCGCCGCCGAGATCCTGCACCCCTTCGAGGGGCACGCGCGCCACCCGCGCGCCGCGCTCGCCTTCGCCGTACTGCGCGGGACCGACACCCGTGGCACCGGCCTGGGCGCGGCCCTGCTCGCCACGGCCGCCGCGCACCCGCACGCGGTCCGCGCCGACGGCCCGCTCCTGCGGGCGGCCACCTGGAAGGGCCGCGCCGAGGAGGCGCTGCGGCACCCGGACCCGGACCGGGCGCTCGCCGTGCTCGCCGAACGGCCGGGGGAACTCGTACGGCGCCTGGACCACCTGCTGCGGCGGTACGCGGCGGACACCCTGCCCCCGCAGGTCGCCCGGGTCCTGGAGGAGCGGCTGCCGAAGGCCGGGCCCGGCCCCGTGCTGTCCGCGCTCGGACGGCTGCGCGTCCGTCACCTCCCGGGGTCCCGGCGGGTGTTCTTCCCCCGCGGACAGGTCGCCCTCTCCTACACCCGGGACGAGGACCGCGCCCCGTTCCCAGAGGCCGTGACCCGGTCGGTGTGCGAGGTGTTCGAGCGGGAGGTGCTGCGCCGGCTGTCCGCGGCGGACCCGTACGACCTGGCGGTGCTCGACACGCGCCTGGCCCACCTCCACGTCCCGTCGACCGAGCGGGCGGCGGCCAAGGCGCTGGTCACCGTCCCCAAGGGCAGCTTCCAGGCCCTGCCCGACGGGCAGGTGCTGCGCATGTTCCTGCACTGGACGCAGCCGCCGAGGAAGCGGGTGGACCTGGACCTGTCGGTGGCGCTGTTCGACGCGGACTGGAACCACGCGGGCGTGTGCGACTTCACGAACCTCGTGTACGGCGGCGGCGCCGTCGTCCACTCCGGGGACCTCACCTCGGCCCCCGCCCCCGCGGGGGCGAGCGAGTACGTCGACATCGACCTGGACGCGCTGGCCGACACCGGTGTGCGCTTCGCCGTACCCGTCGTCTTCAGCTACAACAACATCCCCTTCGAGCTGCTGCCCGACGCCTTCGCCGGGTTCATGGCCCTGCCCTCCCGCTCCGGGCGGACCTCCCGCTACGACCCGCGGACGGTGCGCCAGCGCTACGACCTGGTCGGCAGTTCCCGGATCCACGTGCCGCTCCTCGTCGACCTCGAACGCCGCGGCTTCCTGTGGACCGACGTCCACCTCCCGGACGACGAGGGCTTCCACAGCGTCGGGGCGCACGGCGCCGACCTGGCCCGCATCGGCCGGGACCTGTTCCAGTACTTCTCCACCGGCCGCACCACCCTGTGGGAGCTGGCCGGCTGGCACGCGGCGGCGCGCTGCCGGGAAGTGGCGGTGCTGCGCCGCACGCCCCGGCCGAGCGACCCCGACGAGCTGTGGACGTACCGGCGCCGGGCCGGCGAGGACACCGCCGGGTTCGCCGCGCGGCTGGTGGGCCTGGGCGAGCCGGACGCCCGGGAGGCCTCCGGCCGGGTCGGTGCGCTGGCGGGCGCCGCCGCGTGCGGCCGGTCGGTGTTCCTCGCGCTGGTGGACGGCGAGGTGGCGCCGACCGGTGCGAGCGGCTCGGTATACCGGCTGCTGCCGGGGCCCGTTGACGGCTGCGGGCTCGAACAGCTCGCCGCGGGGGACCTGGTCGCCGCCCTGGGCTGAGCGCCGCACGGCGCCCGCGCGCACCCGCCGCGGCCACGGCTGTCGGTCGGGGCCGATATCCTCTGTGACCATGCTCGACGACCGTACGACCGCAGACACGATGTGGCCGACCGCGTACCCACAGGGGTACGCGGTCGTCGACGTGGAGACCACCGGGCTCGCTCGCGACGACCGGATAGTCTCCGCAGCCGTCTACCGGCTCGACGCGCAGGGCAATGTGGAGGACCACTGGTACACCCTGGTCAACCCGCAGCGGGACCCCGGGCCCGTGTGGATCCACGGCCTCACCAGCGACCTGCTCCAGGACGCCCCGCTCTTCGGGGACATCGCCGAGGAGTTCGCCGGGCGGCTCGCGGACCGGGTGCTCGTCGCGCACAACGCCATCTTCGACTGGCAGATGATCGCCCGGGAGTACGCGCGGGCCGCAGGCGCCCCGCCGGTCCGTCAGCGGCTGTGCACCATCGCACTGTCGAAGGAGCTCAACCTGCCGCTGCCCAACCACAAGCTGGAGTCGCTGGCCGCGCACTTCGGCGTGGTCCAGCAGCGCGCCCACCACGCGCTCGACGACGCCCGGGTGCTCGCGGAGGCCTTCCGCCCCTCGCTGCACGCGGCCGCGCGGGACGGCGTACGGCTGCCCCTGCTGGAGTGCCGGCCGCTGACGGAGTGGTCGGACACCCCGGCCGCGCCGCGGATCGGCCACCAGGCCTCGTACGGGGGCGGCAGCTGGCGCGCCTCGCGCAAGCGGCCGCCGTGCCCGCACCCGAACCCGGGGCGGTTCGAGGACGGCAAGCCGCTGAAGCAGGGCATGCGGGTCGCCTTCTCCGGCGACACCTCGGTGGACCGGGACCTGCTGGAGGACCGCGCCGTCGAGGCGGGACTGCACGTGGCGACGAGCGTGTCGCGGCTCACCAGCCTGCTGGTGACGAACGACCCCGGCTCGGCGACCTCCAAGACCGTCAAGGCGCAGGCCTTCGGCACCCCGGTCGTCGACGAGGCGGCCTTCACCCAGCTGCTGCGCGACGTGGCCGCCGTCGAGGACTGAGGGCCGGCGCGCAGGAGGTGGGCCCGCCCGGGCCGCGCGTTGCTCCGGCCGGGTGCAGGCACGGCGACTCACCCCGGTGGATCTTGTTCCGCCCGGCCGCCGTGCGCAGCATTCGGCGCATGGCACGTTGTGAGGTATGCGGAAATGATTACGGCATGTCGTTCGAGGTGCACGCGCAGGGCGCCGTGCACGTCTTCGACTGCTTCGCCTGCGCCATCCACCGCATGGCGCCCATCTGCGAGCACTGCCGGGTCCAGATCATCGGGCAGGGCGTAGAGGTCGAGGGCCAGTGGTTCTGCGGGGCGCACTGCGCCCGTGCGGAGGGGAAGGTGGGCGTCGTAGACCGCGTCTGACCCCCTCGACCGGGGCGGTGTCGACCCACGTTCCCGGCACCGCGTCCCCCGCGCCCCGACCCCGGACGGCCACCCGGCCGCCGGGGACCCTCCGGCTGGGGGTACCGTCGTGGGCGTGTACCGCTTTGTACTGACCCGGCAGTGGGTGTGCCTGACCCTCGTCGCCCTGGCCTTCATCCCCGCGACGATCAAGCTGGGGTTCTGGCAGTTCCACCGCCATGAGCACCGGGTCGCGCAGAACGAGCTCATCGAGGCGAACCTGCGGGACGAGCCGGTGCCCGTGACCGAGGTCACCTCTCCCGGCCACCGGGTCCCCCGCGCGGACTTCTGGCGCGCCGTCACCGCGACCGGTACGTACGACACCGCGCACGAGGTGGTCGTGCGGATGCGGACCGACGGGGACGACAAGGTCGGCTTCCACGTCCTGACCCCGCTCGTGCTCGCCGACGGCCGGGCCGTCCTGGTCAACCGCGGCTGGGTGCCGGGCGGCGACGACCCCCGCGCGTACCCGCCGGTGCCGGCCGCCCCCGCGGGCGAGGTGACGCTCACCGGCCGGCTGAAGGCCGACGAGACGAGCGGCAGCAGTGGGATCAAGGACCGCAAGGGCCTCCCGGACCGCCAGGTGATGCTGATCAACAGCGCCCGGCAGGCGGAGTACCTGGGCCGCCCGGTCCTCGGCGGCTACATGGAACTCACCGGCCCGGCCCCCGCGGACGGCAGCCCGCGGATGATCGGCGACCCCGACCACGACTCCATCGGCCCCCACATGGCGTACGCCGTCCAGTGGTGGCTGTTCACCGCCGCGGTTCCGGTGGGCTGGGTGATCCTCGTACGGCGCGAGAAGCGCGACCTCGACGAGCAGGCCGCCCGATCCGCCGAGCGGGAGCCCGCGACGGCGTAGCGTGTCGGCATGGATCTTGGACTGAAGGACCGTGTCTACGTCGTCACCGGGGCCACGCGCGGCCTCGGCTACGCCTCCGCCCGCGAACTGGCCGCCGACGGCGCGAAAGTGCTCCTGACCGGCCGCGACGAGAAGCGGGCGGCCGACGCCGCCGCCTCGCTCGGCCCGAACGCGGCCGGCGTCGCCGCCGACAACTCCGACCCGGCCGCGGCCGGACGGCTCGTCGCCACCGCGCGCGAGCGCTTCGGCCGCCTCGACGGCATCCTGATCAGCGTCGGCGGCCCGGCCCCGGGCAGCGCGGCCGACAACACCGACGAGCAGTGGTCGGCGGCCTTCGAGTCGGTCTTCCTGGGCGCGGTCCGCCTCGCGCGGACGGCCGCCGCCGAGCTGGGCGAGGGCGGGGTCATCGGCTTCGTCCTGTCGGGCTCGGTCCACGAGCCGATCCCCGGCCTGACCATCTCCAACGGCCTGCGCCCCGGCCTGGCGGGCTTCGCGAAGTCCCTGTCCGTCGAGCTCGGTCCGCGCGGCATCCGCGTCGTGGGCCTGCTCCCGGCGCGCATCGACACCGACCGGGTGCGCGAGCTCGACGCGCTGTCCGGCGACGCGGCGGCCGCGCGGGCGGGGAACGAGTCCCGCATCCCGCTGCGGCGCTACGGGGCCCCGGAGGAGTTCGGCCGCACGGCGGCGTTCCTGCTGTCCCCCGCCGCGTCCTACCTGACGGGCGTCATGCTCCCGGTCGACGGGGGCTCACGGCACGGCTTCTGACGGGGGTTCCGACGCGGCGTGCGGACGGGCGTCCGAAGGACGTCCGGTGTACGGCTCCAGAACCGGCGGCGCCTCCCGGGCGCCGCTCCTGCGGCCGCCGCCAGCCGGTCCGGCCCACTCCGGGACCGGGCCCGGCCCGCGTCATAGCCGGGCCGGGCCCACGCCGTCACCGGGTCCGGTTCACGTTCACGTCACCCGTCGGGCCCGGTGGGACGTCACCTTCAGACGGGCCTCGGCCGACAGTGCCGGAAGTCCCGCCGAGGTGCGGGCGTTGGCCATGACCGGGCCGGCCAGCCCGGCGAGGGCGTCGGCCGGGACCGCGTACGGCTCCAGTTCCAGCGCGACCCGCAGCGCGGGCGATCCGCGCCGGCGGCGCAGCGCCACCCGGCAGCGGGCGACGCCGTCGAGGGCGCCGGCCTCCGCGGCCACCGCCTCCTCCAGCGCCCGGCCCCGCACCAGGGCGAAGGCCCCGTCCCCGGTGTCGACTGCCACGGCCTGCAGGCGCGAGCGCCTCAGCTGGGCGAGCAGCCACCACAGGGCCAGCAGCACGCACAGCCCCAGCCCGGCGGCCACCGCCCACCAGTACCAGCCCTCGCCGTGCCCGTACCGCTGCCGGGTGGCGGCGGTCAGCAGCGGCGCGTGCCGGCCGCCGAACGGCCACGACCCCGTCAGCACCGCGGCCCCGGCCGCCATCAGGGCCAGCCCGAGCAGCGCCAGCACGATCCGGTTCACCACGTTGAGCACGCCGCGCTCACCTCCCCACCCGTACGCGCGTCCGCGGCGGGCGCGCGAGACCCAGTTCCTCGATGCCGACCGCGAGCACCGCGTCCAGGTCGGCCCGTACGTCGTCCAGCTCCCGGAAGTGCGAGGTGGCCCGCACCCCGATGCGGGAGCGGCCCACCGAGACGCGGACCGACCGCACCCCGGACACCTCCATGGCCCGGTCCCGCAGCACCTGGGCCGCGTCCTTGCGGCCGAGCGCGGCCCGTACGCCCGTGGCCGGGTCCGGGTCGGGGGTGCGCATCGGCAGGATCGAGCGGAGCCCGGGGGCGATCGCCAGCACCAGGAGCAGCAGCCCGGCCGCGGCCAGCACGCCGCCGCCGACCATCACGCCCGGGTCCGCCGGAGTGTGCCGTTCGAGCTGGTGGGCGAGGTCGCGGCGCCAGCTCATCCCGGGGCGGTGGGCCCGCACGGCGATCAGGTCGTACAGGAGCAGGCCCGCCGCGCCCAGCACCACGCAAGCGGTGAGGGCGGCCGGGACCCGCCGCGCGGAACGCAGCCGGGCCGAGGGGGCGGTGCCGTCGGGCGGCGGCGCATCACTCACCGCAGCCCCCGGTCCCGCCCGGCGGGGAGCCGGGTGTGCGCGGAGTGCAGGTGCTCGACGTCGATGTCCACCTCGGGCACGGACATCGACGCGCACTCCTCGACCCGCCGGACGACCTGGCTGCGCACGGCCGCGCACTGCGCGCCGACGTCGGAGGGGTAGTCCAGCTCCAGGCTGATCCGGACCCGGGCGATGTCGTGGTGGACCGTGACGGTGGCGTGCGGAGCCGCCGCCGTCGAGGTCGGGCCGGGCGCGGGCCGGCCCGACCGGGCCGCGAGCGCCTCCCGCGCGGCCTGGGCGGCGATCTTCGCTACGACCCGGTCGGCGATGCGGGTGGCCCCCCGGTCCGCGGGGTCCGTCTGCGGCGTGGTGGTCCTGGGCGTGCTCATCCGGGCCTCACCTGCCCCGGTCGTCGCGTCCGCGGCCCCGATCGCGGTCCCGGGGGCGGAACAGGTCGGCCGCCTCCAGGTCCCCGTCGAGGAACCGGCCCAGGATGAATCCGATGGCGCCGAGTGCGGCCACCAGGAGGAAGGCCCCGAAGCCGCCGAAATAGCCGGCGAACCCCAATGCCATGCCGGCCAGCAGGCCGACGACCGCCATGCTCATGCGGGCTCCTTTCGCCGGAGCGAAGTGTGGAGGGGGGTGGATGGCGCCTAGTGGAGCCGGGACTCCGGCTCTTCGTCTTCCTCGTCGGGCAGTTTGACGTCGCTGACGGCGATGTTGACCTCCACCACCTCCAGGCCGGTCATCCGCTCGACCGCGGAGATGACGTTCTCACGGACGGCTCGGGCCACGTCGCGGATCGACACGCCGTACTCGACGACGATCTCCAGGTCGAGGGCGGTCTGGACCTCGCCGACCTCCGCCTTCACCCCGCGGCTCACGCCGGCTTTGGCGCCGCCGGGAACCCGGTCCCGGACGGCCCCGAACGTACGGGAGAGGCCGGTGCCGCTCCCCATGGCGTGTACCCCGAACACTTCGCGCGCGGCCAGTCCGGCGATCTTCTCGACCACCCCGTCGGCGACGGTCGTACGGCCCCGGTCGCCGGGCTCCTTGGTGATGTGTCCCCCTGCTGCGGATTCAGTCATCGCTTGTCCTTAGAAGTGGAAGCTTGGACTCCCGACCACGGTAGGCGTGTATCCCCCGTGACGCACCGGGAGCTAGGCCGGTCGGCCGCAACCGGATTGACCGGCACCTGCCCCGCCTCGGCCGGGACATGCCGCCGCCCCGCCCCCGGGCAGGGGACGGGGCGGCGGGGCGGCCCGTGCGGGGACCGCGCGGATCAGTCGGAGAGGCCCGCCAGATCGCGCAGGCGGCGGGCCTGGGCGGCGCGCTCGGCGGCGCGCTGCTCGTCGTACGGGCGGGAGGGGGCGTCGCGGAGCAGGGCCTTGGTCTCGATCACGGCGTCCCGCGGCGGGGCCAGCAGCGCGGTCGTGAGGTCCTGGACGGCGGCGTCGAGTTCGTCCGCCGGGACGACGAGGTTGGCGAGGCCGACCCGCTCGGCCTCCGCGGCGTGCACGAAGCGGCCCGTGGCGCAGATCTCCAGTGCGCGGGCGTAGCCGACGAGGGAGGTCAGGGGCTGGGTTCCGGTCAGGTCGGGAACCAGGCCCAGGCTGGTCTCGCGCATGGCGAACTGCACGTCGTCCGCGACGACGCGCAGATCGCATGCGAGAGCGAGCTGGAAGCCGGCGCCGATCGCGTGTCCCTGCACCGCGGCGACGGAGATGATGTCAGTGCGCCGCCACCAGGTGAAAGCCTCCTGGTACTCGGCGATGGTGGAGTCGAGCAGTTCGTCCGGACCGCGTGCCAGGTCGAGGAAGGACGGCTCGCCCTCGAAACCCTCGGGGGTGAACGCCTGCCGGTCGAGCCCGGCGGAGAAGGACTGTCCCTCGCCGCGCAGCACGACGACCCGGACGGTGCCCGGCAACGACCTTCCGGCCTCGGCCAATGCCCGCCAGAGCGCGGGGGACTGGGCGTTTCGCTTGGCCGGATTGGTCAGTGTCACCGTGGCGACCGTGTCGTCGACGGTGAGTCGTACGCCGTCCTTGTCGAGCAGAGCCATCTGTATGCCTCCGGTGTGCAGTCGGCCGCAAGCCCGGCCTAAGTGACTGCACAGTAACCATCCGGTCGGCCCGAGGACCGACCGGGGGTCACCGAAGGAAACCGCTGGTTCAGTGGAGCGGTGGAACGTCGGAACCGATGGGACCGGGGGGAATCAGGCCGTGGCGGCCTTCTTGCCGCGTGTCGCGCCTCCGCGACCGCGCAGCGAGACCCCGGACTCACTGAGCATCCGGTGGACGAATCCGTAGGACCGGCCGGTCTCTTCGGCCAGCGCCCGGATACTCGCACCGGAGTCGTATTTCTTCTTCAGGTCTGCCGCGAGCTTGTCGCGCGCGGCGCCGGTTACCCGGCTGCCCTTCTTCAGAGTCTCGGCCACCCGTGCCTCCTCGTGGGAAGTGCGCTCTGGACTTCTCATGATCACCCCTCCCACGCTTCCTGGCCACCCATTCCGCAAGGTCGGTACGACCGCATTTCCCGAGGGGTGGACACACGGGCAGATCGGAATCTCCACTTCCGCTGTATGACCTCCATCACACTCCGCACCCCCCGCCGGAAACCACCAGGTCAGGGGCCCGGCGAGGAAAAACGGAAGGCCCCGGCCGCGCACTCGCAGGAGTGCAGCCGGGGCCGTCGAACGACGCGCGACGGTACGAGACCGCCTCATCCAGATGATGGATCACCACTGAGCCGAATGATCCATAAGGAATTGGATCAGAAGCGGAACCCCGATCGGGCGCCGGATCAGGCGAGGGAGACGAGGTCCCGGTAGTCCGGTCCCCAGAGGTCCTCGACACCGTCCGGGAGCAGGATGATCCGCTCCGGCTCCAGCGCCTCGACGGCGCCCTCGTCGTGCGTGACGAGGATGACGGCGCCCTTGTAGGTGCGCAGGGCGCCCAGGATCTCCTCGCGGCTGGCCGGGTCGAGGTTGTTCGTGGGCTCGTCGAGCAGCAGCACGTTCGCCGAGGAGACGACCAGCGTGGCCAGGGCCAGCCGGGTCTTCTCGCCGCCCGAGAGCACTCCGGCGGGCTTGTCCACGTCGTCGCCCGAGAACAGGAAGGAGCCGAGCGTCTTGCGCACGGCGACCAGGTCCAGGTCGGGCGCGGAGGACCGCATGTTCTCCAGGACCGTCCGCTCCGGGTCCAGGGTCTCGTGCTCCTGGGCGTAGTAGCCGAGCTTGAGGCCGTGGCCCGGGGTGACCTGGCCGGTGTCGGGCTTCTCCGTGCCGGACAGCAGGCGCAGGAGGGTGGTCTTGCCGGCGCCGTTGAGGCCGAGGATGACGACGCGGGAGCCCTTGTCGATGGCCAGGTCGACGTCGGTGAAGATCTCCAGCGAGCCGTAGGACTTCGAGAGGCCCTCGGCGGTCAGCGGGGTCTTGCCGCAGGGGGCCGGGTCGGGGAAGCGCAGCTTGGCGACCTTGTCGGAGACGCGGACGGCGTCCAGGCCCGCGAGCAGCCGGTCGGCGCGCTTGGCCATGTTCTGGGCGGCGACGGTCTTGGTCGCCTTGGCGCGCATCTTGTCGGCCTGCGAGTTCAGGGCCGCGGCCTTCTTCTCGGCGTTCTGCCGCTCGCGCTTGCGGCGCTTCTCGTCGGCCTCGCGCTGCTGCTGGTAGAGCTTCCAGCCCATGTTGTAGACATCGATCTGGGAGCGGTTGGCGTCCAGGTAGAAGACCTTGTTCACGACGGTCTCGACCAGGTCGACGTCGTGGGAGATCACGATGAAGCCGCCGCGGTAGTTCTTCAGGTAGTCCCGGAGCCAGACGATCGAGTCGGCGTCGAGGTGGTTGGTGGGCTCGTCGAGGAGCAGCGTGTCGGCGTCCGAGAAGAGGATCCGGGCGAGCTCGACCCGGCGGCGCTGGCCGCCCGAGAGGGTGTGCAGCGGCTGGCCGAGGACCCGGTCGGGCAGGCCGAGGGCTGCCGAGATGGTCGCGGCCTCCGACTCGGCGGCGTACCCGCCCTTGGTCAGGAACTCGGTCTCCTGGCGCTCGTACTGGCGCATCGCCTTGTCGCGGGTGCCGCCGGAGCCGGTGGCGATCCGCTCCTCGTTCATCCGCATCTTCTTGATGAGGACGTCGAGGCCGCGGGCCGACAGGATGCGGTCGCGGGCCAGGGTGTCGAGGTCGCCGGTGCGCGGGTCCTGCGGGAGGTAGCCGACCTCGCCCGAGCGGGCGATGGAGCCCGCGGCGGGCTGCCCCTCACCGGCGAGGCACTTGGTGAGGGTGGTCTTGCCGGCTCCGTTGCGGCCCACGAGGCCGATGCGGTCGCCCTTGGCGATGCGGAACGAGGCGGACTCGATGAGGACGCGGGCGCCGGCGCGCAGCTCGACGCCGGTGGCGGTGATCACGGAAATACTCCAGGGCGGTGTGGACGGCGGAAGGGGGGCAGGACGCGATGCTTCGACGCCGCTAATCCGCGAGGAGATTTGCCATGAGGACCATTCTACCGGGGGTCCGCAACTACTTTCCGGGCATGCGGACGGAGGACGCAGGCTCCCCCGCGTCCCCCGTTCGGCCCAGGGAGCGCACCGGTCGGCCGGAGCGCGTATCAGGATGAACGGGTTGATACCCGCCGCAGGGGCGGACACGTGGATGCGAGGGCGGTGCGGGATGCAGTTCGACGACAACGCCAAGCTGGACGCTTCCGAGGTCAACGACGTGCGCGGCAGCCGCATCCCCGGCGGAAGGGCCACGGTCGGCGGCGGCATCGTCGGCATCATCGCGTTGATCATGGGCCTGCTCTTCGGCGTGGGCCCCGAGCAGCTGGGGCTCTCTTCCGGGAACGAGGAGCCGGACCCGGCCGCCTCCTCCGTCAACCAGGTGCAGCAGGCCTGCCGGACGGGGCAGGACGCGAACGCGCGGGAGGACTGCCGGCTGGTCGCGGTGGTCAACAGCACCCAGGACTTCTGGAAGCAGGAGTTCACCCGGCGCGGCGGGCAGTACAGCCCGGCGCAGACGGTCTTCTTCTCCGGCCGCGTGGGCACCGCCTGCGGCGCGGCCACCTCCGCGGTCGGCCCCTTCTACTGCCCCGGGGACCGGAAGGTCTACCTGGACCTGGGCTTCTTCAACGAGCTCCGGACGAAGTTCGGCGCGAGCGGCGGCCCCTTCGCGCAGGCGTACGTGGTCGCCCATGAGTACGGGCACCACATCCAGAACCTGACCGGCACGCTCCAGCGCTCGCAGGACGGACAGCAGGGCGCGAACAGCAACGCGGTGAAGGTGGAGCTCCAGGCGGACTGCTACGCGGGGGTGTGGGCGCGCAACGCGACGAAGACCCCGGACGAGTCCACGGGCCGCCCGCTGATCACCAGCCTGACGGACCAGGACATCAAGGACGGCCTGGACGCGGCGGCCGCGGTCGGCGACGACCGGATCCAGGAGAAGTTCCAGGGCCGGGTGACCCCGGAGTCCTGGACGCACGGGTCGGCCGAGCAGCGCCAGCAGTGGTTCTACCAGGGCTACCGCACCGGGGACATGGCCCAGTGCAACACCTTCCGCTGACTGTCGGCGGCACCTGCCATGCTGTGCCGTGGGTCACATTCACGGCCGATGACATGCACCAGTGAGAGGGAGTGATCGTCATGGCAGGCGTTCCGTCGATCTGTCCGACCCTGCTGTACCGCGACGCCAAGGCGGCGATCCGGCAGCTGACGGAGGCGTTCGGGTTCCACCAGGTCGCCGTGTACGAGGGGGACGACGGCTCCGTGGCGCACGCCGAGCTCTCGTACGGCAGCGGCATCGTGATGCTCGGCAGCAAGGGCCGGGGCGGGCTCTTCGACAAGGCCATGGAGGGGGCGGGCCCCACCGGGGTCTACGTCGTGGTCGACGACGTGGACGGCCACCACCGGCGGGCCGTCGAGCACGGCGTGGAGATCCTGATGGAGCCCACCGACCAGGACTACGGCTCGCGGGACTACATGGCCCGGGACGCCGAGGGCAACGTCTGGAGCTTCGGGACGTACGCGCCGCAGGCCTGAGGCCCGCGGCGCCCGTTGCGGCGCGCACGGACCGCGCGGAGCCCGGCCGGCGCAGGAGCGGCTCCGCGCCGCCCGGTGCGGCCCGAGGCCTCGTGCGCCGCGGTCCGTACGACGCTCCGCGCGCGGCCCGTACGCGGTGTCACGCGCCGCCGGTGTGCACCTGGAACGCGGCCCGCCGGACCGCTTTGGCGAGCGCCGGGTCGGGGTGGGCCGCGGCCAGCGCCACCAAGACCTGCACGGTGCGCGGGTGGCCGACCGCGCGGACCTCGTCCAGCAGCCGGGGGACGGTGGTCCGTACGGCCGAGTCGAGGTGGCGGGCCAGCAGGTCCGCCTCCCCGTGGTCGGCGATGGCGGCCGCGGTGTCCACCCAGAGCCAGGTCGACTCCTCGGCGGTGAGCACGTGCTGCGCCTCGTCCGGGTCGACCCCGTCGTGCTCGGCGAGCCAGAGCAGGGCGTACGGCCGCAGGGTGGCCTCGCGGACGGCGGCGCGGACCTCGGGCTCCGCAGGGGCTCCGACCACGCGCAGCGCCTCGAAGGCGAGGCCTCGCAGCAGCGCGTCCTCGCCCCGGGCGGCGTGCAGGAGTTCACTGACCGCGTGGCCGACGGGCCGGGCGGCGAGCCAGGCCTGGTACTCGGCGCGGGCCGGACCCGGGGTGAGGCGGGCGCAGCCGTGCAGCATGGCGGCGGCGGACTGTTCGATGTTCCCGGCGGGGCTCTGCGCGGCGACGCAGATCTGCTCCAGCTTGACCCAGACGGCCCAGCTCCCCAGCGGGGTGAGGGCGGCCCGCGCGGGGCCGAGCGTGACGGCGTCCACGGCGGCGAGGCCGCCGAGCGCCCAGCGCAGCAGCCTGGCGAGCGGGAAGGGGCGGGTCTCGGCGGCGGGCACCGGGGCGGGTCCGGGGACCCGGTCGGCCGGTGCGGAGGCGGATTCCGCGCCGTACGGGACCTCGCACCGCTCGTCGCGCAGCTCGGTGACGCGCTGCCCCAGCAGGTCCAGGAGGTCGGGCACGGTCACCGGGCCGGCCGACAGTTGCAGCAGGGAGAGCAGTTGGGGCATCGCCTCGACGACCTCGGCGACCGCCGCGGGGGCGATGTCGGCTGGGGCGGGGTGGACCAGCGACCAGGCGTCGAAGAGCGCGACCCAGCCGCGCAGCACGGCGGTGTCGTCGCGGTCCCAGGCGCGCAGCCGCCAGCCGGGCCGGGCGTGGCCGCCGTGCACCTCGACGAGGCCGGCGAGCCGGGCGCGGTCCCAGCCGACCCGGATCTGGCCGTGGGTCAGATCCAGTTCCGCGGCGGCGCGTTCGACGTCGGAGGCCGCCAGCGCACCCGCGGGTGCGGGGCGGCCGCCGTCACCGGCTCCGAGGTTGAGCTCGGCCCACCGGGTCAGGCGTACGGCGTCGACGAGCGAGGCCCTGGCCCGGTTCGCGAGGTCCGCCGTGGCGGGCGTACCCGCCGGGGGCCGCGGGATGGTTCTGGTCCGTCGGTCGGTCACCGCCTTGCGGGCCGTGGCGACGGAACGCGGGGAGACGAGTCGGAGTCTGGAGTCGCGAGCCAACTGCTCATCAGGCTTTCGGGACGTCACGGAAGCAGTCTCGCCCGTGACGGGCCGAAAGCCCAAACGGAACCGGCGGTTACCGCTGCTCACCCGGGGCACAGACCGGGACAAGCCACCCTCTGGGCCCCGGCCGCCACAGGGCCTTCACATGACGGAAACCCCCGCGAGACGCGCTCACATGAGCGGAGTGAGGAAGCGGCGCAGGACCTCCTCGTACCCGGCCGGGTCCGCGTTCCACATCGCCCCGTGCCCGGCCCCGGCCACGGTGTGCAGGGTGACGAGGTCGGGGCGGGCTGCGGCGAGCCGCCGGGAGGGCTCCCAGGGGGCGAGCGTGTCGGCCGGGCCGTGGAAGACCAGGACCGGGACGCGGAGCGCGCCGGGGTCGGCGCCCGGCGGCAGCCGGGCGGCGCTCAGCCCCGCGCGACTCTCGGCGGCCCGGACCGCCAACGGCAGCACCGCGGCCGGGGTGCGGCGCGCGGCCGCCAGCGCGCGCAGCGTCGCGTGCCAGTCGAGGACGGGCGAGTCCAGCACGAGCCCGGAGATCCGGTCGGCGAGCGCCGAGCGCTCGGCGGCGCGCAGGGCCATGGCGGCCCCGGTGGACCAGCCGTACAGGATCACATGGCGGGCTCCGTGGCGCAGGGCGTAGCGGATGGCGGCGTCCAGGTCCCGCCACTCCGATTCGCCGAGGTGCCCGAGGCCGTCGGGCGGGGCGGGTGCGCCTAGGTCGCCCCGGTAGGCGAGGTCGAGGACGGGCACCTGGTGGCGGTGGAGGAAGGGCATGACCACCATCGGGTGCTCGCGGCTGCTGCCGAGCCCGTGCACGGCGATGACCCAGGTGTCCCGGTCCGCGGGCACGAACCAGGCGGGCAGGGCGCCCAGCTCCCCGGGGATGTCCACGTCGGCGTGGTCGAACCCGAGGGCGGTGCGCGGGTTCCCGAGGTGGACCTGGGGGGTGAGGGTGACCCGGGTTCCGGGGTCGAGGCTGCCGTGGGTGACGGCGACGAGCCGGCGGACCACGGTGTCGGGGCCGTGCGGGACGTCGGGCAGGACGGGGCCGACGACGGCGTGTACCCCGGGGGCGTCCAGACCGTACGTGCCGGGGCGCAGGGAGCCGAGGGAGCGGGTCAGCTCGACCCGGCCGGGGGCCGTGGAGTGCACGCTGAGCCGGCGTCCGCCGGGCAGGGGGCGCCCAGGTTCGGGCCGCAGGGCGGCGCCGGCGGCGCAGCGGCCGGCCGCGACCGCGGCCGCGCCGGCGCCCAGGAGCGTGGTGGTGACGGCCGCTGCCGTCGCTGTGGCGGTACGCACCGCTCCAGTGTCGGCGCGCGGGCTCCGGCGGGCCACCGGAGGCGATCGCCCCGCGGGAGGTGCGGAGCTCGCCCCGCGGAGACCGGAAGCGGGGTGACCTAGCTCTCTTTCGGTGGCGTCACGGACTCCCGGGGCAGGCGGTCCTGTTTGACGGAGGGGCGCATTCACCCGGCTTTGACGTGCATTAATCGATATATCTACGGCAGAACCGGGACGAAGGTCCCGATCGGGTGGCGCACCAGTACACCGCTCCGCCCGCGCCAGTTCATCTTCCGTTCATCCAGGTTGCCTACGTTCGCCGAGCCACTGACGTCAAACAGAAGCCTGGGTAAATGGAGCACATAACGCTTCTCCTCGGGATCGTGATCATCACCGCTCTCGTGTTCGACTTCACGAACGGTTTTCACGACACGGCCAACGCGATGGCCACCACCATCTCGACCGGCGCCCTCAAGCCCAAGACGGCGGTGGCCATGTCCGCCGTACTCAACCTCGTCGGCGCGTTCATGTCCGTGGAGGTCGCCAAGACGATCTCCAAGGGCCTGGTCAACGAGGAAGGCATCCAGCCAGAGGTGATCTTCGCCGCCCTGGTCGGAGCCATCCTCTGGAACCTCGTCACCTGGCTGGTCGGCCTGCCCTCCAGCTCCTCCCACGCCCTGATGGGCGGCCTGATCGGTGCCGCGGTGGCGTCGGCCGGCATGGGCGCGGTGAACGGCAGCGTCGTCGTCACCAAGGTCCTCATCCCCGCGATCGCCGCCCCCCTGGTCGCCGGCCTGGCCGCGCTGCTGGCGGCGAAGGTCACCTACAAACTCGGCAACAGGGTCGGTGAGAAGACCTCCGCGAAGGGCTACCGCGCCGGTCAGATCGCCTCGGCCGGCCTCGTCTCCCTCGCGCACGGCACCAACGACGCGCAGAAGACGATGGGCATCATCACGCTGGCGCTCGTCGCCGGCAACGCGCTGCCCGCCGGTGCCAACCCGCCGGTCTGGGTCATCGTCTCCGCCGGCCTGGCCATCGCGATGGGCACCTACCTGGGCGGCTGGCGCATCATCCGCACCATGGGCAAGGGCCTGACCGACCTCCAGCCGCAGCAGGGCTTCGCCGCCCAGACCTCCGCGGCGAGCGTCATCCTGGCCTCCTCGACCCTCGGCTTCTCCCTCTCCACCACCCACGCCTGCTCCGGCGCGGTCATGGGTGCGGGCCTGGGACGCAAGGGCGGCGTGGTCCGCTGGTCCACCGCCACCCGCATGTTCATCGCCTGGGGCCTGACCCTGCCGGCCGCCGCCCTGGTCGCCGCCGGAGCGGAGCTCGTCATGCGGACCGGTGACATCGGCATCGCCGGCGTCACGGTCTTCCTGGTCGCCTCGTGCTTCGCCATCTGGGTCATCTCCCGCCGCCAGGTCGTCGACCACCACAACGTCAACGAGGTGGAGCCGGCCGGCGCCGGGGAGCCGGAGGCCGATGTCGTGACCACGGCCATGGCCGCCGTCACCGTCCCGCCGACCACCGCTGCCGCGGCGGCGGCCGCGGCCGACGACGACCTCCGGGCCACCATCCCGGCCGCGACGACGACCCCGGCGGCTCCGGCCGCCGCGGTCTGACCGAGATCTGCAGAGGAACGGCAGTATGAAGATCGACTGGGAAGCACTCGGCTCCGTCTTCGGGGTCAGCCTCTCCGCCACCGTCGCCCTCGTGGCCCTCTTCACCCTGGGCCTGGTGGGCCTGTCCAAGCACGAGGCCGCCACCGAGCAGGGCGGCAGCGCCACCCTGGCCCGCAGCGGGGCGTACGCCTGCTTCGCGCTCGTCACGGCGGCCGTCGCGTACGGGATCTACCTGATCGTCGCCTGAGACACCGGGCGCGCGGGCTCCCTCCGGGTTTCAACCCGGAGGGAGCTTTCGCATGACCGGCCCCGCGCCGCCGTACGCCGGCGCGGGGCCCGCATCATCCCCGCCCGCGGCCCCGCCGCAGGTCAACGGCGAGTTGACGGGCCTTCGCGGTGCGTGGTGGACTGCCCGAGCCATTACGGCGGCATGGAGAGGAAGCCGGTGCGATTCCGGCGCGGTCCCGCCACTGTCACCGGGGGCACTCGTCCGAGTGCGACCCGGGAGCCAGGAACTCTCGCCGCCGGTCACGTCGAACCAGGGCGCGGACCCTGAGTGAGGACATGCCTTTCACCATGCGTGCCGACCGCGTCTTCGCGTACGGCGCCGCGGCGGGCCTGATCGGTGACCGGATCCTCGGGGATCCGCGCCGCGGGCACCCCGTGGCCGCCTTCGGACGGGCCGCCGCCGCCGTCGAGCGCGCCCTGTGGCGCGACGACCGCGCCCGGGGGGTCCTGCACACCCTGGTGTGCGCCGGCGGCGCGACCGCCGTCGGCGTGCTCGGCGCCCGCGCCGTGCGCGCCCGGCCCGCGGCCACCCGCATCGCCCTCACCGCCGCCGCCACCTGGGCCGTCGTGGGCGGCACCTCGCTGGGCCGGGAGGCCCGCAGCATCGGCGGATCGCTGGCCGCCGGGGACGCCGAGGCGGCCCGTCAGCGGCTGCCGCACCTGTGCGGGCGCGATCCACAGGCCCTGGACGAGCAGCAGATGGCCCGGGCCGTCGTGGAGTCCGTCGCCGAGAACACCTCCGACGCGGTCGTCGGGGCCCTGGTGTGGGGCGCCGTCGCCGGGGTGCCCGGGCTGCTGGCCTTCCGCGCCGTGAACACCCTGGACGCGATGGTCGGCCACAAGTCCCCCCGCCACCTGCGCTACGGCTGGGCCTCCGCCCGGCTCGACGACGTGGCGGGCTGGCCCGGCGCCCGGCTGACCGCGCTCGCCGCCGTCCTGGCCGGCCCCGACCGGCGGGGTGCCGTACGGGCCTGGCGCGCGGACGCCGCCCGGCACCCCAGCCCGAACGCCGGCCCCGTCGAGTCCTCCTTCGCGGGGGCGCTCGGCGTGCGCCTTGGCGGCACCCTGGCGTACGGCGGCCGCGTCGAGCACCGGGCCGTGCTGAACGGCGCGGCCGGACGGCCCGTCGAGGTCGCCGACATCGAGCGGGCGGTACGGCTGTCGCGGAACGTGACCTGGCTGGCGCTGGGGGCCTGCGTGGCCGCCCGGACGCTGGCCGCGCGCGCCTTCTGCGGCTCCCACACCTCCCCCGTCCCCCCCATCTCCCGTACGAGGAAAGGTCGCCCGTGAGCGGCGCGAAGCGCGGCGGCGGACTGCTGGTCGCCGGTACGACGTCGGACGCGGGCAAGAGCGTGGTCACGGCGGGCATCTGCCGCTGGCTGGCCCGCACCGGCGTGAAGGTGGCGCCCTTCAAGGCGCAGAACATGTCGCTGAACTCCTTCGTCACCCGGGAGGGCGCCGAGATCGGGCGCGCCCAGGCGATGCAGGCACAGGCGGCCCGCGTGGAGCCGACCGCGCTGATGAACCCGGTGCTGCTCAAGCCGGGCGGCGACCAGAGCAGCCAGGTGGTGCTGCTGGGCAGGCCGGTGGGCGAGATGAGCGCCCGCGGGTTCTTCGGGACGGCCGGGGGCGCGGCCCCCGGGAAGGCGCTGCGGGGCGGCCGGCGGGAACAGCTGCTCGGCGTCGTCACGGACTGCCTGGAGCAGCTGCGGGGCACGTACGACGCCGTGATCTGCGAGGGCGCGGGCAGCCCGGCCGAGATCAACCTGCGCCGGACCGACATCGTGAACATGGGGATCGCCCGCGCCGCGCGGTTCCCGGTGGTCGTCGTCGGGGACATCGACCGGGGCGGGGTCTTCGCGTCCTTCTTCGGGACGACGGCGCTGCTGTCCCCGGAGGACCAGTCGCTGATCGCGGGGTACCTGGTGAACAAGTTCCGCGGTGACGTGTCGCTGCTGGAGCCCGGCATGGAGATGCTCCGCGGCCTCACGGGCCGGGGGACGTACGGGGTGCTGCCCTTCCGGCACGGCCTCGGCATCGACGAGGAGGACGGGCTGCGGGTGTCCCTGCGCGGCGCGGTCCGCGAGTCCGTGGTGGCTCCGCCGGTCGGCGAGGACGTGCTGCGGGTCGCGGTGTGCGCGGTGCCGCTGATGTCCAACTTCACGGACGTCGACGCGCTCGCCGCCGAGCCGGGGGTCGTGGTGCGGTTCGTGGACCGGGCCGAGGAGCTGGCCGACGCGGACCTGGTCGTCGTACCCGGTACGCGCGGCACGGTGAAGGCGCTGGCCTGGCTGCGCGAGCGGGGCCTGGCCGACGCCCTGGTGCGGCGGGCCGCCGAGGGCCGGCCGGTGCTGGGGATCTGCGGCGGGTTCCAGGTGCTCGGCGAGCACATCGAGGACGAGGTCGAATCGCGGGCCGGAGCGGTCGACGGCCTCGGTCTGCTGCCCGTGCGCGTCCGCTTCGAGCGGGAGAAGACCCTCGCCCGGCCCGTGGGCACCGCGCTCGGCGAGCCGGTCGAGGGGTACGAGATCCACCACGGCGTGGCCGAGGTGCTGGGCGGGGAGCCGTTCCTGGACGGGTGCCGGGTCGGGGCCGTGTGGGGGACCCACTGGCACGGCTCGCTGGAGTCGGACGGCTTTCGCCGGGCGTTCCTGCGCGAGGTCGCGGCGGCCGCCGGGCGGCGCTTCGTCCCGGCCCCGGACACCTCGTTCGGGGTGCTGCGCGAGGAACAGCTCGACCTGCTCGGCGACTTGATCGAGGAACACGCCGACACCGGCGCGCTGCTGCGGCTGATCGAGGACGGGGCCCCGGCGGGGCTGCCGTTCCTGCCGCCGGGCGCTCCGTGACGGGCCGCGGCGACGGCGCGCCGGGCGCCGCAGCGGTCCGCGCCCTCACCCTCTCCGTGCCGCACATATCCCTAGAAGGAGTGAGCAACCGATGAGCACGCCCTATCCGTTCACCGCACTGGTCGGCCAGAACGACCTGCGGCTGGCGCTCCTGCTCAATGCCGTGAGCCCGGCGGTCGGCGGCGTGCTCGTGCGCGGCGAGAAGGGGACCGCCAAGTCCACCGCCGTGCGCGCGCTCTCCGCGCTGCTGCCGCAGGTGGACGTCGTGTCCGGGTGCCGGTTCTCGTGCGCGCCCGCCGCGCCGGACCCGGCCTGCCCGGACGGCCCCCACGGGGAGGCTCCCGGCGGCACCCGGCCGGCGCGGATGGTGGAACTGCCGGTCGGCGCGTCCGAGGACCGGCTCGTCGGCGCCCTCGACATCGAACGGGCCCTCTCCGAGGGCGTGAAGGCCTTCGAGCCGGGCCTGTTGGCCGACGCCCACCGCGGCATCCTCTACGTGGACGAGGTCAACCTCCTCCACGACCACCTGATCGACCTGCTGCTCGACGCGGCCGCGATGGGCGCCTCGTACGTCGAGCGCGAGGGCGTCTCGGTCCGCCACGCCGCCCGCTTCCTGCTGGTCGGGACCATGAACCCGGAGGAGGGCGAGCTCCGCCCGCAGCTCCTGGACCGGTTCGGCCTGACGGTGGAGGTCGCCGCCTCCCGGGAGCCCGCCCAGCGCGTCGAGGTGGTGCGCCGCCGGCTCGCGTACGAGGACGATCCCACGGGCTTCGCGGACCGCTGGGCCGGGGACGAGCACGAGGTACGGGCCCGCGTGGTGGCGGCGCGGTCGCTGCTGGCGAAGGTGGTGCTCGGGGACGGCTCGCTGCTCCAGATCGCGGCGATCTGCGCCGGCTTCGAGGTCGACGGCATGCGCGCCGACATCGTGATGGCGCGGACCGCGACCGCGCTGGCCGCCTGGGCCGGCCGGACCGAGGTGCGCAAGGAGGACGTCCGGCAGGCCGCCCTGCTGGCCCTCCCCCACCGGCGGCGCCGCAACCCCTTCGACGCGCCGGGCCTGGACGAGGAGAAGCTGGACCGCATCCTGGACGGCTTCCCGGACGACGAGCCGGAACCGGAGCCGCAGGGCCCGGACGACGGCTCCCCGCAGGACGGCGGCCCCGACGACGGCGGCCCCGACGGCGGGGGCGGCGGGCTCCCCCCGCGGGACGGCGGCCCCGAGGCGCCCGAGCGGCAGCAGGACCCGGACGACGCACGGCCCCAGGAGGCCCCCGGGGAGCAGGACGCCCCCGAGGGACCGCAGCCGTCCGGGGCGGCCGAAGCGGCGCCCGAGCAGGCCGCGGTGCGCGCCGCCGAGCCGTTCCGCACCAAGGTGCTGAGCGTGCCGGGCCTAGGCGAGGGCGCGGCCGGGCGGCGCTCGCGCGCCCGTACCGCCCACGGCCGGACCACCGGCGCCCAGCGCCCGCGCGGCCAGCTGACCAAGCTGCACCTGGCGGCCACCGTGCACGCGGCGGCCCCGCACCAGAAGGCGCGCGGGCGCAGCGGACGCGGACTCGTGATCCGTAAGGACGACCTGCGGCAGGCGACCCGGGAGGGCCGCGAGGGGAACCTCGTCCTGTTCCTCGTCGACGCCTCCGGCTCCATGGCGGCCCGGCAGCGGATGAGCGCGGTCAAGGGCGCCGTGCTGTCGCTGCTGCTGGACGCCTACCAGCGCCGCGACAAGGTCGGCCTGATCACCTTCCGGGGCTCCGGCGCCGAGCTGGCGCTGCCGCCGACCTCCTCGGTCGATTCGGCCGCGGCGCGGCTGGAGCAGCTGCCGACCGGGGGCCGCACCCCGCTGGCCGCCGGTCTGCTGAAGGCCCGTGAGGTGCTGCGGATCGAACGCCTGCGGGACCCCTCGCGGCGGCCGCTGCTGGTCGTGGTCACCGACGGGCGGGCCACCTCGGCGGGCGGGCTCGGCGGCGGGCTGCCGGGGGACACGCCCCGCGAGCTGTCGGGCCGTGCCGCCCGGCTGCTGGCGGCCGAGGGCCTGACCTCCGTGGTCGTGGACTGCGAGTCCGGGCCGGTCCGGCTGGGGCTGGCGGGGGTGCTGGCCGCGGACCTCGCAGCACCCGCCGTGACCCTGGACGGGCTTCGGGCGGACTCGCTGGCCGGCCTCGTGAAGGACGTGCGTACCGCCGTGACCACCACCTCATCACCGCAGAGCAGCAACAGGAGGGCCGCGTAATGCCACAGGGACAGCCGTCCGTCGTTCCGGACGACGGACTCACGACGCGCCAGCGCCGCAACCGCCCGCTCGTCTTCGTCCACACCGGCCCCGGCAAGGGCAAGTCGACGGCGGCCTTCGGGCTGGCGCTGCGCGCCTGGAACCAGGGCTGGCCGATCGGGGTGTTCCAGTTCGTCAAGTCGGCGAAGTGGAAGGTCGGCGAGGAGAACGCGCTCAAGGTGCTCGGCGCCTCCGGCGAGGGCGGCTCCGTCGTCTGGCACAAGATGGGCGAGGGCTGGTCCTGGGTGCAGCGCGACGCCCAGCTCGACAACGAGCAGGCGGCCAGGGAGGGCTGGGAGCAGGTCAAGCGCGACCTGGCCGCCGAGACGCACAAGCTGTACGTCCTCGACGAGTTCGCGTACCCGATGCACTGGGGCTGGATCGACGTCGACGAGGTCATCGAGGTGCTGCGCAACCGACCCGGTACCCAGCACGTGGTCATCACCGGGCGCAACGCGCCCGCGAAGCTGGTGGAGTTCGCGGACCTGGTCACCGAGATGACCAAGGTCAAGCACCCGATGGACGCCGGCCAGAAGGGCCAGAAGGGCATCGAGTGGTGACGTCGCCCGGCATACCGCGGCTGGTCGTCGCCGCTCCGTCCTCCGGGAGCGGCAAGACCACCGTGACCACGGGCCTGATGGCGGCCTTCGCGGAGCGCGGCCTCGCCGTGTCCCCGCACAAGGCCGGGCCCGACTACATCGACCCCGGATACCACGCGCTGGCCACCGGCCGGCCGGGGCGGAACCTGGACGCGTTCATGTGCGGGCCGGACCTGGTCGCGCCGCTGTTCGCGCACGGGGCCGCCGGGTGCGACCTCGCGGTCGTCGAGGGCGTGATGGGGCTCTACGACGGGGCCGCCGGGCGGGGCGAGCTGGCGTCCACGGCGCAGGTGGCGAAGCTGCTGCGGGCGCCGGTGGTGCTGGTCGTCGACGCGTCCTCGCAGTCCCGGTCGGTCGCGGCGCTGGTGCACGGCTTCGCCTCCTTCGACCCGCAGGTGCGCCTGGGCGGCGTGATCCTCAACAAGGTCGGCTCCGACCGGCACGAGGTGATGCTGCGGGAGGCGCTGGAGGAGGCCGGGATGCCGGTGCTCGGCGTGCTGCGCCGGGCCCCGCAGGTGGCCGCGCCCTCGCGGCACCTGGGGCTGGTCCCGGTCGCCGAGCGGCGGGCGGACGCCCTGGCCTCGGTGGCGGCGCTGGCGGAGCAGGTGCGCCGGGGCTGTGACCTGGACGCCCTGATGGCCCTGGCCCGGACGGCCCCGCCGCTGCACTGCGAGCCCTGGTCGCCGTCGGCCGCCCTGGCGACTGCGGGCGGCGGCCCGGCGACCGCTGCCGGACCGGCGGACGGCGTCTCCGGGCTCCCCGGCGGGCGGCCGGTCGTCGCCGTCGCGGGCGGACCGGCGTTCACGTTCTCGTACGCCGAGCACGCGGAGCTGCTCACAGCGGCGGGCGCCGAGGTCGTCGCCTTCGACCCGCTGCGGGACGAGGAGCTCCCCGAGGGCACCGGCGGGCTGGTGATCGGCGGCGGCTTCCCCGAGGTGTACGCGCCCGAACTGTCCGCCAACGAGGCGCTGCGCCGGTCGGTGGCGGCCTTCGCCGCGGCGGGCGGCCCGGTGGCCGCCGAGTGCGCCGGGCTGCTGTACCTGGGGCGGTCGCTGGACGGGAAGCCCATGTGCGGGGTGCTCGACGCCGACGCGCGGATGTCGGAGCGCCTCACGCTGGGCTACCGCGAGGCGGTGGCGGTGTCCGACAGCGTGCTCGCGGCGGCCGGGACCCGGCTGCGCGGGCACGAGTTCCACCGGACGGTGATCGAACCGGGTGCCGGGGCGGCGCCCGCGTGGGGGTTCACGCATCCGGAGCGCCGGGTCGAGGGCTTCGTACAGCAGGGCGTGCACGCCAGTTACCTGCACACGCACTGGGCGGCGGAGCCGTCCGTCGCCCGACGCTTCGCGCGGGCGGCCGCGGGCCGTCCGTGAGCTCACTCCGCGAGGCCGACCACCAGCCAGATCCCGGCCACCCCGCCCACCGTGCACATCAGCGTGGACAGGGCGGGGTGTTCGTGGTGCGCCTCGGGCAGGATCTCGGCGGCGGCCAGGTACAGCAGGACCCCGCCGAAGAAGCCGAGGTACGCGCCGAGGGGTTCCTCCGGAAGGGTGAACAGCAGAGTGGACGCCGCGCCCACGACCGGGGCCAGCGCGTCGGCGAAGAGCATCATCACCGCCTTGCGGCGGTCGTTCCCGTACAGGCTGGTGAGCGTGTACGTGTTGAACCCGTCGGCGAAGTCGTGGGTGATGACGGCCAGTGCCACGGCGGCGCCCATGCCCCCGCCGACCTGGAAGGCCGCGCCCAGCGCGACCCCGTCGGCGAGGCTGTGGCCGACCATCGCGGAGGCCGCGGTGAGCCCCACCTCGGGGGCGCGGGCCCCGTCCTCGGCGCCGTGCGAGGCCCGGCGTACGGCCAGCAGGCGTTCCACGACGTGCGCGACGAGGAAGCCGGCCACGAAGAGCAGCAGGGCGAGCGGGACGCCGAAGAGCTCGTCGCCCGCCGCGTGCAGGGCCTCCGGGAGCAGGTCCAGGCCGACGACGCCGAGCATCAGCCCGCCGGCCAGGCCCAGCACGAGGTGGCGGCGGTCGGTGACGCGTTGTGCCGTCCATCCGCCCGCCAGGGTCATCAGGAACGCGCCCAACGCGACGATCACGGCCATGCCCCCCTGGATACCGACTCCCCGCCCCGCGCGCACGTCCGCGCCCGGGTGCCGGGGGGCGGCCGGTTGACGAACGGACGGCGGCGGGCGAGGTTCGGGTGGTGCGCGGGTGACGGTTTCGGGTGGTGCCCGGGTGACGGTGACGACGGAGGGAGGCTTCCCGGTGGGTGAGTACGCGACGCGGTTGGTGGTCGGGGTCGGCGGACGCGCGGGGGTCTCCGTCGCGGAGGTCTGCGCGCTGGTCGAGGAGACGCTGCGGGGGGCCGGGCTGGCCGCCGGGGCGGTGACGGCGCTGGCCACGGTGGAGTCGAAGGCGGACGAGGAGGGGATCACCGGCGCGGCGAAACGTTTCGGCGTGCCACTCCTCAGCTACCCCGCCGCGGTACTGGCCCAGGTCGCGGTGCCGCACCCCTCGGAGGCGGCGCGCGCGGCCGCCGGAACCCCCTCGGTGGCGGAGGCCGCGGCGCTGGCGGCGGGCGGGGAACTCCTCGTGCCCAAGCGCCGGTCGGTGGCGGCGACCTGTGCGGTGGCCACGGCGCAGGGGCACGACCTGCGCCACCACGGCGACGCGGAGGTGCTGGACGCGGACGCCGCGCTGGTGGACCTCGCGGTCAACGTACGGGCGCACACTCCCCCGGAGTGGCTCACGCGGCGGATCGCGGCGTCGCTCGGGGATCTCGCGGCGTACCCCGACGGCCGGGCGGCCCGCGCGGCCGTCGCGGACCGGCACGGGCTGCCGGTCGAGCGGGTGCTGTTGACGGCCGGGGCGGCGGAGGCGTTCGTGCTGATCGCACGGGCCCTGGACGCCGTGCGGCCGGTGGTGGTGCATCCGCAGTTCACCGAGCCGGAGTCGGCCCTGCGGGACGCGGGCCACCGGGTCGAGCGGGTCGTGCTGCGGGCGGAGGACGGGTTCCGCCTGGACCCGGCGGCGGTGCCCGAGGACGCGGACCTGGTGGTGGTCGGCAACCCCACCAACCCGACCTCCGTGCTGCACCCGGCGGACACCCTGGCCGCGCTGGCCCGGCCGGGCCGCCTGCTGGTGGTGGACGAGGCGTTCATGGACGCGGTCCCGGGCGAGCGGGAGGCCCTGGCCGGCCGGATGGACCTGCCGGGCCTGGTGGTGCTGCGGAGCCTGACGAAGACCTGGGGGCTGGCCGGGCTGCGGATCGGTTACGTCCTGGCCGAGCCCGGGGTGATCGCGAAGCTGGCGGCCGCACAGCCGCTGTGGCCGGTGTCGACCCCGGCGCTGGTGGCCGCCGAGGCCTGCGTGGCCCCGGCGGCGCTGGCCGAGGCGGAGGAGGCGGCGCGGCAGGTCGCGGTGGACCGGGCGCACCTGCTGGCCGGGCTCGCGGAGTTCGAGGAGATCACCGTCACGGGAGTGGCGGAGGGTCCGTTCGTCCTGATCCGGGTGGACGGAGCCGCGGAGGTCCGCCTCCGGCTGCGCGCCCTCGGGTTCGCGGTCCGGCGCGGGGACACCTTCCCCGGGCTGGACCGCTCCTGGCTGCGGCTCGCGGTCCGCGACCGGGTGACGACGGGCCGGCTGCTCCAGGCCCTGGACCACGCGCTGGCCCTCACCGGCGGCCGCTGACCCCGGGGGCCGGGTCTCCCGCCCCCGCCGCGCGCCTGCGGTCTCCGTACGGGCGACGTACGCTGGCGGCGGGGCGCCGGGGGCGGCGACGGGCCCCGCAGCGGACGTACGCACCGGGGGGTCGGACATGAAGGCATCCGTCAGGATCTGCGCGGCACTGGCCGCGCTGGCCGTGGTGGGCGGCGGCGTCTACGCCGCGCCCCGGCTGCTGGACCGCGGTGGTGCGCCCGCCGCGCCGCAGCGGCTCCAGGAGGGGGCGGGCCGGGGCGGGGCCGCGTCGGCGACACCGTCCCCGCGGGCGGCGGACGCCCCGGCCGGGCGGCCGTTCACCCTGGTGGCGACCGGCGACATCATCCCGTACCCGTCGATCATCCAGCGGGCGGCCGACGACGCGGGCACAGCCGGCGGGTACGACTTCCGCCCGATCCTCGCCGGGGTCAAACCCCTCGTCTCCGCTGCCGACCTGGCGATATGCCACCACGAGATACCGTACGGGCGGCCCGGCGGACCGTACACGGGCTACCCGCTCTTCAAGGCCCCGCACCAACTGGCCGATGCCCTCAAGGACGCGGGCTACGACAGCTGTTCCACGGCGTCGAACCACACCCTGGACGACGGCTTCGAGGGCCTCGCCCGCACCCTGGAGCACCTCGACCGCGCCGGTGTCCCGCACGTCGGCTCGGCCCGCAGCGCGCAGGAGGCCGTCGCGCCGGCCGTGATGTCGGCCGGCGGCGCGAAGGTGGCGCAGCTGTCGTACACGTACGGCACGAACGGTATCCCCCTCCCCCCGGACAAGCCGTGGGCGGTGAACCTCGTCGACCGGGACCGGATCGTCGCCGACGCCCGCGCCGCCCGGGCCGGGGGCGCGAACGTGGTGGTGCTGAGCGTCCACTGGGGCACCGAGTGGCAGACGGCCCCCGACGAGCAGCAGCGCGAGCTGGCGCAGGCGCTGACCGCCTCCCGCGGCGCCGACGGCCTCCCCGACCTCGATCTGGTCCTGGGCACCCACAACCACGTGCCGCAGCCCTACGAGAAGATCAACGGCACCTGGGTGGTCTTCGGGATGGGCGACCAGGTCGCCAGCTTCGTGCCGGCGGACAAGCTGCGCGGCAACCAGTCATCGGTGCCCCGGTTCACCTTCGCCCCGGCGGCGGACCTCCCGGGTCGCTGGGAGGTGGTCAAGGCCGAGTACCTGACGCAGTTCTCGGACATGGGGCCGCCGTTCCGCGTCGTCTGCGCGTCCTGCGCGGCGGCCGACACCGGGCTCGGGGCGGCCAAGCGCGCCGAGTACGCGCGGATCGACCGGCAGGTCACGGAGGCCGTGCTGTCGCGCGGTGCGGCGGCACAGGGGCTGGAACACGCCACCCGCTGAGCCCCCACCCGCGGTCGATCGTGCCCCTGCCTCCTGCCCGCCCCGCCCCCGCCGGGGGCCCTCCGCCCGTCTCCGTCTCCGCGGGGTGCGCGTCCCGTTGAGCACTCCCCTCCGGGTGCTCCTCGGGACGGCGCCGCTAGCGGACGGCGGGGGTCACGAGGTCCTGCCCCGCCGGGTCAGGAGCAGGGCGCCCCCGCCGATCCCGAGCAGGACCAGGGCGGCGCCCGCGACGTACGGGGCCATCGAACCGCCGCCCGTCTCGGCCAGGTTGGCGTCGGTGGTGACGGGCGTGACGGTTCCGGTCCGGGTGTCCGTGACCGCCTGCGGCTTCACGTCGGGCTTCCCCTCCGGCTTCGGCGGGATCGGGGCGGGCGCCGGCGGGGACGCGCAGTGCGCCTCGGCGAGCACGATCTCGCCCTGGACCTCCGCCACGTTCAGGTTCAGCGGGTTCACGGAGACCCTGAGCCGCAGCGCCGACGCGGCCGCCGTGTCGGAGGTGGTCTCGGTGCCGGACAGCTCCAGGCTGACCAGGCCCACGCCCGGGACCTCGACCTTGGTCGGCCCGCCGGCCGACAGGGTGACCTTCTTGCCGAGCGCGGTGACCTTGCCGAGGACGTTCGCGCTCGCCACGGGCTTCTTGCCGGCCTCGCAGACGGCCTTGGAGGTGACCTGCTCCACCTCGACGAGCGAGAGGGCCGGCAGTCCCGGCACGTGCACCCGGGCCTTGGCGAGGTTCACCTCGGCCTCGGCCCTGTTCTTGTCCGCGGTCGCCTTGGACGTGGCCACGTCGGCGCGGAGCACGCTGACCGGGGCGCCTCCCTCGACGCCGTCCAGGGTGACGGTCAGCGCCGTCTTCTGTGCCGGGGCGGCCGGTGCGGTCACCTCGTTGAGCGTGGTCTTGAGGGGGATGTCAACGGTCTTGTCGAGCAGGCCCACGTCCAGGCCGGCCCGCAGGACGACGGCTCCGGCCTTGCCCACTCCCCCGGACCCCGCGCCGCCTCCTCCCGTGGCGAAGGCGGGGGGAGCGGTGAGCAGGGCGACCGCGCCCGTGGCGAGCAGGGCGACCGCGGGCATGCGGAAGGTGTTGCTGTTCAAGGTGGTGGAACCCCCGGGGAGATGGGTGCCGTGGCGGCGCCAATGGGGACATCGCACGCGCCGACGGCTTCGACCCTCGAAATCTTTACGCACTGTGGGTGAACGGGCGACAACCTGACGTCAGTTCACCCCAATGGGTGGTTTCCACGCATACATTCGATTTTCCGCGCCTCACGAGGAACGCGAGTGCGCTCCTCTCGCAGGTGTCCCGGACCTGGGGAGCCGCGCGGGCGTGCACAACGACGCCGGGGCCCCCGATGTCACGCCCCGTCAACGCGGCGTCGCCGGCCTCGGCGCCCGGGCCGGAACCCGGAACCCGGGGTCGGCGCCCGGGCCCTGCCCCGCCCCCGGGCCCGGCGCCGGCCTCAGGCGCGGACCGTGCCGTTCACCACGACCCGCAGCGGCCGCGCGAGCGCGCGCACGTCGGCCCGCGGGTCCTCGGCGTACACCACGAGGTCCGCCGGCGCCCCCTCGGCCAGACCGGGCCGCCCGAGCCACGCACGGGCCGCCCAGGTGGTCGCCGAGAGCGCCTCCAGCGGCGGGATGCCGGCCTTCACCAGCTCGGAGACCTCCGCCGCGACCAGCCCGTGCGGCAGCGAACCGCCCGCGTCCGTGCCGACGTACACCGGGACCCCCGCGTCGTAGGCCGCCCGGACGGTGTCGTACCGGCGCTCGTGCAGCCGTCGCATGTGCGCCGACCAGCGCGGGAACTTGGCCTCGCCGCCCGCCGCCATCCTCGGAAACGTCGCGATGTTCACCAGGGTCGGGACGATCGCGACGCCGCGCTCCGCGAACAGCGGGACGGTGTCCTCGGTGAGCCCGGTGGCGTGCTCGACGCAGTCGATGCCCGCCTCGACCAGGTCCCGCAGCGAGTCCTCCGCGAAGCAGTGCGCGGTGACGCGGGCGCCGAGCCGGTGCGCCTCGGCGATGGCCGCCTCGACCTCCGCGCGCGGCCAGCAGGCCGTCAGGTCGCCCGCCTCGCGGTCGATCCAGTCCCCCACCAGCTTCACCCAGCCGTCGCCCCGCAGCGCCTCCCGGCCGACGTACTCGACGAGGTCGGCCGGCTCGATCTCGTGCGCGTAGTTGCGGATGTAGCGGCGGGTCCGCGCGATGTGGCGACCCGCCCTGATGATCTTCGGGAGGTCGTCGCGGCCGTCGATCCAGCGGGTGTCCGAGGGCGATCCCGCGTCGCGGATCAGCAGGGTGCCCGCATCCCGGTCGGCGCGGGCCTGACGCTCCGCCGTCCCGGCGTCGACCGGGCCGTGGGAGTCCAGCCCGACGTGGCAGTGCGCGTCGACCAGGCCCGGCAGGGCCCAGCCGGTCACCGTGGTGATCTCGCGGGCGGTGTGCGGGCGTTCCCAGGCGATCCGCCCGCCGACCACCCAGAGCTCGTCGCGGACGTCGTCGGGGCCGACGAGCACCCGCCCCTTCACATGCAACACCGCGCCGTCCCGCGGGACGTCGGCATCGGTGTCGGTCACATCGGCATCGGTCATGCCGGCACTGTACGTGCGTGCTCGGTACGCTCTCCCGGTACGTCCGGACGACCCCGGACGAGCCCGGACGAAGAGAGCGCCGCCGTGACCCACCCCCTCCTGGACTTCCCGCCGTTGACCGCGGAGCGCTTCGCGTCGATCGAGCGGCGAGTCGCCGAGCTCCTCTCCACCCGGCAGGACGTGGTGATCACCCAGGGCGAGGCGCTGCTGCCCCTGGAGGGGTGCATCCGGTCGGCAGCGCGGCCCGGTTCTACGGCGCTGAACCTCGTCACCGGCCCGTACGGGACCACCTTCGGCAACTGGCTGCGCGACTGCGGGGCCACGGTGGTGGACCTGGAGGTGCCCTTCGACACCGCGGTGACGGCCGGGCAGGTGGCGGCGGCGCTCGCCGAGCGCCCGGAGATCGACTTCGTCTCGCTGGTCCACGCCGAGGCGGCCACCGGCAACACCAACCCGGTCGCGGAGATCGGCGAGGCCGTACGGGCCCACGGCGCGCTGTTCATGCTCGACGCGGTGGCGTCGGTGGGCGCCGAACCGCTGCTCCCGGACGCGTGGGGCGTCGACCTGTGCGTGATCGGCGCGCAGAAGGCGATGGGCGGCCCGGCGGGGGTCTCGGCGGTGTCGGTGTCGGAGCGCGCCTGGGCCCGCTTCGCGGAGAACCCGGCGGCGCCGCGCCGCTCGTACCTCTCCCTCCTGGACTGGAAGGAGCGCTGGATCGACGGCGGGCGCACGGCGCTGCTCCACGCGCCGGCGCAGCTGGAGATGCTGGCCCTGGAGGCCTGCCTGGACCGGATCGCCGCCGAGGGTCTCCCCGTGGTGGAGGCCCGCCACGCGGCCGCGGCCGCGGCGACCCGGGTGGGCGCGGCGGCCCTGGGCCTCCCCCCGTTCGTGGGCCGGGCGGCGGAGGCGGCCCCGGTGGCCACCACCCTGCGGGTCCCGGACGCCTCGCTGGTCGCGGGCGCGGCCCTGGCGGCCGATCCGGCGGCCCCGCTCGCGGCCGGCGGCGGCGCGCTGGCGAAGGAGATGGTCCGGGTCAACCACTACGGCCGGGCGGCCTCGCTGCCGGTGGTACGGAGCGCGCTGGCCGCCCTCGGGGCGGCTCTGGACGTCGAGCCGGGTCCGGCGCTCGACGCGGCGGACGCGGCGTGGGAGGCGGCCCTGCGCTGACCCCGCGGGGTCGGTGCCGGCTCGGACGGCGGCCGCGGCCCCGCGCCGGCTCCACGGCGCGGGGCCCGGGACGGGCCGTCAGGACAGGGCGTCCAGCAGCCGGTCCACGTCCGCCTCGGTGGTGTAGAGGTGGAACGAGGCCCGCAGGGCGCCCGCGCGGGCGGCGGTGGCGATGCCGGCCGCCTGGAGGGCGGGCAGGCGGTCTGCGAGGCCCGGGACGGAGACGATGGCGGCGTCGCCGGGCACCGGTTCGTGGCCCAGCCGGGCGAGCCCGGCCCGGTAGCGGGCGGCCAGGGCGGTGTCGTGGGCGTGCACCGCCTCGATGCCGACGCCCTCCAGCAGCGCCAGCGAGGGCTCGGCCGCGTGGTAGGCGAGGAAGGCCGGGGACTCGTCGAACTTCCGCGCCCCGTGCGCGAGTTCCGGCATCGGCCCATACGTGGCCTCCCACATGGACTCGGCCGCGACCCAGCCGGCGTGCAGCGGGGTCAGGGTGCGCTCGGCGTCCTCCGAGACGGTCAGGTAGGAGGCTCCGCGGGCGCCGAGCAGCCACTTGTACCCGGCGGTGACCGTGTACTCGTACGGCGAGGCGTCGAAGGGCAGCCAGCCCGCCGCCTGTGTCGCGTCCACCAGCATCCGGGCCCCGTGCGCGGCCGTCGCCGCGCGCACCGCGGCCAGGTCCGCCGTCCGCCCGTCGGCGGACTGCACGGCGCTCAGCGACACCAGCGCCGTGCCGGCGTCGACGGCTTCGGCGAGGGATTCCAGCGGGGCGAAGCGGACCTTGAGGTCCCCGCGCACCACGAAGGGGTTGATGACGGAGGCGAACTCGCCCTCGGGGCAGAGGACTTCGGAGCCGGACGGCAGGGAGGCGGCGACGAGGCCGACGTGCGTGGAGACGGCCGAGCCGACGGCCACGCGGTCGGCGCCGACCCCGACCAGGCGGGCGAAGGCGGCGCGGACCCGGTTCACCCGGTCGAAGTCGCCGAAGCCGGCGGGGACTGCGGCCCCCGCCGCCTCGGACAGCTCCCGTACCGCGGCGACGGCCGCGCGCGGCAGCACGCCGCAGGTGGCGGTGTTGAGGTAGACGGTGGACGGGGCGAACTCGGCGCGGGCCGTCTCGGCGAGGGGAAGATCCATGCCTTCCACTCTGACCCAGGACCGACCCAAAGTCCATGGCCGAGTTTCCCGGGTTGACCCAAAGCGATCCTTATGCGGGGTGGTCGGGGCCGCATCGGGGCCGCGGGGGGGGGGGCAGGGCTGCCGGCCAAGAGGTCAGGACTGCGGGACCGCGCACGCCCCGTCGGGCTCGCACGCCCCCTCGGCGGGAGCCGGTTCCTCCACCTCGCGCCCCGCCCAGGCCTGCTCCAGGGCGCGGGTGAACACCTCGGCCGGCTGTCCGCCGGAGATCCCGTAACGGCGGTCGAGGACGAAGAACGGCACGGCGTTCGCGCCCAGCTCGGTGGCCTCGCGCTCGTCGGTGCGGACCTCCTCGGCGTAGGCGGAGTCGTCGGCGAGGACGGCGCGGGCCTCGGCCCCGTCGAGTCCGGCCTCGACGGCGAGCGCGAGCAGTACCCCGGTGTCGAAGACGGAGCGCTCCTCGGCGAAGTTGGCGCGGTAGGCCAGGTCGAGCAGCTCCTCCTGGCGGCCGCGGGCAGCGGCCAGGTGCAAGAGGCGGTGGATGTCGAAGGTGTTGCCGTGGTCGCGGCCCTCGGTGCGGTACGTCAGCCCCTCCGCGCGGGCGCTCTGCGCGACGTGCTCCTCCATGCCGCGCGCCTCTTCGAGGGTGCGGCCGTACTTCTGGGCGAGCATCTCCACGACGGGGGCGGTGACGCCCTTGGGGCCGTTGGGGTCGAGCTCGAAGGACCGGAAGACGACCTCCACCTCGTCGCGGTGCGCGAACCTGGCCAGCCCCTTGGTGAAACGGGCCTTGCCGATGTAGCACCAGGGGCAGGCGATGTCGCTCCAGATCTCGACGCGCATGATCCTTCTTCTCTCCGGGTTCCGAGCGGGATGAAACAGTTCCCCCTTCAACGACCTGGGGGGGGGCGGCTCATTCCCCGGTCGGCGACGTCACCGCGAGCCACAGGACGCGGTGGGAGCCGGAGGCGGCGGACTCCGGTTCCGGGAGCCAGCCCCGGCGGGCGTAGAAGGCCCGGGCGCGCAGGTTGTGTTCGTAGACCTCCAGCCGGACCCTGTGCGCCCCGGCCCGGCGCCAGGCGTCGAGGCAGGCCGCGTGCAGGGCGGTTCCGGTGCCCCGGCGCCAGTGGTCCGGGTCGACGTGGAGCTGGGTGAGGGTGGTCTCGCCGTCCGCGGTGCGGAAGGCGGCGACGCCGGTGATGCGCCCGTCCCGCTCGGCGCAGAGCACGCTGCCGTCGGCTGCGGACCGGGCTACGGCGCGGGACCAGCCCTCACGGGTCCGCGCGAGCTCGGCCGCGCCGCCGTAGGCCTCCTCGGGCAGGCGGCCCTGGTAGTAGGTGGCCCGCGCCCGGGTGTGGAGGGCGGCTATGGCGTCGAGGTCGGCGGGCTGCGCGGTCCTGATCATGGAATGACGGACGCGCCGGGAACCGCGAAGGTTCCCGGCGCGCCGGCCGGGCGGTCCGCGTGGCTACTTCTTCAGCCACGCCTCCATCATCTTCTGCGCGATCGGGGCTGCGAGCTTGCCGCCGCCGATCTCGGAGCGGTCGGTGTCCGAGTTCTCGATCACGACCGCGACGGCGATCTGCTTGCCGTTCAGCTTGCCGTAGGAGGTGAACCAGGCCAGCGGCGGGAGGCTGTTGTTGACGCCGCGCTGGGCGGTGCCCGTCTTGCCGCCCACCTCGGCGCCGCTCACCTGGGCGGGCTTGCCGCCGCCCTCGCTGACCACCGTCTTCATCGCGTCCCGCAGCATCGAGGCGGTCCTGGCCTTCATGACCTGCTCGGACTTCGGGTCCTTGAAGCTCTCCAGGACGTTGCCGTTGGCGTCGGTGACCTGGGAGACCATGTGCGGCGCGACGAGCTTGCCGCCGTTCTCGACGGCGGCCGTGACCATGGCCATCTGGAGCGGGGTGGCCTGGACGTCGAGCTGGCCGATACCCGTCTGCGCGACCTGGTCGACGGACATCTTCGCCTTGGGGTACGAGCTCGGCGGGTTGGTGCGGACCGGGGTGTCGATCTGCGTGTTGAAACCGAGCTTCTCGGCCATGGCCCGCATCTTGTCCTGGCCGAGCCGGTGCGCCAGCTCGGCGAAGACGTTGTTGCAGGACAGCCTGAGGGCGACGCGCGCCGAGACGTTGTTGCACATCTCCGCCGGGGCCTCGCTGCGCAGATCGGTGCGGGTGCCGGGGATCGTGTACGGGGCCTTGATGCCGGTCGGCGTGTCGATGTCGCTGACCAGGCCGTTCTCGATCGCCGCCGCGAGGGTGACGAGCTTGAAGGTGGAGCCGGGCGCCTGCGGTTTGCGCAGGGCCACGTTCTCCAGCGCCTTGCCCTTGTCGGCGGACAGCTCCTCCCAGGCCTCCTTGTCGTTCGCGCCGGCGATCCGGCCCGGGTCGAAGGAGGGATTGTTGACGATGCCGAGGATCTGACCCGTCGCGGGATCGATGGCCACGGCGGCGCCCTGCTTGCCCTGGAGGGCGTCGAAGCCGGCCTTCTGGACGTCCTTGTCGATGGTCGTCAGCACGTCGCCCGGGGCGGCCCGCTTGTTGGTCAGCATGTCCATCATGGTCTTCAGCCGGCTGTCGGAGCCGTTGAGGACGTTCTTGTAGACGCCCTCCAGCATGCTCGTCCCGAAGGCCTGGGAGCTGTACCCGGTGACGGGCGCGTAGAGCGGGCCGTCGGTGTACGTGCGCTTGTACCCGAAGTCCTTGCCGCCCGTCTTCGTCGAGCCCGTGACCGCCTCCCCGCCCACGATGATGTTGCCCAGCGGGTTCTCGTACTGCCCGATGAGGTTCCGGCGGTTGTTCTTGTCGTCTGCGAGGGCCTGGCCTTGGTATGCCTGCACCCAGGTGACACGGACCAGCAGGGCCAGCACCAGAAGCAGACAGAAGACCGACGCACGCCTGATCGTCTTGTTCATCCCCCGGAAGGACGCCCCGGCGGCCCCGGTCGTTCCGCTCTGCCCCGATTGTGGCGGAGTTCTCAGCCCTTCCTCATGAAGCCGCCCTCGTAGGCGGCGATCACCGCCTGGGTCCGGTCGCGGGAGCCGGTCTTGGCGAGGACGGCCGCCACGTGGGTCTTCACCGTCTGCGGTCCGACGCCCAGGCGCTCGCTCATCTCGTGGTTGGACAGGCCGGTGGCGATGAGGCGCAGGACGTCGGCCTCCCGGTCGGTGAGCCGGGCCTCCCACGGTGCGGCGGCCGTGGCCGGGGCGCCGGCCGTGTGGGCGGCGGCGAGGGAGCGGACCGCGGACGGGAAGAGCAGCGAGTCGCTGCGGGCGACGAGCCGGACCGCGCCGATCAGCTCGTCCGGGTCGGCCCGCTTCAGGAGGAACCCGGCGGCGCCCGCGCGCAGCGCGTCGTAGACGTGGGCGTCGTTCTCGAAGGTGGTGACGACCACCACCCGGGGCGGCTCGGACATGGTGGCGAGGATCTGCTCGGTGGCCCGGATGCCGTCGATCTCGGGCATCCGGACGTCCATCAGCACCACGTCGGGTGCCAGGGAGCGGACCAGGGAGACGGCCTCGGACCCGGTGGCGGCCTCGCCGACGACCTCCAGGTCCGGTTCGGCCTCGAGGATGACCCGCAGCGCGGTGCGGACCATCCGCTCGTCGTCGCAGAGCACGATCCGCAGCGCCCGCCGCCCGGCCGCCGCCGCGGGCCTCCCGGCACCGGCGGGTGTGTCGGGAGCGCCGGCCTGCCCGGCCGCCGACCCCGGGGACGAGGACGCCGCCTGCCCGGGCACGGGGGCCACGGGTCCGCTGTCCGGGCGGGCGGGGGTCATCGGGTGGGTCCGGCGAGCGGGAGGACGGCGCGCAGTCGCCACCCTCCTTCGTACGGGCCGGCCTCGACGCGGCCGCCGAGCAGGGCGGCCCGTTCGGCGGCGCCGCGCAGGCCGCGGCCCCCGGTGGTACGGGGCTCCGGACCGTCGGCGGCAGCGGGCGGGTTCGTCATGGTGATCTCCAGGTCGGGATGCGCGCCGTGGCCGGACGGGCCGCCGCGCCGGAGGCGGACCCGCAGGTCCACGGGGCCCGCGCCGTGGCGCAGGGCGTTGCTGAGGCCCTCCTGGACGATCCGGTACGCCTCGCGGGAGGCGATCGCCGGGAGCCCGGACCAGTCCCCCGCCGGCCCGGGGTCCTGGTGGGCGGTGACGGTGGTGCCGGCGGCCCGGGTGCGGGCCAGCAGCCCGTCGAGGTCGGCGGCGAGGGTCGGCGAGGGCGCGGCGTCCGTCCGGGCCGGGTCGCCGTCCCGCAGCAGGCCCAGTACGGCGTCCAGTTCGCCCACCGTGCGCCGCGTCGTGTCCTCGATGGCGGCGAGCGCCTCCCGTACGAACCCGGGGTCGGTGTCGAGCACCCGCCGGGCGGCGACCGCCTGGAGGGTGACGGCGCTCAGCGCGTGCCCCACCGCGTCGTGCAGCTCCCGGGCCAGCCGGTTGCGCACGGCGAGGTCGGCGGCCCGCTCCTCGGCCGCGGCCAGCCGGTCCGCGGCCGTCGGCCCGAGCAGTACGGGCGCCATCCGGGCCAACAGCGCCCCGGCCCCGACGGCGCACAGGACGAGCGCGGCCAGCAGGGCCGCTCCGAGCAGGGGCGCCACGTACGGGTCGGCCGCCACACCGCCCCAGCCCAGTTCCCGCGGGATGCCCCGCAGCCCGCTCACGAACGGCAGCGCGATCAGCGCCACCGCCGCGGGCGGCACCGCGAGGGTCATCCCGCTGAGCGCGGCGCCGACCCCCAGGTGCAGGGTCCACCAGGCCGAGGCCCGCCCCCGGGCGGCCCAGGACCGCGCCGGGCCCTCGGCCAGCCGCTCCCCCGGTACCCCGCACATGGCCCGGACGGCGGCCACGGACATCGGCCGGACCAGCCCGAACACCCCGGTGGCCGCGGCCAGGGGCAGGGCCGCCGCGTAGGAGGCGAGGACCAGCGGCATGGAGGAGAGCGCGTTGACCCCGCCCGCCGCCATGCCGACCCCCACCTGGGTGAGGAGGAAGTACGGCATCAACAGGGCCCCGCCGAGAATGAGGTGGACCCAGCGCAGCCGGACCCACGGCCCGAACAGCCGCCCCGGGCCGTACCCGCGCATCACCCCTCGCTGCGGCGGGTCAGGAACCGGGTGAGGACGACGGCGGCGAGCGCTCCAGTGGCCATCTGACCAGCGTAGATCAACTGCGAGGCGCCGGAAGGGGCTTCGCCCCCGTCCAGCTGCGGGCCCAGCGAGGCGATCAGCGGCCACAGGCCCCAGCCGAGCGCGGCCCCCGAGCCGACCCAGGCCAGGGCCATCGGCCACCAGGCCCGGCGCCCCCGGTCCGAGGCCAGCAGCAGCGCCCCCGCACCGGCGGCCAGTGCGCACACCGCGTGGACCGCGGAGACCACGCCCGCCTCGGCGGACCACGACGCCGCCCGCTCCGCGCCCATCCCGGCCGTACCCCCGAAGGCCCAGGTGAAGTACGCCGCGGCCACCCCCGCGCTCCCCAGCGCCGCGGCCGTCGCCACCACCCGCGTGGACGCCGTCACCCGCACGGACTCCGCGGGCCGCGTGGACGCCGTCGCCCGCTCCGCGCCATCACCCGGCCGGTCGGCGATCCGGCTCCGGCCCCAGCCCCAGCGCTCCCGGGCGTACGGCACGAACAGCCCCGCCAGGGCGAGCCCCTGGACGATGAACCCCCCGTAGACGACGTTGAAGACCCAGGGGTCCAGGAAGGGCTCGCGCTGCGCGCTCCCGGACGGATCCGCCCCGAACCCGGCGGCCCGTATGAGCAGTTGGCCCGGGAACCCGAGGAGGATCGGGGTCAGCAGTCCGGAGGCCGCGTACGCCGGGACGGTGAGCAGCCAGGACGGCACCCGCATGCCCCAGGGCTGGGTGAGGAGCAGCACGAGCACGATCACGCAGGCGTCCATGAGCAGCGTGACGGAGTTCGCCAGGACGAGGAACGTCCCGGGCTCGGTCAGCACGCTGCCGTCCGGTATCCCCGTCCGGCTCCCCGCCAGCCAGGCGGCCTTGAGCGTCAGGTACGGAAGGGTGGCGGTCACGGCCACCGCCCGCAGGGTCCGCCGCCCCGCCCCCGGTCGGGGGGCCTGCGGCCGCGATGCGTACGACGGGTGAACGGTTCGTGTGGTCATGACCCAACGGTCCCGCGCGCGCCGCCCCGCCACCTCCCCCGTGATGGGGAACCGCCTCCCCCGCGCGGGGGAGGAACCACGGGCTCCGCCGGCCCCCGCAGCCCCTCACCGAGCCGCCCCCGCCGACACCTCACATCCGTCGCGTCACCACCGACAGCCGGTCCCGCGCCTCGAACAGCGCCGCCTTGATGCCCTGCTCGTGCCCCGGCGTCAGCCGGGCCACCGGCACCGAGCAGCTCACCGCGTCCCGCGCCGGCGTCCGGTACGGCACGGCCACGCCGAAGCAGCGCAGCCCCAGCGTGTTCTCCTCCCGGTCCACCGCGTACCCCTGCTCCCTCACCAGCGCCAGCTCCTCCACGAGCTGCTCCCGGTCGGTGATGGTGTGCTCGGTGACCGCCTCCAGCCGCCTCGGCAGCAGTCGTCGTACCTCTTCGTCCGTGTGCGTGGCCAGCAGCGCCTTGCCCAGCGCGGTCGAGTGCACGGGCAGCCGCCGTCCGACCCGGGTGAAGGGCCGCAGGTAGTGCTGGGACTGCCGGGTGGCCAGGTACACCACGCTCGTGCCGTCCATCCGGGCCAGGTGGATGGTCTCCGTCGTGTCGTCGGACAGCCGGTCCAGAGTCGGCCGGGCCGCCGCCACCACCTCGTCGCCGTCGATGTAGGAGCTGCCGACGAGCAGGGCCCGTACGCCGATGCCGTACCGGGTGCCCGTGGCGTCGGTCTCCACCCATCCGAGGTTCACGAGCGTGCGCAGCAGCATGTACAGGCTGGACTTGGGCAGGGAGAGGTCGTTCTGGATGTCGGCCAGGCTGTGCAGCCCGGGCCGCGCCGCGAAGTGCTCCAGCAGCAGCACCGTCCGCACCGCCGACTTGACCGGCGCCGCCGGCCCTGCCGGTACCGCCGGGAGTTCCGCCGCCTCCGGTACGGCCCGTACCGCGCCCCGTGCTCCCTGTACCGCGCTCCCCGACTCGGTCGTCGTCATACGCCTGCTTCCCCTCAGGGCGCCCCTTGTCACGCGGAGGACGCGGAAATAGAGTCCGCAGCAGATGTGATCATTCATCCACCGGAACGGCGTTCAGAATACTGAACGTTCCAGGAGGCAGTGGGCCATGACAACGACACCAGTCTGGAGTGTGGACCCCCGCACCGGGAAGCAGCGCGAGCAGGTTGCGGTGGAAGCCACACCCCGTGAGGTGGACGAGGCCGTGCGCGCGGCCCACGCCTCCCGCGGCGCCCTCGCCGACGCCGCCGCCCGCGCCGCCTTCCTGCGCGCCGCCGCCGGTCTCCTCGACGAGGCCGCCGCCCACGTCATCGAGGCCGCCGACGCCGAGACCGCACTCGGTCCGGGCCGGCTCACCGGCGAGCTGGCCCGCACCACCGGCCAGCTGCGCGCCTTCGCCGACGCCGTGGACGAGGGGTCCTACCTCGACGTCCGGATCGACCGCGCCGACCCCTCCCTCAGCCCTCCGCGCCCCGAACTGCGCCGTTACAAGGTCCCGCTGGGCGTGGTCGCCGTCTATGCCGCCTCCAACTTCCCGCTCGCCTTCTCCGTTCCCGGCGGGGACACCGCGAGCGCGCTGGCCGCGGGCTGCCCCGTGGTGGTCAAGGTCCACCCGGACCACCCGGCCACCTCCGAACTGTGCGCCTCGCTGCTGCGCCGCGCGGCGGTCTCCGCCGGGCTGCCCGCCGACGTGGTGTCTGTGGTCCACGGGTTCGACGCCGGTCTGGAGCTGATCCGGCACCCGCTGGTGGCCGCCGCCGGGTTCACCGGTTCCATCCGTGGCGGGCGGGCCCTGTTCGACGCGGCCGCCGCGCGGCCCGTGCCCATCCCCTTCCACGGCGAGCTCGGCTCCCTCAACCCCGTCGTGGTCACGCCCGCCGCGGCCGCGGAGCGCGCCGAGGAGATCGGCGCCGGACTCGCGGGCGCGGTCACCCTCGGGGTCGGCCAGTTCTGCGTGAAGCCCGGCCTGGTCCTCGTCCCCGAGGGGCCGGACGGCGACCGCCTCGCCGAGGCGCTCACGAAGGCGCTCGGCGAGACCGAGCCGGGGGTGCTGCTGGACCACCGGATGCGGGAGAACTTCGTCGCCGGCGTACGGGAGCGGGCCGCGCTGCCCGGTGTCGGGGCGCCCGTCACCCCGGGCTCCGGCGGGGAGCACACCGTCGGCGCGGGATACCTGACCGTGCCCGCCGGCAGCCTCGTCGGAAGCAGCGCGCACGCGCTCCTGCTGGAGGAGTGCTTCGGCCCGGTGACCGTGGTCGCCCGGTACGCCTCCCGGGCCGAGGCCGCCGCGGTGCTCGGGCGCCTCCCCGGGAACCTGAGCGCCACCCTCCAGCTCTCGTCGGCCGAGACGGAGGGGGCTCCGGGGCCCGCCGCCGAACTGATCGCGCAGGTCACCGGGCTGGCCGGCCGGATCGTGGTCAACGGCTGGCCGACCGGGGTCGCGGTGGCCCCGGCCCAGCACCACGGCGGCCCGTACCCGGCGGCCACCTCGCACTCCACTTCGGTCGGCGGGACCGCGATCGAGCGGTGGCTGCGCCCGGTGGCGTACCAGTCGGTGCCGGACGCCCTCCTTCCGGCGGAGCTGCGCGAGGCCAACCCGCTCGGACTGCCGCGCCGCGTCACGGGCGCCTGACCGGGGTCCGGGCCGCCACCGCACACGCCCTGCCGGCCCGGACCCGCCCCCCTCTCCGCCCGCCGCGGCCGCCCGCGAAAGCCGTTGCCGTCCCGCCCGCGGCCCGGCAGGCTGCGGCCCATGCCGAAACCGCACGGATTCACGTACGAACAGCTGGGCGAGCGCTGCGTCGCCATCACCCACCAGGGGCGCGCCGCGGCCACCCTGCGCGGGAGCCGGGCCGAGAAGTTCCTCGCCGAGGTGGGGTCGGGGGACCCGCAGCTCGTGATGGCCCGCTGGACGGGCTCGTACAAGTTCGGCAACGAGCGCACCGCGAGGAACCACCCGCGCAACCGCCGCTGAAATCTCTCGCGAGGGCAAGGGAACGGCAAAGCACCTCCGGTCGTTCTCCCGGCATGACCGCTATGACCCCTGGATCCAACCTGCCGCTCAACGCCGTCCGCGTGACGGTCGACGTGGCGGCGCCGGTACGGCTCGACGTATCGGCCCTGCTCCTCACGGCGGACGGCAAGGTGCGCTCCGACGAGGACTTCATCTTCTTCAACCAGCCCTCCAGGCCCGGTGTCACCTACCGGTCCGGCGGGGGGTCGGCGCCGGACTCGATCACCGTGGACACCGCCTCGGTACCGCCGGGCATCGAGCGCATCGTGGTCACGGCCAGCCCCGACGCCGCCGGACAGTCCTTCCAGGGCATCGAACCCACCGCCACCGTGCGCAACGCGGACGGCGGCGCGGTGATCTCCACCTTCACCCCGCCGCAGCTGGGCACCGAGACGGCGCTGGTCGTCGTCGAGGTCTACCAGCGCGGCGGCGTGTGGAAGGTCCGCGCCGTCGGCCAGGGCTACGCGAACGGCCTCGCCGGCATCGCCACCGACTTCGGTGTCTCCGTGGAGGAGGAGCCGGCCCCCGCGGCGGCGGCCCCGGTCGCCCCGCCCGCGCCGCCGGCGCCGCCCGCCCAGCCCGCGGCCCACCCCGTCTCCCCCTGGCTCGGCGGTGCGACGACGCCCGCCCCGGCCGCACCGGTCCCCGCCGCCGCTCCGCCTGCCCCCGCGGCCGCCCCCGGCGCCGGGAAGATCAACCTCGACAAGGGCCGGGTCACCCTCCAGAAGAACCAGACCGTCTCCCTGGTCAAGGGCGGCCGCCCGCTCCTGTCCCAGGTCAAGATGGGTCTGGGCTGGGAGCCCGCGTTCCGCGGCAAGGACATCGACCTCGACGCCTCGGTCATCGCGTACGGCCCGCAGCGCAACCACATCGACAGCTGCTACTTCGGCAAGCTGTCCATCCTCGGCGGCGCCGTCAAGCACTCCGGTGACAACCTCACCGGAGAGGGCGCGGGCGACGACGAGGTGATCGTCGTGGACCTCGGGCGGCTGCCCGCCGACGCGACGGGCCTGGTCTTCACCGTCAACTCCTTCTCCGGCCAGAAGTTCAGCGAGGTCGCCAAGGCCTACTGCCGCCTGATCGACGCGGCGAGCGGCGAGGAGCTGGTCCGCTTCGACCTCACGGGCGCCGAGCCGCAGACCGGCGTGATGATGGCGAAGCTCATCAAGCAGTTCACCGGCGAGTGGGAGATGACGGCGATCGGCGACTTTGTGAAGTCGCGCACAGTGCGCGGCATGGTCAAGCCCGCCGCGCAGGCACTCTGAGCAGGTGGGCGGGCACGTGCTGCCACTGGTAAGCGTCAGCGGGTGATGGAAGCCACGCGTAATCCGGAGGTGGCTGTCAGTGCCCGCCCGTAGCCTTGGACTCATGCACGAGTCACTCACACCCGCGGGTCCGGCCCGCCCGTCCGCCTCAGAGGCGAACGAGGCGATCCGGCACCTCGTCGAGACCGGGGTGGGCGGCGAGTGGCCCTCGGAGGCGTATGAATTCCTCCTCGCCGAGTGGGCCGACGCCTCCCGCGCGGAGGTCTCCGCAGCCCAGTGAGCCGGCGGGCCGTCCGATGCGGCGGCCCCCCGGCCCTCCGAGGCGACTCCTCCGACGGGGCGCCCCGAGGGTTGGCGCGGCAGGGCCGTGTCCCGTCCGGCCGGCAGGGCCCCTTCCCGCCGCCAGGGCCGTTCTCAGTGCCCGCGCCGCCACGGGCCGGTGACGGCCAGCATGATCCCCGGGTCCTGGATGTTGGCGTACAGCGTGCGCCCGTCCGGTGAGAAGCAGACGCCTGTGAACTCCGCGTACTCCGGGTCCTGCGGCGACCCGATGTTCAGCTCGTTGCGCGCCAGCGGGTACGTCCGGCCCGAGTCGGTGGCGCCGAAGAGGTGCTGCAGCCCCGAACCGTCCTCCGCGATGACCAGGCCGCCGTACGGCGACACGGTGATGTTGTCGGGGCCGTCGTAGCCGCCGTCCGCCGACGGGTCGGCGTTCACCCCGATCAGGACGGTCAGCCGGACCGTGCGCCGCTTGGGGTCGTAGAACCACACCTGGCCGTCGTGCGCGGCGCCCGGGCTCTCCGCACGCGCGTAGGACGAGACGAAGTACGCGCCGCCGTCGGCCCACCACATGCCCTCCAGCTTGCGGCCGCGCGTCACGACACCGTCCGCGAACTGCCCGCGCACCGGCACGGTCCGCGCGTCGCGGTCCGGCACGTCCACCCAGTCGACCCCGTAGAGGGTTCCGATCCGCGTCGCGCGCGAGAGGTCGTCGACGAACCGGCCCGTACGGTCGATGCACTTGGCGGCCTGCAGCACCCCGGCGTCGTCGGCGAGCGTACGGAGCATGCCGCGACCGTGCCGGAAGCCGCGGGGCGGGGTCCAGCGGTAGAGCAGCCCGTTGGGGCCGGAGGCGTCCTCCGTCAGGTAGGCGTGGCCCTGGCGGGGGTCGATGACCACGGCTTCGTGGTCGTAGCGCCCGAAGGCCTTCACGGGCCGCGGGTCGCGGTTGGCGCGCCGGTCGTGCGGGTCGACCTCGAAGACGTAGCCGTGGTCCTTGGTCATGCCGTTCTTGCCGGCGCGGTCGGAGTTCTCCTCGCAGGTCAGCCAGGTGCCCCACGGGGTGGCGCCGCCCGCGCAGTTGGTCGACGTACCGGCGATGCCCACCCATTCGGCGACCTCGCCGCCGCGCCGGACCTCGACGACCGTGCAGCCGCCGGCCGCGGCCGGGTCGTAGACGAGGCCCTCGGCGAGCGGGACGGGGCGGGGCCAGGTCTCGCGCCTGCCCTTGAGCTCGTGGTTGTTGACGAGGAGGGTGACCCCGCGGGGCCCTTCGAAGGCGGCCGTGCCGTCGTGGTTCGAGGGGGTGGTCTCCCCGGACTCCAGCCGCGTCACCCCGCTGTGGGTGATCACCCGGTAGCGGAACCCGGCGGGGAGGGCGAGCACTCCGGCCGGGTCGGGGACGAGCGGTCCGTAGCCGGGCTCGCAGGGCTTTCCGTGCGCGTCGCGGAGCGTGCCGTCGTCGGCGGCGAGGGCGCCCGGCGCGGTGGCCAGGGCGCCGACCGTCCCGGTGAGCGCGACTCCCGCTCCGGCGATCACGGTGCGGGCGGTGAAAGTCTCTGCGGGTGAGCGGCATCGGGTCTCCAGGGTGGGGAGGTGGTGCGCCTGTCGTGCGGTCGTCGGCGCACACGCTCCCGCCCGCACGTGAACGGCGGCTGAACTACCCAACAAGACGAACCGGCCCCTTGCCGGGGGCCGGAATGGCGAACTCCGGCTCAGGAACGGCGCGTTGTCGCCGCCTTACCCGACCGGCCCGCCCGGCCCGCCCGGCCCGCGCCCCGGCCGCCTCCCGGACCGGACCACCTCCCGCCGCGGACCGCCTCCCGGACCGCCGGAGCGCGTCCGGGCCCGGCTCGGCGCGCCCCGCGTCCCCGTGCCCGTCCCCGTCCCCCTGCCCGGGAGGGCCGTCGCTCAGGCCGGTCGGGACCGGGCCTTGAACGCGGCCTTGCGAGCCTCCTTCGCCGCCTTCTTGTCCGGGTGCAGCCGCCCCATCGCCTCCAGTACGTGGGCCGTCGCCGGGTGTTCCACCCGCCACGCCTTCTCGAAGAAGCCCGCGTGATGGGCGGTCAGGGTCTCCATCAGGAGCGGCAGCTCCTGCGTCTCGCCGTCCGCGGCGAGCTGCGCCGCGATCGTGTCGACCGTCAGCCAGAACACCAGGGCCGCGTCCGGCGCCGGTACGTCGGCCGCCCCGCGCTCGGCCAGCCAGACCCGGGCGAGCCCGCCGAGCTCCGGGTCGTCCAGTACGGCGCGGACCGCCCCCTCCGCCTCCGGTCCGACCGGCGCGAGGGCCAGCTGGCAGCGCAGCCGGCGCAACGGGGCGGCCTCGTCCGCGCCGCGGGCCGCGGCGAGCAGCTCGGCAACGGCGGCGGGCAGTTCGCGGCCGCTCATCCACTGCTCCATCTCGGTCTGCGCGGCGCCCTCGGGGTAGCAGGAGACCGCGTCGAGCAGCACGTCCGCGCCCTTGTCGGCCAGGTCGCCGACGGCCGGGGCGTCGACCCCGGCCTCCAGCATCCGGGCGCGTACGCCGTAGAGGCCCAGCGGTGTCAGGCGGACCATGCCGTAGCGGGACACGTCCTCGTCCCCGTCCCCGCCGTCGGGGCGCCCGGCCGCGATGTCCGCGTCGTCCGCCTCCGCCATCAGCTCCTCGTCGACAGGCCGGAACTCGACCAGCCCGATGGGCTCCAGCTGCCGGAACTGGTCGTCGAGGCGCATCATCGCGTCGGAGACCTGCTCCAGTACGGCGTCGGTCGGCTCGCCCATGTCGTCGGGCACCACCATCGACGCGGCGAGCACGGGCAGCGGAACCGGGCCGTCCGCGGCTCCGCCCTCGGCGACGGTGAGCAGGTAGAGGTTGGCGAGGACCCCGTCGAGGAAGTCCGCCTCGCGGCCCGGGTTCCAGTCCAGTCGGTCGAAGTCGATCTCGCCGCCCGCGTCCAGCGCGTCGACGAGGTCGTCCAGGTCGGGCACCGCCGCGTCCGTGAGCACGGTGTCCAGGGCCGCCAGCCACAGGTCGAGGACGTCGCCGGGCGTGCCGCCCGTCACGAGCGCCAGGTCCTCGCCGGGCGCGGCGGTGCCGTGGTTCGCCGTGAAACCGCCCTCCCCGGCCGCGGAGGCGTCCCCGCCCGCGGAGGCGTCCGCGCCCGCACCGGAGGCGTCCGCGCCCGCACCGGAGGCGTCCGCGCCCGTACCGGGGAGGTCCGCCCCGACGTCCTCCGGCTCGGTCACGTCGACCAGCCCGGTGTCCACGGCCACCCGCCACGCCTGGCTCGCGTACATGGCGGAGTCCGGTTCACCGGCGTCGAGTCCGAGGGCCGCGGCGGCGTCGGGCAGCTGCTCGGCGACGAGTTCGCCGCCGACGTCGACGCGGGTGGCGGGACCGGCCCAGCGGGCCAGCCGTACGGCGCGCGCGAACAGCGGGGCGGCCAGGGCGGCTCCGGCCAGTTCCGCGTCGGAGTGCAGCCGGACCGGCGGCAGAGTGGAGTGCGGCTCTGCGGACATGGGGTGGTTCTCCTCGCGGACGCGGTGGGGCGGGCCGTGATGATCGGCCGGGCCGGACGGGTACGGAGGTCCGGCCCGGCCGGGCGGGCCGTCCGGGCCGTTCCGGGGCGGTCGCGGGCCCCCGTACGGCGTCCCAGCGTAGACGCATTTCGGGCGCGTCCGGCGGGCCGGCGCCTTTGGTTCATCACACAGTCAGCTGTCGTCTTCCCTGGACCCCTTGACAACTTTGCTGGCCACAAAGGAAATTGACGCGCGTAGATGTTTCGGGAGCCGCAAACTCCCCGGACGTCTTCGCGCCGCACCTCCTCCGTTCCTTCATCCCACACCGGAGTCCCTGACCATGCGCTCCTCGCATCCCCGTTCCGCCGCCGTCGCGGCCCTCGTCGCCACCGCCCTGGCCACCGGCCTGCTCGTGGGCTCCGCCGACGCGGCCGAAGGCGGCGCCGCCGCCGATCCGATACGCATCCACGACATCCAGGGCACCACCCGGATATCCCCGCTCAACGGTCAGCCGGTCGCGGACGTCGAGGGCGTCGTGACGGGCGTGCGCACGTACGGCTCGCGCGGTTTCTGGATCCAGGACCCGGACGCCGACGACAACGACGCGACGAGCGAGGGCGTGTTCGTCTTCACCGGCTCGGTCCCGACCGTCGCCGTGGGCGACGCGGTCAAGGTCTCCGGCACGGTCGGCGAGTACGTCCCCGGCGGCGTCCACTCCGGCAACCAGTCCGCGACCCAGATCTCCAAGCCCGTCGTCACCGTGGTCTCCTCGGGCAACGCCCTGCCCGCGGCCACCGCGATCAACGAGTACACGGTCCCCGCCGAGTACGCCCCGGCCGGTGACCCTGCCGTCGGCGGCAGCATCAACGGCCTGACCCTGGAGCCCTCCCGCTACGCGCTGGACCACTACGAGTCCCTCGAGGGGATGAACGTCCGCATCGGCACCTCGCGCGTCGTCGGCGCCACCGACCCGTACGCGGAGCTGTGGGTCACGGTGAAGGGCTGGGAGAACGCCGCCAAGCGCGGCGGGACGGTCTACGGCTCGTACGAGTCCCAGAACACCGGCCGCCTCCAGATCCAGCAGCTCGCGCCCCTCGCGCAGCAGCCCTTCCCGGTGGCCAACGTCGGCGACCGCCTGACCGGCACCACCGAAGGCCCGCTGGACTTCAACCAGTTCGGCGGCTACACCCTGGTGGCCCGCACGCTCGGCACGGTCAAGGCGGGCACCCTCGCCCCCGAGAAGACCAAGGCGCAGGCCTCGAACGAGCTCGCGGTGGCGACGTACAACGTCGAGAACCTCGACCCGAGCGACCCGCAGGATAAGTTCGACGCGCTCGGCAAGGCGGTCGTGGAGAACCTGGCCTCCCCCGACATCCTCGCCCTGGAGGAGATCCAGGACGACAACGGCGCCAAGAACGACGGCACGGTCTCGGCCGAGCAGACGATCGCGAAGTTCACCGCGGCCATCGCGGCGGCGGGCGGCCCGGCCTACCAGTGGCGGACCGTCAACCCGGAGGACAAGAAGGACGGCGGCGAGCCCGGCGGCAACATCCGCCAGGTGTTCCTCTACAACCCGGCGCGGGTCTCCTTCACCGAGCGCGCCCCGGGCGACGCGGTGACGGCGACCGGCGTGGTCGAGGAGAAGGGCAAGGCCGCCCTGACCCACTCCCCCGGCCGCATCGACCCCGCGAACCCGGCGTGGGCGGACAGCCGCAAGCCGCTGGCCGGCGAGTTCACCTTCCGCGGCAAGACGGTCTTCGTGATCGCCAACCACTTCGGCTCCAAGGGCGGCGACGAGGGCCTGACCTCGCACCACCAGCCGCCGGTGCGCTCCTCGGAGGCGAAGCGGCTGCTGCAGGCGCAGGCCGTGAACGGCTTCGTGAAGGAGATCCTCGCGGCCGAGAAGAACGCGAACGTCCTGGTCCTCGGTGACATCAACGACTTCGAGTTCTCGGCGACGACGAACGCGCTGGCGGACGGCGGGGCCCTCTACCCGGCCATCAAGTCGCTGCCGAAGACCGAGCGGTACTCGTACGTGTACCAGGGCAACGCGCAGGTGCTGGACCAGATCCTGACCAGCCCGGCGATCAAGAACTTCACGTACGACAGCGTGCACATCAACGCGGAGTTCTCGGCCCAGAACAGCGACCACGACCCGCAGGTGCTGCGCTTCCGTCCGTAACCACCGGACCGCAGAGGGCCCGGCCGACTCCTCCGACCGCCATCAGGGGGTACCCCCGCGGCCGGGCCCGCTGCCACGCTCCGGCCCCGTCACGACCTGCGGGGACGCCGTCCCCTTTGCTGCCTTTCGCGGGCGAGTTGGGGACTTTCGGCCCTGGCGTGACACTCGACACAACCCTACCGAATCTGCCGGTTGTGGTGTTGAGTGTCTGCACGCCCGGTCTTGTACCGCCTTGTACCGCCCGCTCTCCCTGGAGGACCGCGTGTTCCCCTCCATCTCCCTCGCCCAGGAAATCGGCCTCGCCGTCCTGTTCGTGGCCGCTCTCGTCTGGGTCGTCGGCCTCGGACACATGCTGTGGGACGGCCGCTTCCACCACCCGGAGCCCGGCGTCTTGGACAACCTGTCGGCCATCCCGGCGCAGCGCACCTCCGCGGCGCACCCGATGGAGTCGGTGGAGCTGACGGAGGCGGAGCAGCAGGCCTTCGCGGGCCTGATCCGCACGCTCCCCCTGCACTAGGCCACCGGGCCGTCCCGGCCCCCGTAGCGCCGCCCGGGCCGAAACGCCGCTGAGCGCCCTCCCGGACTGCGGGAGGGCGCTCAGTCACGACCGGCACCGGCCGCCGGCAGCAGCGGCTGAGCCGCGGCCCCCGGCGGTGGTGGGTCAGTTGTGGCTGTGCAGGACCTCGTTCAGGCCGCCCCAGGCCGCCTTGTACGGGCGGGCCTCGACGGCGCCGGTCACCGAGTTGCGGCGGAAGAGGATGTTGTTGGCGCCGGAGAGCTCCAGGGCCTTGACGATCTGGCCGTCCGGAAGGGTGACGCGGGTGCCGGCGGTCACGTAGAGGCCGGCCTCGACGACGCACTCGTCGCCCAGCGCGATGCCCACGCCCGCCTCGGCACCGATCAGGGTGCGCTCGCCGATAGAGATGATCTGCTTGCCGCCGCCCGACAGGGTGCCCATGGTGGACGCGCCGCCACCGATGTCGGAGCCGTCGCCGACCACGACGCCCGCGGAGATGCGGCCCTCGACCATGGAGGTGCCCAGGGTTCCGGCGTTGAAGTTGACGAAGCCCTCGTGCATCACGGTGGTGCCCTCGGCGAGGTGCGCGCCGAGGCGGACGCGGTCGGCGTCGGCGATGCGCACGCCCTTGGGAGCGACGTAGTCGGTCATCCGCGGGAACTTGTCGATCGAGGTGACCTGGAGGTGCAGGCCCTCGGCACGCGCGTTGAGGCGGACCGTCTCGACCTGGTCGACCGCGACGGGGCCGAGCGAGGTCCAGGCGACGTTGGTGAGCAGGCCGAAGACGCCGTCGAGGTTCTGGCCGTGCGGCTTGACCAGGCGGTGGCTGAGCAGGTGCAGGCGCAGGTACGCGTCGTGCGCGTCCAGCGGCTTGTCGTCGAGGGAGGCGATGACGGTGCGGACGGCTACGACCTCGACGCCGCGGACCGCGTCCGAGCGGACCGCCTTCGGCGCGGTGGCGCCGAGCAGCTCCACGGCCTGCTCGGCGGTGAGGCGCTCGGTGCCGGCCGGGCCGGGCTCGGCGACCAGCTGGGGGGCGGGGAACCAGGTGTCGAGGACGGTGCCGTCGGCGGTGAGGGTGGCAAGTCCGGCGGCGACGGCGCCGGTGGTACGCGTAGCAGTCATGCCCGAAACCTAACCGGCGACGGGCCGCGGTCGCGAACCGGTCTCATGTGCCGGTCCGTGTCCCCCGTTACGGGAACGTGCACGGAGCACGCACAGGACCGTCCGCACGACCGCCGGCACGGCCGTCCGCACGACCGCCGGCACGGCCGTCCGCACGACCGCCGGCACGGCCGTCCGCACGACCTCGGACACGACCGTCCGCACGACCTCGGACACGACCGCCGGCACGGAGCCGGGCGCCACCGGTCGGCTTTGGTCGGCTCCGCCGGTCAGCTCCGGCCCAGGACCCGCCCCAGGACCTCGCGCGCGTACGGTTCGTCGTACTCCGCGTCCCCGAGCAGCACCTGCAGGCCGATGCCGTCCACCACCGCGACCAGCGCCCGCGCCGTCACCGGATCCGTCCGCGCCTCCAGCGCCTGCGCGACCGCCTCGCACCACTGCGCGGCCACCGGGCGCAGTGCGGGGCGCCGCAGGGCCTCCAGGTACAGCTCGTACTCCAGCTCCGCCCGGCCCCGGTCGGCCGTCAAGAACTCGCCCAGCAGCCGGGCCAGCGCCTGCGCGAGGTCCGCGTCCGGGTCGCCCAGGGCCCCGGAGTCCTCCACCGCCCGCGCGAAGCCCTCGTTGGCCTGGCGCAGCGCCGCGACCAGCAGGTCGTCCAGGGTCTTGAAGTGGTACGTGGTCGACCCGAGCGGTACGTCGGCCTCGGCGGCCGCACTGCGGTGGCTCAGGCCCGCGATGCCCTTGGCCCCGACCACCCGGATGGCCGCGTCGACGATCCGCTGCCGGCGGTCGGGGTCGTACCTGCGGGCGCCCGGGGCCATCAGTGCGCCGCCCCGCCGAGGTTGAGCAGGACCACCCCGCCGATCACCAGCGCGATGCCGCAGATCTTCGCGGCGCTCGCCGCCTCCCCCATGAACACCATGCCGATGGCGGCGATGGCGGCCGTTCCCACGCCCGCCCAGATCGCGTAGGCCGTGCCGACCGACATCGTCTTCAGCGTCTGCGCGAGCAGGGTGAAGGCGATGGCGTACCCCAGCAGCGTGCCCAGCGACGGCCACAGCTTCGTGAACCCGTCGCTGTACTTCATGGCGGTGGTCCCGGCGACCTCGGCGGCGATGGCCGCGGCGAGCAGTACATATGGCATGTGTACGAGCGTACACATGCGTTGCGTACGCTCGTACACAAACGGATCACCCCAGGGTGAACCAGGCCGCCCGCACCTTCTTCCACTCCGGGTGACCGAGGTCCTTGGCCTCCGTGCCGTCGCCGTACAGGTCGGCGGAGCCGCTGTCGGTGATCAGCTGGACGCGGGCGCCGCGCGCGCGCAGGTCGGGCACGCTGACCACGGCCTCCCAGCCGCCGGGGTCGGTGGTCGGCAGGTCCGCCCGCTTCTTCGGGGCGTGGCCGGGGACGCCGTCCCACTGGTAGAGCGCGTACGGGTCGGAGTTGTCGTCGGCCGCGAACGAGCCGGCGAGGATCAGGTACTGGCCGGCCGCGTTCCTGCGGAGGTCCCGGACGGCCAGGCCGCCGAGGTCCATCTCGATCGGCTCGCCGAAGACCGCCTTGGCGCCGTCCGCCAGGACCCGGTCGATGTTGGTGACCGGCACGACCAGCGCCTTGCCGCCCGGCACCGCCGGGGCCAGCGGGGCCCGGAAGCCCAGGTAGGCCGTGGTCGTGGAGCCCGGTGCGAACTCCAGCCCCTCCACGTTGAAGCCGTCGATCCGCTTCGGCACCTGGCCGTTCGCCGTCCCGGCCGCGAAGCCGTAGCGGTTGCCGTGCGCCGCGTCCCAGGCGACCAGATCCTCGCGCAGGCCCTTGTAGGCGCTGCCGAAGGTGACCTCGGTCGCGGCGCCCGAGCCGGTGATCCTCGTGGTGAAGACGGTGTTTCGCTCCGCCTTGTACTTGCCGTCCTTGTTGTTGCCGAGCGAGCCCGTCCAGTAGACGGTGTCGCCCACCCGGGCGGCCGCCTCGATGTCGGCCTCCTTCTTCCAGCCCAGGGCGGGACCGAGGTCCCAGGTCTTCACCGGCGCGCCCGAGCGGGAACGGTCGTACAGCCGCAGCACGTTGGACTCGTCGTCGGCCACCAGCACGTGCCCGCCGCCCGCGTCGACCACGGCGGAGGCGTCCGAGGACCCGGTGAGGTAGCGGGTGGCCGGCGACCCGGCGACCCGCGCCGACGCTGCGTAGGACAGCGTCGCCGTCGCGGTCTTCCCGCCGCGGCCGGTCACCTCCAGGACCAGGTCGGTGTACCCCTGCGCCCGGGCCCGCACGGTCAGGATCCGGTCACCCGTCCGGGTCCGCTCCTGCCGTACGTCGCCCGCGCCCGCCACCGAGGGGTCGCTGGACGACAGCACCCTCAGCCGCAGGAGGCCGGCCGGCATCCCGGCCTGCTCGACGTCCACCGTCACGTACGGGTCGCCGTGCGCGCCCACCGCGCCGCTGAGGTGCGTGGCGGACAGCGCGATCGTCGGGTCGGCGTACCCGGCGGCGTGCGCGGGGGCGCCCAGCCCCGCGACGAGCAGGGCCGCGGCTCCCGCGGCGCCCAGGCGGCGGGCCGGTGAAAGGCGAACGGTCACAGGGGGTCCTCTCCAGTGCTGCGTCACGTCGTGACGGCCGTCGAGAAGATTCGGCCACCGTGACCAACTCCCGGTACACGGCACCCGCCCCCCCCGGAGAACAGCGGCCGGGAGAACGCGCCGGAGGGCCACCGGCCGGAAAACAGGGAGGGCCCCCGGCACGACCGTGCCGGGGGCCCTCACACGCGGGCGTCGATCAGACGTTGAAGCCGAGCGCACGAAGCTGCTCACGGCCGTCGTCCGTGATCTTGTCCGGGCCCCACGGGGGCATCCAGACCCAGTTGATGCGAAGTTCGTTGACGATGCCGTCCGTCGCCGACTTCGCCTGGTCCTCGATGACGTCCGTCAGCGGGCAGGCCGCCGACGTCAGCGTCATGTCGAGGGTGGCGATGTTCGCGTCGTCGACGTGGATGCCGTAGATCAGGCCCAGGTTGACTACGTCGATGCCCAGCTCGGGGTCGACCACGTCGTAGAGGGCCTCGCGGACCTCCTCCTCGGTGGCCGGCTTGATCGACGCCTCGGGCGTCGCGTTGTCGGTCATGCCGTCTCCCTCTCCGCGCTGCCCAGAGCCTGGGCCGTCGCGTCCTTCCACGCCATCCAGCTCAGCAGAGCACATTTCACACGCGCCGGATACTTGGAGACGCCGGCGAACGCGACCGCGTCCTCCAGCACCTCCTCCATCTCCTCGGTCGGCTCCAGCTTGCCCTTGGACTGCATCAGCTCCAGGAACACGTCCTGGATCTTCCGCGCCTCGGCCAGCTCCTTGCCGACGAGCAGCTCGTTCAGCACGGACGCGCTGGCCTGGCTGATGGAGCAGCCCTGGCCCTCGTAGGAGACGTCGGTCAGCGTCTCGCCGTCGTACTTCACGCGCAGCGTGATCTCGTCACCGCAGGTGGGGTTGACGTGGTGCACCTCGGCGTCGCCGTCGCGCAGGCCACGCCCGTGCGGGTGCTTGTAGTGGTCCAGGATCAGTTCCTGGTACATCGAATCCAGCTTCACTGCGGCCCCAACACCTTCGTCGTGTCCTTCGTCATCCGAAGAAGTTACGTACGTGCTCCAGGCCGTCGATCAGCGCGTCGACCTCGGCCGGAGTGGAGTACAGGTAGAAAGACGCCCGCGTCGTCGCAGGAATTCCGTACCGCAGGCAGACCGGGCGCGCGCAGTGGTGTCCCACGCGGACCGCGATGCCCTGCTCGTCCAGAACCTGGCCGACGTCGTGCGGGTGGATGTCACCGAGCGTGAAGGAGATCGCGGCGCCGCGGTCCTCGGCCGTGGTGGGGCCGATGATCCGCAGGTCGGGCACCTCCAGGAGGCGCTTGACCGCGTACTCCGTGATCGCGTGCTCGTGCGCGGCGATCTTGTCCATGCCGATCGCGGTCAGGTAGTCCACGGCCGCGCCGAGGCCGACGGCCTGGGCGATCGGGGGCGTGCCCGCCTCGAACTTGTGGGGCGCCGGGGCGTACGTCGAGGCGTGCATCGACACGGTCTCGATCATCTCGCCGCCGCCGAGGAACGGAGGCAGGTCCTCCAGCAGCTCCTGGCGGCCCCAGAGGACGCCGATGCCGGTCGGACCGCACATCTTGTGGCCGGTGAAGGCCACGAAGTCGGCGCCGAGGGCCTGCACGTCCAGCGGCATGTGCGGAGCGGCCTGGGAGGCGTCGATCAGCACCAGCGCGCCGACGTCCTGGGCGCGCCGGACGATCGCCTCGACCGGGTTGACCGTGCCCATGATGTTGGAGACCAGCGTGAAGGAGACGATCTTCGTCTTCTCCGTGATGACCTCTTCGATGTTGGACAGGTCGAGCCGGCCGTCGTCAGTGAGGCCGAACCACTTCAGCTTCGCTCCGGTGCGCTGCGCGAGCAGCTGCCACGGGACGATGTTGGAGTGGTGCTCCATCTCCGTGATGGCGATCTCGGTCTCGCGGTCGACCCGGTAGGGCTCGTCCGCCCAGCCGAGCATGTTCGCGACCAGGTTGAGCGACTCCGAGGCGTTCTTGGTGAAGATCACCTCGTTGCGGCTCGGAGCGTTGATGAAGGCGGCGACCTTGTCGCGAGCGCCCTCGTACAGCGCCGTGGCCTCCTCGGCGAGCACGTGCACGCCGCGGTGGACGTTGGCGTTGTGCTGCTCGTAGTACTCGTTCAGCGCGTCGAGCACCTGGCGCGGCTTCTGCGAAGTCGCCGCGTTGTCCAGGTAAACGATCTTCTTCCCGTCGTGGACCACACGATCCAGCAGGGGGAAGTCCTTGCGGATCGCCTCGGTGTCGAGGAGGCCAGGCAGCTGTGTCACGCGGTCGCGCCACCCTTCACGTACTTGTCGTAACCCTCGGCCTCCAGCTGGTCGGCGAGCTCGGCGCCACCGGACTCGGCGATGCGGCCGTTCGCGAACACGTGAACGAAATCGGGCTTGATGTAGCGCAGGATGCGCGTGTAGTGGGTGATCAGCAGCGTGCCGACCTCGCCACCCTCGCGGACCCGGTTGACGCCCTCGGAGACGACGCGCAGGGCGTCGACGTCCAGGCCGGAGTCGGTCTCGTCGAGGATCGCGATCTTCGGCTTGAGGAGCTCCAGCTGGAGGATCTCGTGGCGCTTCTTCTCACCGCCGGAGAAGCCCTCGTTCACGTTGCGCTCGGCGAAGGAGGTGTCCATGGAGAGCTGCTCCATGGCGGCCTTGACCTCCTTCACCCAGGTGCGCAGCTTCGGCGCCTCGCCGCGGATGGCGGTGGCCGACGTGCGCAGGAAGTTGGAGACCGAGACGCCGGGGACCTCGACCGGGTACTGCATGGCGAGGAACAGGCCGGCGCGGGCGCGCTCGTCTACGGACATCTCCAGGACGTCTTCGCCGTCGAGGGTCACGGTGCCACCGGTGATGGTGTACTTCGGGTGACCGGCGAGCGAGTACGCCAGGGTGGACTTGCCGGAGCCGTTCGGACCCATGATGGCGTGCGTCTCACCCTGCTTGACGGTGAGGTCGACGCCCTTGAGGATCTCGCGGGCACCAGTCGCCGAGTCGCCGGTCTCGACGGTGACGTGCAGGTCGTGGATTTCAAGCGTTGCCATGGATACCTCAGGACTCCTGGGTGAGGGAGACGAGCACGTCGTCCCCTTCGATCTTTACGGGGTATACGGGTACGGGGCGCGTCGCGGGCAGGCCGGACGGCTTTCCGGTGCGCAGGTCGAAGGCCGACCCGTGCAGCCAGCACTCGATCATGCAGTCCTCGACCTCGCCCTCCGAGAGGGACACGTTCGCGTGCGAGCAGATGTCGTTGATCGCGAACACCTCCCCCTCGGTGGAGACGATGGACACCGGCGTGCCGTCGAGCTCGACCCGCTTGGGGGTGTCCGCTTCCAGCTCGCTCAGCGCACAGGCCTTGACGTAGTTCATCAGACGGAACCCTGGAGCTCGGTCTCGATCTTGGAGAGCAGGCGCTCCTCGATGTCGTCGACACCGATCTGCTGGACGAGCTCGGCGAAGAAGCCGCGCACGACCAAGCGGCGGGCCTCGTCGGCCGGGATGCCGCGCGACTGGAGGTAGAAGAGCTGCTCGTCGTCGAAGCGGCCGGTCGCGGAGGCGTGGCCGGCGCCGACGATCTCGCCGGTCTCGATCTCCAGGTTCGGCACCGAGTCGACGCGCGCGCCGTCCGTGAGGACGAGGTTGCGGTTCATCTCGTAGGTGTCGGTGCCCTCGGCGGTCTTCTCGATGAGCACGTCACCGATCCAGACCGCGTGGGCGTCCTGGCCCTGGAGCGCACCCTTGTAGACCACGTTCGACTTGCAGTGCGGGGCACTGTGGTCGACCAGGAGGCGGTGCTCCTGGTGCTGTCCGGCGTCCGTGAAGTACAGGCCGAAGAGCTCGGCCTCGCCGCCGGGGCCGGCGTAGGTCACGCGCGGGTGCAGCCGTACCAGGTCGCCGCCGAAGGTGACGACGATCGACTTGAAGGTCGCGTCGCGGCCGATCAGCGCGTTGTGCTGGGAGACGTGGACGGCGGTGTCGTCCCAGTCCTGCACGGACACGACGGTGAGCTTGGCGCCGTCGCCGACGAGGAAGTCGACGTTGGCGGCGCGCACGCCGTCACCGGTGTGGTCGATGACGACGACGGCCTCGGCGAACGCCTGGACGTCGAAGACCGTGTGGCCGAAGGTCGTGCCGCCCTCGCCGTGCAGCGCGACGCGCACCGGCTCGGTCAGGACGGCCTCCTTGGGCACGGTGACGACCGTGGCCTTGGCGAAGGACGAGAACGCCTGGGCGGCGACCCGGTCCACCGGGGTGCCGGCCTTGCCGATGCGCGCGTCGCCGCGCTCCACCGACTCGACCGTCACGACGTCGGGCGCGTCGATCTGGGCCTTCATGGTGCCGTTGGCGACCGCGGTGCCGTCGTGCAGGCCCTTGAGGCGGGCGAGCGGGGTGAACCGCCACTCCTCCTCGCGGCCGTTCGGAACCGGGAAGTCGGCCACGTCGAAGGACGGGGGCGCGCTCATCCGGGTGGCGACGGTGGACTCGGCGGCCACCGCGATCGCGCCGGCAGTGGTGGAACCCGCCGCGGGGGTACCTCCCTGAACCGCAAGGTTCTTGGGGGCGTTCTGAGCCTCAGCCATGGCTGTCGTCTTGCTCACTCTCTTGTAAAGCGTGCCTACGTCGAAGAATCCGCCGCGGATGCGCGGTGCGGTCGGGGACTAGCCGACCGAGCCCTCCATCTGCAGCTCGATCAGCCGGTTGAGCTCCAGCGCGTACTCCATGGGGAGCTCGCGGGCGATCGGCTCGACGAAGCCGCGCACGATCATCGCCATGGCCTCGAACTCGGTCAGTCCGCGGCTCATGAGGTAGAAGAGCTGGTCGTCGGAGACCTTGGAAACGGTCGCCTCGTGGCCCATGGACACGTCGTCCTCGCGGACGTCCACGTAGGGGTACGTGTCGGAGCGGGAGATCGTGTCCACCAGGAGCGCGTCGCACAGCACGTTGGACTTCGAGCCGTGGGCGCCCTCGCCGATCTCGACCAGACCGCGGTACGAGGTGCGGCCGCCGCCCCGGGCCACCGACTTCGAGACGATGTTCGAGGAGGTGTTCGGCGCCATGTGGACCATCTTGGAGCCGGCGTCCTGGTGCTGACCCTCACCCGCGAAGGCGATGGAGAGGGTCTCGCCCTTGGCGTGCTCGCCCATCAGGTAGACGGCCGGGTACTTCATGGTGACCTTGGAACCGATGTTGCCGTCGACCCACTCCATGGTCGCGCCCTCGTACGCCACGGCGCGCTTGGTGACCAGGTTGTAGACGTTGTTCGACCAGTTCTGGATGGTCGTGTAGCGGCAGCGGCCGCCCTTCTTCACGATGATCTCCACCACGGCGCTGTGCAGCGAGTCCGAGGAGTAGATCGGGGCGGTGCAGCCCTCGACGTAGTGGACGTACGCGTCCTCGTCGACGATGATCAGCGTCCGCTCGAACTGGCCCATGTTCTCCGTGTTGATGCGGAAGTAGGCCTGGAGCGGGATGTCGACCTTCACGCCCTTGGGGACGTAGATGAAGGAGCCGCCGGACCACACCGCGGTGTTCAGCGACGCGAACTTGTTGTCGCCGACCGGGATGACCGTGCCGAAGTACTCCTGGAAGAGCTCGGGGTGCTCCTTGAGCGCGGTGTCCGTGTCGAGGAAGATGACGCCCTGCTCCTCCAGGTCCTCGCGGATCTGGTGGTAGACGACCTCGGACTCGTACTGGGCCGCGACGCCCGCGACGAGGCGCTGCTTCTCCGCCTCGGGGATGCCGAGCTTGTCGTACGTGTTCTTGATGTCCTCCGGCAGGTCCTCCCACGAAGCGGCCTGCTTCTCGGTGGAACGCACGAAGTACTTGATGTTGTCGAAGTCGATGCCCGAGAGGTCGGCACCCCAGTTGGGCATGGGCTTCTTGCCGAACAGCTTGAGGCCCTTGAGGCGGAGGTTCAGCATCCACTCCGGCTCGGACTTCTTCGCCGAGATGTCGCGGACGACCTCCTCGGACAGACCCCGCTTGGCAGCGGAGCCGGCCACGTCGGAGTCGGCCCAGCCGTATTCGTAGGTGCCGAGGCCATCGAGCTCAGGGTGAGCAGTCTCCGTGGTCATGCGGGGTTCCTCCCGGCCGTACGTGCAGATGCTGATGTGTCGGTCTGTGTCGCGCTCGCGCTGCGCGGAATGAACGTCGTGCACACTCCGTCGCCGTGGGCGATCGTGGCGAGGCGCTGCACATGTGTCCCGAGCAGGCGGGAGAAGACCTCGGTCTCCGCCTCGCAGAGCTGCGGGAACTGCTCGGCTACATGTGCGACCGGGCAGTGGTGCTGGCAGAGCTGTTCGCCGCTGTGCGGACCGGGAGCGCTCTTCGCCGTAGCAGCGTACCCGTCCACGGTCAACGCCTTGGCAAGGGCCTCCGTGCGGTCCTCCGGGGCGGCCGCTTCCACTGCGTCCCGGTAGACCTGCGCCTGCGTCTCCATCCGCGACCGGGCGAAGGCGGCGACCGCCGCCTCCCCCTGCTCCCCGCCGCCGACGGACTGCGCGATCCAGCGCAGGGCGTCCGCGGCGAGCGTGTCGTAGGACTGGTCGAAGGCGTCGCGGCCGCAGTCGGTCAGCGCGAAGGCCTTGGCGGGCCGGCCCCGGGAGCGCGTGCCGTACACGCGCTGCTCACGGGGTGCGACCACGTCGTCGGCGACGAGCGTGTCGAGGTGGCGGCGAACGGCGGCCTGGGTAAGGCCGAGGCGCTTGGCGAGGTCGGCGACGGTGGACGGACCGTGGTCCAGGATGGACCGCGCGACCCGGTTGCGGGTTGACCGCTCCCCGGTCGCGAGCTCCCCCTGGGGGGTCTCGATCTGCCGTTCGCCGTATTTCACAACGCTATTGTTGCGTAATTAACCGCCATGCGACAAGCGGTGACCGCGGCCACACCTGGTGGCCTCCATCACTAAGGGTCACCTAATTTGTCGACGCAGAGTTATGAAATGCTATTCGGAGGGACATGTTCCGCTCTGCCGCCGGGACCCTCCCGTGAACCAGTACACGGCTCCCACCAGCAGACCTCCACCCACGACGTTCCCGGGCACGGTAAACATCAGGTTCCGGAAAAGATCACTGAAACCGACTGGTCCATCCAGGATCGCGAGGCTGAAAAGAGCCTTGTTCGCGACGCGGTGTTCGAATCCCACGGCCACGAAGACCCCCACCGGCAGCCACAGGACGAAGATTTTCGCGGCGTCCCCCCGGGCCCGGGTGAACATCCAGACGGCCGGGCAGACCGGCATGAGCGGGCCATGACCCTTCGGCCCCGGGACCAAGGGCCCCCGCCGCGGCTCCGTAGACTCACCCCTCATGAGCAACGACCCCGCCGTGGAGATCCGCGGACTGGTGAAGCGGTACGGCCCCCGGAACGCGGTGGACGGCCTGGACCTCACCGTCCGGAGGGCCTCCGTCACCGCGGTCCTCGGCCCCAACGGCGCGGGCAAGACGACCACCGTGGAGACCTGCGAGGGCTACCGCCGCCCCGACGCCGGCACCGTCCGCGTCCTCGGCCTCGACCCGGTGGCCCAGGCCGGGCGGCTGCGCCCGCGGATCGGCGTGATGCTCCAGTCCGGCGGCGTCTACTCCGGGGCCCGAGCCCTCGAGATGCTGCGCCACATGGCCAAGCTGTACGCCCACCCGCTCGACGTGGACCCCCTGGTGGAGCGCCTCGGCCTCGGCGGCTGCGGCCGCACCCCCTACCGCCGGCTCTCCGGCGGGCAGCAGCAGCGCCTCGCCCTGGCCATGGCCGTGGTCGGCCGCCCCGAGCTGGTCTTCCTGGACGAGCCCACGGCCGGACTCGACCCGCAGGCCCGGCGCGCGACCTGGGACCTCGTACGGGAGCTGCGCGCCGACGGGGTCACCGTCGTCCTCACCACCCACCACATGGACGAGGCGGAGCAGCTCGCCGACGAGGTCGCCATCGTGGACGCGGGCCGGGTCATCGCCCACGGCAGTCCCGAGCAGCTGTGCCGCGGCGGCGCCGAGAACACCCTGCGCTTCACCGGCCGCCCCGCGCTCGACCTGGGCTCGCTCCTGAAGGCACTGCCCGACGGCACGGAGGCCGTCGAGCTGACCGCGGGCGTCTACCGGGTCACCGGTGACGTCCACCCGCAGCTGCTGGCCACCGTCGCCTCCTGGTGCGCCCAGCACGGTGTGATGCCGGACAGCCTCTCGGTGGAGCGCCACACGCTCGAAGACGTCTTCCTGGAACTGACCGGTAAGGAGCTGCGCGCATGAGCGCCGGTACGTTCACCCCCGACCCGGGGGCCGCGCCCGTCTCCCGCATGATCCTCGCGCAGACGGCACTGGAGACCCGGATGCTGCTGCGCAACGGGGAGCAGCTGCTGCTGACCGTGATCATCCCGGCGCTGCTGCTGGTGCTGTTCTCGGCCGTCGACATCATCAGCGTGCCGGCCGGCCAGGACGGCACGGGCGCGTCCGTGGACTTCCTGGCCCCGGGCATCCTGGCGCTCGCCGTGATGTCCACCGCCTTCACCGGCCAGGCCATCGCCACCGGGTTCGACCGCCGCTACGGGGTCCTCAAGCGGCTCGGGGCCTCGCCGCTGCCGCGCTGGGCGCTGATGGCCGCCAAGACGCTGTCGGTGCTGGTCACCGAGGTGCTGCAGATCGCCCTGCTGACGGTGATCGCCCTCGCGCTGGGCTGGTCCCCGCACGGGAACCCGCTGTCGGTCCTGGCGCTGGTCCTGCTGGGCACCGCGGCGTTCTCCGGGCTCGGGCTGCTGATGGCCGGCACCCTCAAGGCCGAGATGACCCTGGCCGCCGCCAACCTCGTCTTCCTGCTGCTGCTGGTCGGCGGCGGAGTGATCGTGCCGCTGGAGAAGTTCCCGGACGCGGTCCGCTCCGTACTGGAGCTGCTGCCCATCTCGGCCCTGTCCGACGGGCTGCGCGCGGTGCTCCAGGACGGCGCCTCGCTGCCGTGGGGCACGGCCGCCGTCCTGGCGGGCTGGGCCGTGCTAGGCCTGGGGGCCGCGGCACGGCTGTTCCGCTGGGAGTGAATCCCTTCCGCTGCGGTCCGCCTTCCCGCGACTATGGATCCCGACCCATGAGGTGCGCGGACCACGACGCCGGGGGGCGGGCATGGCGGAGCGAGAGGCCGTTCTCCGGCTGGACGGGCAGTGGGCGCGGGTGCGGGCGGGGGACGCGCACGTCGAGCCGGCGGAGCGCGACCGGCTGCTGGACGGGCTGATCGGGGCTCTGCGCACCCTCCCGGAGGACCCCCGCTGCACGGCCCTGCTGGGGCTGCGCCTCGCCGACCGGGCCGCGCTGCGGTTCGCCGAGGGGGACCGCGCGGGCGCCCTCGCCACGATCGAGGAGGCGCTGCGCAGCTCCGAGCGCGCGGCGGCGTATTCCCCCGAATTCGCCCGCTGGTACGCCCGGGGGCTGATCAACCACGGGGTGTGGCTCGCCTGGCCGCTGAGCGACGGGGCCCGGCTGCCGCGGCACCCGCTGGGCCGGGCCGCCACCGGCGGGCCGAGCGCGACGGAACGGGCGGCCGGCGAGCGCGCCCGCGACCTGACCCGGACCGCGGTCGGGGTGTGGGCGGGGCTCGACCAGCGGGACCCCGTCAACCGGAGCGGCCTCGCCCAGGCGAAGGTCTTCCTCGCGGACCGGCTCGCGGAGCTGGGGTCCGCCGAGGACGCGGTGGCCTGGGCGGTGGACGCCGAGTCGGACTTCCGGCAGCTGCTGCTCGCGGACCCGGGCGCGGCGGAGTCCGGGGACGCCGAGGAGGCGCTCGACCACATCGGCCGCCAGCTGGAACTGCGGTTGCGCTTACTGGCGTTCGGCTCGCTGGTCAGCCTGCGCGCGCGGCGGCTGCTGCCCGAACGGCTGCTGCCCCAGGCCGTGGTGGCCGCCCGGATCCAGGGGGTGCCGGAGTCGGAGATCGCGGCCCGGCTGCGCCTCGGCGCCGAGCAGGTGCACACGATGCTGGAGGTCACCCCCTGGCTCGCGGTGTGGCGCGTCGAGGTGCGCGGGCCCGACGGGCGGTGGAACGTACAGGACCATCCATGGCACAGCACCACAGAGGTGCGAAACATGACAGCCGAGGACGTAGCGTCAGAATTAGTGCGCGGCTTCACCGACTCGGCCGACTACCCGGGCGACAACGTCCCTTGGCGCCTGCGGCTGTGGTGGCACGAGGAGGGCGATCCGGCGGGGGCCCGGTTCCGCCTGGTCGTCGGCCCCGACGCGGCGCCGGGCACCCCCTCGTGAAACTTTGCACAAGGCTCCGCATACGATAGGCGCCGTGTTGAACCCATTCACCTACCTCGCCGGCCGCTGGACTCCGTCACCCCGGATCGTCCGGCGGGCCGCACTCGCGGCGCTCGTCATGAGCGTGGCCATCGTCGTCACCGGCGGCGCCGTGCGGCTGACCGGATCGGGCCTCGGCTGCGACACCTGGCCCAAGTGCACGGACGACAGCCTGATCGCGACCCGGGAACAGGGCTTCCACGGCGCCATCGAGTTCGGCAACCGGATGCTGACGTACGTGCTCTCCGCGGCCGTCGGCTGGTACATCCTCGCCGCGCGCGCGGCCAAGCCGTGGCGGCACTCGCTGACCAGGCTCGGCTGGACCCAGTTCGCCGTCGTGATGTCCAACGCGGTGCTCGGCGGGATCACCGTCCGGACCGGGCTCAACCCGTACAGCGTGGCCGGGCACTTCCTCCTCGCCACCGCCCTGATCGCGGTGACCACCCTCAGCCTGCACCGCGCCGGCGAGGGCGACGGCGCCCCCCGGCCGCGCGTCCCGGGACCGGTGCGCAAGCTGGCGTGGGCGCTGATCGCGACCACCTTCGTCCTGATCGCCGCGGGCACCGTCGTGACCGGTTCCGGACCGCACGCCGGCGACAGCAGCGAGATCAAGCGGATGCCGTTCGACTGGGAGGCCACCGCGCACGTGCACGCCGTCGCCGCCTGGATGGTGTGCGCGCTCGCCGTCGCGATGTGGCTGGTGCTGCGCGTGGTCGATGCCCCGTCCGACACCCGGGCCCGCGCCCGCGACCTGCTGGTCGTGCTGCTCGCGCAGGGCGCCATCGGCTACGTGCAGTTCCTCACCGAGCTGCCCGAGGTGCTCGTCGCCGCGCACATGCTGGGCTCCTGCCTGGTGTGGATCGCGGTCCTGCGCGTCGCGCTCAGCCTGCGCGAGCGGCCGTCGGACCAGCCGGAGATCCCGGCCCAGGGCGCGCCGCAGCTCTCCGCCGCCTGACGCACCGCCCGCCGCCCGCCCACACCGTGCGGGGCGCGCCCGCCGCGATCACCCCGGCCCGTCCAGCCGGTAGACGCGGCGGGCGTTGCCCGCCGCGATCATGGCGGCCACCCGCTCCGCGTCCCGGCGGGACCAGGAGCCGTCGGCGGCCCACCCGCCCAGCACCCGGCCCAGCGCCTCCCGGAACACCAGGGCCCCCACCGCGTGCAGTTCGGGCAGCCGGCGCCCGCCGCTGGAGAACAGCAGCTTCCCGAAGGGCGCCAGCTCCAGCAGCTCGGCCAGGACCGCGTCGGCCCGGGTCCCGGTCCGCGCCAGGGCCGCGCCGGCGTCGGCGTACACGTGCGGGAAGGCCGCCGCCAGCTGCGCCGCGTGCCGGTGGTACGGGTATCCGCCCAGCAGCACCAGCCGCGCGCCCAGCCCGGCCGTGGCCCGTACGAACTCGGCGAGGAGCCCGGGGTCCCCCCGGTCCGGCCGCTGCCCCGGCTCCCCCGCGTCCGCCCCGGTGTGCAGCTGGAGCGGGAGCCCGGACTCGACCGCGCTCCACAGCAGGTGCCGCAGGAGCACGGGGTCCCGTACGGCTTCGCCCCGGGTCCGCCGGGCCAGCCAGCGGCCGGCCGCCCCGCGGACCTCGCCCGCCCCCGGCGGCCCGGGCGCGAAGGCGAGGAGGGCGCCGAGGGAGGGGGCCGTGCTCCCGGGGGCCTCGCCGCAGGTGAAGGCGGCCGCCCCGGCGGCACAGTGGTGGACGGCCTCGGCGAGGTTGGCCAGGAAGGCGGCCACGGTTCCGGAGGTGTCGGCGACCTGCTCGGCCAGTAACTCCAGCCGGACCGCCTCGAAGGCCTCCGCGTCCGCGGCCGACGCCAGTTCCTTGGCTCCCGTGAGGTCCCCGGGCGCCCCGGTGTCGACCAGGTAGGCGGCGACCCCCGAACCCCGCAGCAGCCGCCGCGCGGACTCGGCCGGTCCCAGCTCGCGCCGGCGGGCCAGGTAGCGGGCGGGCGGGCAGTGCGGCTCCAGCCCGAGCAGCGGCGGGCACCAGCGGCGGACGGCGAAGCCGGTCTGCGTGTCGAAGAAGGTGGTGCCCGCGGCGGGCGGGCCGGCCGAGCGGAGCAGCTCGGCCTCGAAGGTGCCCAGGCCCAGCTCCGTACGGATCACTCCGTGGCAGTGCTGGTCGACCAGGGGCGGCGTTTCGATCATCCGGGCATCCCGTTGCGGACGTGGGGAAGGCGCTTCCACATGTCCTAACGGATGAGCGGGGTGTGAGGTGTTGCTCGCGCTGTTGACCGAGACGGCACCCACGGGCCCCGGAAGGGGCCGCGGAGGGTGTCGCGGAGGCCGTCGCGCGGGGCGCCGGGCGGTCAGACCGCCGGGTTCGCCGGTCCGCCGATCTGGATGCCGGCCATCCGGGTCCACTCGTACGGGCCGGTCCGCACCCGGGCGGCGAACTCGCCGTCGAACTCGTCGTGGAGGGTCAGCGCGGCCTTCTCGGCGGCCAGCTCGGCCGCGGCGTACGTCGGGGCCACCAGGTCGCCCCAGCCGCCGTCCGTGCCGACGAGCACGATCCGGGTGCCGGCCTGGCCGATGTGGGCGAGCTGGCCCTCGGCGCCGCCGTGCTGCCTGGCGAACGCACCGATCTGCTTGGCCAGCTTCGCCGCCGTACGGTCCAGCTTCTTGTCTGCGGTCTGCGCGGTGTCTGCCATGGACAGCATGCTACCGGTGAGTAATCAGTGGAGGAAGGGATCCACGGCCACCGCCACGAAGAGCAGCGACACGTAGGTGATCGACCAGTGGAACAAGCGCATCTCCTTGAGCTTCGCGCCCGTCACGCCCGACTTGGCCCGCGCGTGCAGCGCGTGCGCCTCCCACAGCCACCAGCCGCCGGCGACCAGCGCCACCGTGGTGTAGAACCAGCCGGTGTAGCCGAGCGGCGTCAGCAGCAGCGAGACCGCCACCATCACCCAGCTGTAGAGGACGATCTGACGGGCCACGACCCTGTTCCCGGCCACGACCGGCAGCATCGGCACGCCGACCCGCGCGTAGTCGTCCTTCACCTTCATGGACAGCGGCCAGTAGTGCGGCGGCGTCCAGAAGAAGATGACGAGGAAGAGGATGACCGCGGCCCAGGAGACCTCGTTCTTGACCGCGGACCAGCCGATCAGCACCGGCATGCAGCCCGCGATGCCGCCCCAGACGATGTTCTGGGAGGTCCGCCGCTTCAACAGCATCGTGTAGACGACGACGTAGAAGAGGAGCGCGCCGAGCGCGAGCGCGGCCGACAGCCAGTTGATGAGCAGGCCGAAGAACAGCGTCGAGAGCACCCCGAGCACGATGCCGAAGACCAGGCACTCGCGCGGGCTGACCATGCCGGTCACCAGCGGGCGCTGCGAGGTCCGGTCCATCAGCGCGTCGATGTCACGGTCGATGTACATGTTCAGCGCGTTGGCGCCGCCGGCCGACAAATAGCCGCCGAAGCAGGTCGCGAGGACCAGCCACAGCGACGGCACGCCCTGCTCGGCGAGGAACATCACCGGCACGGTCGTGATGAGCAGAAGCTCGATGATCCGCGGCTTCGTCAGTGCCACGAAAGCCATGGCCCGGGCCCCGATCGGCCGGTGGCCGGGGCTCGTCCCGAGCACCCCCGCTGGACGGGATTCGACGGCCGTCACGCACACCCCTGACAGAGAATCCAGCAAGCTCGGCCCGGACCAGGGAAGACATGAAGGTCCGGCTAAAGGCTTGCGCGTACCACGCCACTCTAGACGTTGCGCTTACGTCGCCCCGCGCGGGGGTCGGTTCGTGTTGGCCCGGTCGGATCGGGCATACGGGACGGTACGACCACCCGCGCATCCCCGGCGCTCAGAGGGCGCCCCAGGCGCTCAGGTGAACGGCGGGCACCGGCGACGTGACCGGCGTACGGCACTCGAATAGCTGCACGCCGTGGCGGGGGTAGGCTCGGAATCGCGCCGGTGCACCGCCTCGTCACCGGGAACAGACATGTGGAGAGGAGCCCTGAAAAACGGTGAGCACCAAGCCGACCACCACAGAGCTCGAGTGGACCGAACTGGACCAGCGGGCCGTCGACACCGCCCGCATCCTGGCCGCTGACGCGGTCCAGAAGGTCGGAAACGGCCACCCCGGTACGGCGATGAGCCTGGCCCCCGCCGCGTACACCCTCTTCCAGAAGGTGATGCGGCACGACCCGTCGGACCTCGAGTGGGTCGGCCGCGACCGCTTCGTGCTCTCCGCGGGCCACTCGTCCCTCACCCTGTACACCCAGCTGTACCTCGGCGGGTTCGGGCTGGAGCTGGAGGACCTCGAGGCGTTCCGCACCTGGGGCTCCAAGACCCCCGGCCACCCGGAGTACGGTCACACCAAGGGCGTCGAGACCACCACCGGCCCGCTGGGCCAGGGCATCGCCAACGCGGTGGGCATGGCCATGGCCACCCGCTACGAGCGCGGCCTGTTCGACCCGGAAACCCCGCAGGGCTCCTCCCCGTTCGACCACATGATCTACGCGGTCGCGGGCGACGGCTGCCTCCAGGAGGGCCTCTCCCACGAGGCGTCCGCGCTGGCCGGCCACCAGAAGCTCGGCAACCTGGTGCTGCTGTGGGACGACAACCACATCTCCATCGAGGGCGACACCGAGACGGCCGTCTCCGAGGACACCCTCAAGCGGTACGAGGCGTACGGCTGGCACGTCCAGCGCGTCGAGCAGCAGGAGAACGGCGACCTCGACCCGAAGGCGCTGTACGCCGCGCTGCTGGCCGCGAAGGCCGAGACCGGCCGCCCGTCCTTCATCGCCGCCCGCTCGATCATCGCCTGGCCCGCCCCGGACGCCCAGGGCACCGAGGCCGCGCACGGCTCGGCGCTCGGCGACGACGAGGTCGCGGCCACCAAGCGCGTCCTCGGCTTCGACCCGGAGAAGTCCTTCGACGTCGCCGGCGAGGTCCTCGCGCACACCCGTCAGGCCGTCGACCGCGGCCGCGAGGCCCGCGCCGAATGGGAGAAGGAGTTCTCCGCCTGGCGCACCGCCAACCCGGAGCGCGCCGCCGAGTTCGACCGCATCAACGCCAACGAGCTGCCCGCGGGCTGGGAGGACTCCCTCCCCGTCTTCGAGACCGGCAAGAGCGTCGCCACCCGCGCCGCCTCCGGCAAGGTGCTCCAGGCGCTCGGTGCGATCGTCCCCGAGCTGTGGGGCGGCTCGGCCGACCTCGCCGGCTCGAACAACACCACCATCGACAAGGACTCCTCGTTCCTGCCGGTGGGCAACCCGCTGCCGGAGGCCGACCCGTACGGCCGCACCGTCCACTTCGGCATCCGCGAGCACGCCATGGCCGCGTCCATGAACGGCATCGCCCTGCACGGCCACACCCGCATCTACGGCGGCACCTTCCTGGTGTTCTCCGACTACATGCGCAACGCCGTCCGCCTCTCCGCGCTGATGCACGTGCCGGTCACCTACGTGTGGACGCACGACTCCATCGGCCTCGGCGAGGACGGCCCCACCCACCAGCCGGTCGAGCACCTCGCCTCGCTGCGCGCCATCCCGGGCCTGAACGTCGTCCGCCCGGCCGACGCCAACGAGACCGTCGTCGCCTGGCGCGAGATCATGCGCCGCCACACCAAGGTGTACGGCAAGGGCGCTCCGCACGGCCTGGCGCTGACCCGCCAGGGCGTGCCGACGTACGACCGCAACGACGACGCCGCCAAGGGCGGGTACGTGCTCTTCGACGCGACGGGCCCCGACGGCGCGGCCGCCGAGCCCCGGGTCCTGCTCATCGGCACCGGCTCCGAGGTCCAGCTCGCCGTCGCCGCGCGCGAGGCGCTGCAGGCCGGGGGCGTCCCGGCGCGCGTGGTCTCGATGCCGTCCGTCGAGTGGTTCGAGGAGCAGAGCCAGGAGTACAAGGACAGCGTCCTGCCGCCGTCCGTCACGGCGCGCGTCGCGGTCGAGGCCGGCATCGGCCTGACCTGGCACCGCTACGTCGGCGACGCCGGCCGGATCGTCTCGCTGGAGCACTTCGGTGCCTCGGCCGACGCGAAGGTGCTGTTCCGCGAGTTCGGCTTCACCCCCGAGGCCGTGACCGCCGCCGCCCACGAGTCGCTCGCCGCCGCCGCGCGCTGACGCCCGTACCAGACCAGTAGGAGATGCAATTCCCATGACAGACGCACTCAAGCGCCTCTCCGACGAGGGCGTGGCGATCTGGCTGGACGACCTGTCCCGCAAGCGCATCACGTCCGGCAACCTCGCCGAGCTCATCGACCAGTCGCACGTGGTCGGTGTCACCACCAACCCGGCGATCTTCCAGAAGGCGATCAGCGGCGGCGACGGGTACGAGCAGCAGCTCACCGACCTCGCGACCCGCAAGGTCACCGTGGAGGAGGCCCTGCGCATGATCACCACGGCGGACGTCCGCGACGCGGCCGACATCCTGCGCCCGGTCTACGACCGCACCGACGGCCAGGACGGCCGGGTCTCGATCGAGGTCGACCCCCGTCTGGCCCACAACACCCCGGCGACCGTCGCCGAGGCCAAGCAGCTGGCCTGGCTGGTGGACCGCCCGAACACGCTCATCAAGATCCCGGCGACCAAGGCCGGCCTGCCGGCGATCACCGAGGTCATCGGCAAGGGCATCAGCGTCAACGTCACGCTGATCTTCTCGCTGGAGCGCTACCGCGAGGTCATGGACGCGTACCTCGCGGGTCTGGAGAAGGCCAAGACCGCCGGCCTGGACCTGTCCCTGATCCACTCCGTCGCCTCCTTCTTCGTGTCGCGCGTCGACTCGGAGATCGACAAGTGCCTGGACGCCGTCGGCACCGACGAGGCCAAGGCCCTCAAGGGCAAGGCGGCGCTCGCGAACGCCCGTCTGGCCTACGAGGCCTACGAGGAGGTCTTCTCCTCGGACCGCTGGGCCGCGCTGGAGCGCGTCGGCGCCAACAAGCAGCGTCCGCTGTGGGCTTCGACCGGCGTCAAGGACCCGGCGTACAAGGACACCCTGTACGTGGACGACCTGGTCGCCCCGAACACGGTGAACACCATGCCGGAGGCCACCCTGGAGGCCGCGGCCGACCACGGGCAGATCACGGGCGACACCGTGCGCGGCACCTACGACCAGGCCCGCGCCGAGCTGGACGCGGTCGCGAAGCTGGGCATCTCGTACGACGATGTGGTGCAGCTGCTGGAAGACGAGGGCGTCGAGAAGTTCGCGGTGTCCTGGAACGACCTGCTGAAGTCGACCGAGGCGGAGCTTGAGCGCCTCGCCCCCACGGAGGCCTGAACACTTTGTCTGTGAACGGAGCGAACCCGCTTCGTGACGCACAGGACCGGCGGCTCCCGCGCATCGCGGGGCCGTCCGGCCTGGTCATTTTCGGCGTTACGGGTGACCTGTCGCGCAAGAAGCTGATGCCTGCCGTCTACGACCTGGCCAACCGCGGCCTGCTCCCGCCGGGCTTCTCGCTGATCGGGTTCGCCCGTCGTGAGTGGCAGGACGAGGACTTCGCCCAGGAGGTCCACGACGCCGTCAAGGAGCACTCCCGGACGCCCTTCCGCGAGGAGGTCTGGCAGCAGCTGGTGCAGGGCTGCCGCTTCGTCCAGGGCGACTTCGACGACGACGCCGCCTTCGAGACGCTGAAGGCCACGATCGAGGAGCTCGACAAGGCCCAGGGAACGGGCGGGAACTTCGCCTTCTACCTGTCGGTCCCGCCGAAGTTCTTCCCCAAGGTGGTCCAGCAGCTCAAGGACCACGGTCTGGCGCAGAAGGAGGGTTCGTGGCGGCGCGCCGTCATCGAGAAGCCCTTCGGCCACGACCTGAAGAGCGCGGAAGAGCTGAACCAGGTCGTCCACGAGGTCTTTCCCCGTGACGAGGTCTTCCGGATCGACCACTACCTCGGCAAGGAGACCGTCCAGAACATCCTGGCGCTCCGCTTCGCCAACACCATGTTCGAGCCGATCTGGAACCGGTCGTACGTCGACCACGTGCAGATCACCATGGCCGAGGACATCGGAATCGGCGGCCGTGCCGGGTACTACGACGGCATCGGCGCCGCCCGTGACGTCATCCAGAACCACCTGCTGCAGCTGCTCGCGCTCACCGCGATGGAGGAGCCCGGCTCCTTCCACCCCAAGGCGCTGGTGGCGGAGAAGCTCAAGGTGCTGACCGCCGTGGAGCTGCCCGAGGACCTGGGCAAGCACACCGTGCGCGGCCAGTACTCGGCGGCGTGGCAGGGCGGCGAGAAGGTCGTCGGGTACCTCGAAGAGGACGGCATCGACCCCAAGTCGAAGACCGACACCTACGCGGCCATCCGTCTGGAGATCAACAACCGCCGCTGGGCGGGCGTCCCCTTCTACCTGCGGACGGGCAAGCGCCTGGGCCGCCGGGTGACCGAGATCGCGGTGGTCTTCAAGCGGGCCCCGTACCTCCCGTTCGAGTCGGGCGCGACCGAGGAGCTGGGGCAGAACGCCCTGGTCATCCGGGTCCAGCCGGACGAGGGCGTGACGGTGCGCTTCGGTTCCAAGGTTCCCGGCACCTCCATGGAGGTACGGGACGTGACGATGGACTTCGCCTACGGCGAGTCCTTCACGGAGTCGAGCCCCGAGGCGTACGAGCGGCTCATCCTCGACGTGCTCCTCGGCGACGCGAACCTCTTCCCGCGCCACCAGGAGGTCGAGCTCTCCTGGAACATCCTCGATCCGATCGAGCAGTACTGGGACAAGCACGGCAAGCCCGCGCAGTACTCGGCGGGCACCTGGGGACCGGTCGAGGCGGACGAGATGCTCGCACGAGACGGACGGAGCTGGCGCCGGCCATGAAGATCGACCTCACGGAGACCAACTCCAGCAAGATCAACGCCGCGATGGTGCAGGCACGCCGGGACATCGGCACGCCGGCCATCGGCATGGTCCTCACGCTGGTGATCGTGACCGACGAGGAGAACGCGTACGACGCGCTCAAGTCGGCGAACGACGCGTCCCACGAGCACCCCTCGCGGATCATCGTCGTCATCAAGCGGGTCAGCCGCTCGCCGCGCAGCCGCCGCGACGCCCGTCTCGACGCGGAAGTCCGCGTCGGAGCGGACGCCGGGTCCGGCGAGACGGTGGTGCTGCGCCTCCACGGCGAACTGGTCGACCACGCCCAGTCGGTGGTCCTCCCGTTGCTGCTGCCGGACGCCCCCGTGGTCGTCTGGTGGCCGGAGGGCGCTCCGTCGGACCTGGCGGGCGACCCGCTCGGTTCGCTGGGGCAGCGCCGGATCACGGACACGTACTCGTGCGAGAACCCGATCGGCGCCCTGGCCGGCCGGGCCTCCGCGTACGCCCCCGGGGACACGGACCTGTCCTGGACCCGGATCACCCCGTGGCGCTCCATGCTGGCGGCCGCGCTGGACCAGCAGACCCTGTCGGTCGACACCGCGGTCGTCGAGGGCGAGGGCGACAACCCGAGCTGTGAGCTGCTGGCCATGTGGCTGGCGGACCGGCTGGGCGTCCCCGTCAAGCGGACGCTGTCGTCCGGGCCGGGCCTGACGGCCGTCCACCTGGAGACCAAGGACGGCGACATCGTCCTGGACCGGGCGGACGGGGCCCTGGCCACGCTCTCCATGCCGGGGCAGCCCGACCGTGCGGTGGCGCTCAAGCGCCGCGACACGGCAGAGCTGCTGGCGGAGGAGCTGCGCCGGCTGGACCCCGACAACACGTACGAGGCCTCGCTGAAGTTCGGCGTGGCCAAGCTGCAGGCCGCCGCCCAGCCGACCGAGGCTCCGGCGAAGCCGGCCCCGGCGGAGAAGCCCGCGCCGAAGCCGGCGAAGAAGCCCGCGGCGAAGTGACGAGAACGCCGGCGGGGCTGGGTGATCCGGCCCCGCCGGCGTTCGAGGCGCGGGGTCCGCTCCGCGCAGCGGCACCCGAACCCGCAGCAGGCGCCCGTACCCGGCACCCGTACGCGCATCAGGCAGGCACCCCCGAACTACCGACAAGGCGGCAGCACATGGGTATGACGACTCCCCAGGTCGTCGTCCACCGGGACAAGGAGCTGATGGCCCAGGCCACGGCCGCCCGGCTCATCACCAGGATCGTGGACGCGCAGGCGGCCCGCGGCAGCGCGTCGATCGTGCTCACCGGCGGCCGCAACGGCAACGGTCTGCTCGCGGCGCTGGCCGCCGCCCCGGCCCGGGACGCGGTGGACTGGCGCCGGCTCGACCTGTGGTGGGGCGACGAGCGGTACGTCCCCGCCGACGACCCCGAGCGCAACCACACCCAGGCCCGCGAGGCCCTCCTGGACTCCGTTCCGCTGGACCCCGCCCGCGTGCACGTCATGCCCGCCTCCGACGGCCCGTACGGGACCGACGTGGACGCGGCGGCGGCGGCGTACGCGGCCGAACTGGCGGCGGCCGCCGGCCCGGAGGACCACGGCCCGGTCCCCCGCTTCGACGTGCTGATGCTGGGCGTGGGCCCGGACACCCACGTGGCCTCCCTCTTCCCCGAGCACCCGGCCTCCCGCGAGACCGAGCGCACGGTGGTGGGCGTCCACGGCGCACCGAAGCCGCCGCCCACGCGGATCTCCCTGACCCTCCCTGCGATCCGGGCGGCCCGCGAGGTCTGGCTGCTGGCGGCGGGCGAGGACAAGGCCGGAGCGGTCTCCATCGCCCTCGGCGGCGCGGGCGGCGTCCAGGCCCCGGCGGCGGAGGCCCACGGCCGCTCCCGCACCCTGTGGCTGCTGGACCGCGCCGCGGCGGCCAAGCTCCCCTCCGGGATGTACCCGCCGGCCTCGGCCTGAGCCGTAGGCGGCAGAGCACCGTACGGCAGAGCGCCCCGCACCTCGAAGGTGCGGGGCGCTCCGTCGTGCCCGGCCGGGTCGGCCGCGGCCGGCTCAGCCGCGGTCGCGCAGCTCCCGGTACCCGGCGACCAGGGCCCTGGTCGAGGAATCCATGCCCGGTACGTCCGCGCCCTCGGTCAGCACCGGCTCGATCCGCTTGGCGAGGACCTTGCCGAGCTCCACGCCCCACTGGTCGAAGGAGTCGATGTTCCAGACGGCTCCCTGGACGAACACCTTGTGCTCGTACAGCGCGATCAGCTGGCCCAGCACCGCCGGGGTCAGCTCCGCGGCCAGGATCGTGGTCGTCGGGTGGTTCCCCTGGAAGGTCTTGTGCGGGACCAGGGACTCCGGCACGCCCTCCGCCCGCACCTCGTCCGCCGTCTTGCCGAAGGCCAGCGCCTGCGTCTGCGCGAAGAAGTTCGCCATCAGCAGGTCGTGCTGGGCGGCGAACGACGGCTCCAGGTCGGACACGGGCCGTGCGAAGCCGATGAAGTCCGCGGGGATCATCCGCGTGCCCTGGTGGATGAGCTGGTAGTAGGCGTGCTGCCCGTTGGTGCCGGGCGTGCCCCACACCACCGGACCCGTCTGCCACTCCACGGGATTGCCGTCCCGGTCCACGGACTTGCCGTTGGACTCCATGTCCAGCTGCTGCAAGTACGCGGTGAAGCGCGAGAGGTAGTGGCTGTACGGGAGCACGGCGTGCGACTGGGCGTCGAAGAAGCCGATGTACCAGATGCCCAACAGGCCCAGCAGCAGCGGCGCGTTCTCCTCGGGCGGCGCCGTGCGGAAGTGCGTGTCCATGGCGGAGAAGCCGCCGAGCATCTCGCGGAAGGCGTCCGGGCCGATCGCGATCATCAGGGAGAGCCCGATGGCGGAGTCGAAGGAGTAGCGTCCGCCGACCCAGTCCCAGAACTCGAACATGTTGGCCGTGTCGATGCCGAACCCGGAGACCTTCTCCTCGTTCGTCGACAGCGCCACGAAGTGCCGCGCCACGGCCTCGTCGCCGGCTCCCAGCCCCGTGAGCAGCCAGTTCCGCGCCGAGGTGGCGTTGGTGATGGTCTCGATGGTGGTGAAGGTCTTCGACGCGATGATGAACAGCGTCTCGGCCGGGTCCAGGTCCCGCACGGCCTCGTGGAGGTCGGCGCCGTCCACGTTGGAGACGAAGCGCAGGGTCAGCGCCCGGTCGGTGAAGGCGCGCAGCGCCTCGTACGCCATCGCCGGACCGAGGTCGGAGCCGCCGATGCCGATGTTGACGACGTTCTTGATCCGCTTGCCGGTGGAGCCGGTCCACTCCCCCGACCTGATCCGGTCGGCGAAGGCGGCCATCTTGTCGAGGACGGCGTGCACGCCGGGGACCACGTTCTCGCCGTCCACCTCGACCACGGCGCCCTGCGGGGCGCGCAGGGCGGTGTGCAGGACCGCCCGGTCCTCGGTCGTGTTGATCTTGTCCCCGCGGAACATCGCCTCGCGCAGCCCGGCCACGCCCGTTGCCGCCGCGAGCTCGCGCAGCAGCGCGAGCGTCTCGTCCGTCACGAGGTGCTTCGAGTAGTCGACGCGCAGGTCACCGGCGCGCAGGGTGTAGCCGGAGCCGCGGCCGGGGTTCTCCTCGAACAGCTCTCGCAGATGCGTCTGCCCGAGCTCCTCCCGGTGCTTGCCGAGTGCCAGCCACTCCGGCGTCCGGGTGAGCTTCGTACGGCTGTCTGCATTCATCCTGGCCATCAACCCATTTCTCGCGTCCTGTCGTGCCCCGCCGATCTCCAACTTAAAGGATGACAAGCGGCAATGCCTGACAGGCACAGTCGGCGCGGGCGGACGCGAAGAGGCCCGGTGCGGCGGGAGTCTCCCCTGCCGCACCGGGCCTCTGTACACGCTTCTGACGGGCCGTTCAGATCTCGCCGCGGAGTTTGGCGAGTGCTTCGGCGAGGATCGCCTCGCCGTCGGCGTCCGTTCGCCGCTCCCGGACGTACGCCAGGTGCGTCTTGTACGGCTCGGTGCGCGGCGGCGCCGGCGGGTTGTCCCGGTCCTGGCCGGCCGGGAACCCGCAGCGCGGGCAGTCCCAGGTGTCCGGCACCTGCGCGTCGCTGGCGAAGCTCGGCTGCGTCTCGTGCCCGTTCGAGCACCAGAAGGAGATGCGCAGGCGGGGCGCGGACTCGCCGCGCTCGGCCTCACCCATCGGCCCCGCTCCGACCCGGCTACCACGGATCGCGTTGCCACTTGCCACGGTCGTAACTCCCTGCGTAATGGTGCCGCGGAGCGTGAGTGGAATTCCGCCGCGGGCGCCCAAGTCTACGTAAGGCCCAACGCACGTCCAGGGACCGGAGTTACTCATTCCAAGCGATGGACGCCAAACCTCATAGTAGGCCGGACGGCACCGACGGGACTGGCGGAATGGCCAGAACGGTCAGCTGGCGCTCGACTTCATGAGAAGTCCCAGCGCCATGATGCACGCGAACCACAGCAGACCGACGACCACGGTGATGCGGTCGAGGTTGCGCTCCGCTACGGAGGAACCGCCGACCGACGACTGCATGCCGCCGCCGAACATGTCGGAAAGGCCGCCGCCCTTGCCCTTGTGCATCAGCACGAGGAGCATCAGCAGGGCGCTGAAGACGATCAGGGCGATCGAGAACCCCATAATCACGGCTGATTCCTACTTTCTGGCTTTTCTGGCTTTCCGGGCTCCGCTGAGACGTGCGCGGGGGCCAGCGGCTGTTTGGTGCAGCCTCTGGCCCCCGCAAGGGTACGACGGATCCGTCCTACCGCATACTCACCGCAGTCGCTACGCGTCGCCGAAGCGGACGATCCCGACGAACTCGTCCACGTCCAGCGCGGCGCCGCCGATCAGGGCGCCGTCCACGTCGGGCTGGGCCATGATCGCGGCGATGTTGCCGGACTTGACCGAGCCGCCGTACTGGATGCGGACCTTGTCGGCGAGCTCCTGCGAGTACAGCTCCGCGAGGCGGCCGCGGAGGGCACCGCAGACCTCCTGGGCGTCCTCGGGGGTGGCGACCTCGCCGGTCCCGATCGCCCAGACGGGCTCGTACGCGATCACGATGGACTCGACCTGCTCGGCCGGGACGTCCTGGAGGCCGCCGTCGAGCTGGGCCAGCGTGTAAGGGACCTGCTGTCCGGCCTTGCGGACGTCCAGGCCCTCGCCGACGCACAGGATCGGGGTCAGCCCGTGGCGGTAGGCGGCCTTGACCTTGGCGTTGCAGGTCTCGTCGTCCTCGCCGTGGTACTGGCGGCGCTCGCTGTGGCCGACGGCCACGTACGTGCACTTCAGCTTCGAAAGCATCGAGCCGGAGATCTCGCCGGTGTAGGCGCCGGAGTCGTGCGCCGAGAGGTCCTGGGCGCCGTACTTGATCTTCAGCTTGTCGCCGTCGACCAGGGTCTGCACCGACCGGAGGTCGATGAAGGGCGGGAGGACCACGACCTCGACGGCGTCGAAGTCCTTGTCGGCGAGCGCGAAGGCGAGCTTCTGGACGTGGGCGATGGCCTCGAGGTGGTTGAGGTTCATCTTCCAGTTGCCCGCCATCAGCGGGGTGCGGCCGGCGGAAACGGGTGCAGTCATGCGGTGTCAGCCCTCCAGGGCGGCGAGGCCGGGGAGCGTCTTGCCCTCGAGGTATTCGAGGGAGGCGCCGCCACCGGTGGAAATGTGGCCGAAAGCATTCTCGTCGAAGCCGAGCGTGCGCACGGCCGCGGCCGAGTCTCCGCCGCCGACGACGGTGAAGGCGTTGCTGTCGACGAGGGCCTGCGCCACGGCCTTGGTGCCGTTGGCGTAGTCGGGGTGCTCGAAGACGCCCACGGGGCCGTTCCAGAAGACGGTCTCGGCATCGGCGATCTTCGACGCGTACAGCTCGCGCGTCCTGGGGCCGATGTCGAGGCCCTCCTTGTCGGCCGGGATCTTGTCCGCGTCCACGGTCTCGAAGTCCGCCGGGGTCTTGCCCTTGAGGTCGGGGAAGTCCGTGGAGACGAGCACGTCGACCGGGAGCACGAGCTCGACGCCCGTGGCCTTGGCGCGCTCCATGTACTCGGTGACCTTCTCCAGCTGGTCCTTCTGGAGCAGGGAGATGCCGACCTCGTGGCCCAGGGCCTTGAGGAAGGTGTAGGCCATGCCGCCGCCGATGAGGATGCGGTCGGCCTTGCCGAGCAGCTCGTCGATGACGGCGAGCTTGTCGGAGACCTTGGCGCCGCCGAGGACCACGACGTAGGGGCGCTTGACGTCGTCGGTCAGCTTCTTCAGGACGCCGACCTCGGTGGCGATGAGGTAGCCGGCCGCGTGCGGGAGGCGCGCGGGGAGGTCGAAGACCGAGGCGTGCTTGCGGTGGACGGCGCCGAAGCCGTCGCCGACGTACACGTCGGCGAGCTCCGCGAGCTGGTCCGCGAAGGCGCCGCGCTCGGCGTCGTCCTTCGAGGTCTCACCGGCGTTGAAGCGCAGGTTCTCGATGACGGCGACCTGGCCGTCGGCGAGGGCCAGGGCGGTCTCCTTGGCGGAGTCGCCGACGGTGTCGGTGGCGAACGCGACGTCCGTGCCGAGCAGTTCGCCCAGGCGCTTGGCGGCCGGGGCGAGCGAGAAGGCCGGGTCCGGGGCGCCCTTGGGGCGGCCCAGGTGCGAGGCCACGATGACGCGGGCGCCGGAGGCGGCGAGCTTCGCGATCGTGGGCTGGACGGCGCGGATACGGCCGTCGTCGGTGATGGTGCCCTCGGCCAGCGGGACGTTCAGGTCCGCGCGGACGAAGACCCGCTTGCCCTTGACGCCTTCGGCGAGCAGTTCGTCGATCGTCTTCATGTGTTTCTACTCCTTTGGAGCCCTTCACCCTAAGGGCGAGGAAGGGAGAACGAGGCAAGCAACAGGGCCCGTGCGGCGCTTCGTCGCGCTGCCCGGACCCTGTGCTCACATCGTGGTGCCTTGCCTTGGAACCGGGGCGACCTTAGAGCTGGCCACCGACGAAGACCGTAAGGTCCACGAGACGGTTGGAGTAGCCCCACTCGTTGTCGTACCAGCCGATGACCTTGACGCTCTTGCCCTGGACCATGGTCAGGGAGGAGTCGAAGGTGCAGGACGCCGGCCAGTTCACGATGTCGGAGGAGACGATCGCGTCCTCGGTGTAGTCGAGGATGCCCTTGAGCTGGCCCTCGGCCGCCTTCTGGAACGACGCGTTCACCTCGTCCCGGGTGACCTCGCGCTCCAGCTCGATGACGAGGTCGGTCACGGAACCGGTCGGGACCGGAACGCGCATCGCGATGCCGTCGAGCTTGCCGGCGAGCTCCGGGATCACCAGGGCGGTGGCCTTGGCGGCACCGGTGGTGGTCGGGATGATGTTCTCGGCGGCGGCGCGGGCGCGGCGCAGGTCCGAGTGCGGGAAGTCCAGGATGCGCTGGTCGTTCGTGTACGCGTGGACCGTCGTCATCATGCCCTTGACGATGCCGAAGTTCTCCAGGAGGACCTTGGCCATCGGCGCCACGCAGTTGGTGGTGCAGGAGGCGTTGGAGATGACGTGGTGGTTGGCCGCGTCGTACTTGTCCTGGTTGACGCCCATCACGATCGTGATGTCCTCGTCCTTGGCCGGAGCCGAGATGAGGACCTTCTTCGCGCCCGCGGCGATGTGCTTGGCGGCGTCGGCCTTCTTGGTGAAGATGCCGGTCGACTCGATGACGATGTCGGCGCCCAGCTCGCCCCAGGGGAGGTTCGCGGGGTCGCGCTCGGCGAAGGTCTTGAAGGTGTTGCCATCGACCGTGATGGTGTCTGCGGTGTGGGAGACCTCGGCCTTGAGGCGGCCCAGAATGGTGTCGTACTTGAGCAGGTGCACCAGGGTGGCGTTGTCCGTCAGGTCGTTGACACCGACGATCTCGATGTCCGCTCCCTGCTCCAGGAGCGCACGGAAGTAGTTGCGGCCAATTCGGCCAAAACCGTTGATGCCTACGCGGATCGTCACGAACCGATCTCCTCGTTGGTGCGCCGGTAAAGTCCGCCGGCGAGCTGTATGGGATGTCCCCGACCGCTTACGACCCTACCTCTCCGTGAGCTTTTGAGTGACATCGGCGTGGGCCTGATACTCCCCCTCCTTCCCGGGAGAGGCCCCGCGGGGGCCCCGTACCAGCCGTTCCGGCACGGGACCCCCGGACCCTTGGATCCGTCACTCAGAGTGAGGGTGGGACGGGGTTGCCTGTCAGTGCTTCAGTGTGCGTAGCGCCTTACCGACGAGTACGGCGCGGTCCGCCGCGGCCGGCAGGTGTTCCAGGCCGAAGCCGAGGAGAACCGTGTCACGCGTAGTCACCGCCGCGTAGGACCTGAACAGCTCTCCGGACCGGGACCAATCGCCCGGAACGTCGGGGCTTCCGGCAGGTGCCCCCTGGGCCGCCCAGACGCCGAGCGAGGTCTCGAAGCCCTCGACGGCGCGGTCCACGCCGCCGACGGACAGGCGGGCCTCGTCCGCGAAGACGCCGCGGCCGCCCGAGCCGGGGTCGGTGATGTAGGAGAGCGAGAGCTCGACGCTCTTGCCCGCGTACGCGCTCAGGTCGAAGGAGACCTGCTTCCAGCCGCCGGAGGACCCGGTGAAGCTGTTCCAGGCGCCGCCGGCGCCCTGCGGGGTGCAGCCCGCGGCGTCCAGCGTGAGGTAGCGGCGCAGGAACGGGTGGCCGTTCATGAAGAAGCCCGCCGCGCACTCCTCGGGCACGGCGGAGCTGCTCAGGCCGCCCGCGTCCGGCAGGGTCGTCCAGTCGTCCCCGCCGGAGGTGCGCGCCTCCAGGGCCGCGTGGTCGTAGCCCTCCTCGGTGTTCCAGTTCAGGGCGAGCTTCAGCTGCGGCTTGTCCGCGGCCAAGACGCCGGTGAGGTCGATCGTGCGGACCAGCCGCTTCCAGTCGTCGTCCGTGTGCAGGGCCGAGGCCATCCCGGTGCCGGCGTAGGGGGCGTACGGGTTCACGACCCCGGCGAACTGGCCTGCCTGCGCGCTCTTGAACTGCGGGAACTGCGCGGGCGCCAGGATTTCGGAGGTCACCGTGTAGGAGCCGGGGGCGTTCAGCGGGTTGCCCGCGGCGTCGCCGAGGCCTCCGCGGGCTCCGGCGAGGGAGGCCGCGCCGGTGAAGCCGGTGGCGCCGGAGGCGCTCGTACGGCCGTAGGCGCCGAGCCAGTACTGGCTGAAGTCGTTGGTCACGGCGCGCCCGACCTGGGCGTTCCCGCCGGCGAGCTCGCCGGCCTCGATCAGCTTGCCGCCCTCGTTGAGGAAGTCGCGGACCGCCAGCTGGGTGTCGCCGCCGGGCGTCTTGGCCCCGGTGTAGTGGACGGCCGTGCGGAAGTGGGAGAGCGTCCCGAGGTGGTGCGGCGCCCCCTGGGTCGCGACGTCCCAGACGGCGGCGGACCTGCCGTTGGCGCGCAGGGCGTCCACGTAGGTCTGGGAGTGCTGGGCCTTGGCACCCTCCTCGGCGATCACCAGCACGTCAGCGCGCGGCCGCTCGGCCACCGCGTACGTGAAGTGCTCGCTGGAGACCAGCCGGCCGGTGCGGTCGCGCCCGGTGAACCAGACCTCGACCTTGTCGCCGGGCCTGGTGCCGTCGACCTCGGCGCGGTACTCGTCGAACCAGTTGTTGTCCTCGCCGCCGTAGACGTCGCCGCCCTTCCAGGCCTTGAGGTCCTCGTCGTGCGTGCGGCCGCCGTTGACGCGGAAGTTGAGCTCCTTGTCGCGCAGCGACTTGCGGGCCGTGACGGCGACCGGCTGGTCCTCGCCGCGGGCGGCGTAGGAGGTGGCGAAGGGGTCGAGGGTGAAGTCCGGGGCGGTCAGGCCCATGGTGGAGGCGGGCCGGTCCGGGTGCGCCGCGCTCTCGCCGACCGAGAGGGCGAAGGGGACGTTCTTGGCGAACTCCGCCTGGATGAGCTTCTCGTCGTCCGGGAAGTTGAAGCCGGAGGCGCAGTCCTCTGGCTTCCACTGATCGTCCGGGTCGATCGCGGAGGCCGTCTGGCAGGTGGTCATCTCCGGCGTGAACATCATGATGCCGTTGGTGTTGGAGGCGTGTCCGTCGGCCTCGCCGTTGGTGGTGTAGAGCTCCGAGGACACCTGCGGGTGGTAGCCGGGGACGGCCGGGTTCTCCGGCGTTCCGGCGAGGGTCCTGTAGGCGACGTCGTCGGGGGTGGGGGTGGCGACCTGCCAGCCCACGCCGTAGAGCAGCAGCTCGGCGGCCGAGTGGTAGTTGATGGCGTACTCGAAGCCGATGCGCTTCTGGAACCGGTCGACGGCGACGGTCTCCGGCTCGGAGGAGGCCTTGGGCCCGCGGTAGGTCTCGCTCGCCTGGTTCGGCGAGGAGCCCTCGTTGTCGTAGCCCCACTTGTAGGCGAAGTTCCGGTTCAGGTCGACCCCGTCGCCCGCGGTGATCTTGCCGTCGGCGTTGTTGTCGCGGAGGTTCTTGCGCCACAGCCGCTCGCCGTCCGCGGCGAAGGTGTAGTCGTACCCGTCGGGGTTGGCCGAGAGCAGGAACCACAGCTCGCTGGAGTCGACCAGCTTGGTGACGCGCGGGTCCTTGCCGTAGGTGTCCAGCGTGTGGTGCATCAGCCGGCGGGTCATCTCCGGGGTGATCCACTCGCGGGCGTGCTGGTTGGACATGTAGAGCACGGACGGCTTGTCGCCGTCCCGGGTCTTCCTGGCGTTCTTGCTGACCTTCAGGGCGAGGATGTCCTTGCCCTGGACGGTCTTGCCGATGGAGACGACCTTGGTGAGCCCGGGGTGCTCCCGGGCGGTCCGCAGGATCTCCTCCTGGAGGCCGCCCTTGCCGCTGTACGGCCGGAACACGCCGTCCCCGGCTGCCTCTGCGCGGGCCAGGCCCGCGGCGGGGACCTTGCGCTCGGCGAGCCGGACCCCCTGCGCGGCGAGCTCCTTCGCCTGGCCGCCCGTGAGGAAGAGCTCTACCTTGGCGGTCCCGGTCTCCGGGGCACGCTCGGTGAGCTCGTGGGCGTCCTGGCCGGCGGCCAGGACGAGCGGTACCTGCTCACGGGTGATGTCGGCGTCGTAGACCCGCACCTCGTCGGCGCTTGACGGGGCGCCGGTCGCGGCCCGGTCCTGGGCTGCCGCGGGCAGCGCGGCCAGTGTGCTTGCGAAGACGAGTGCGCTTGCGGCGAGGATCGATCTCGCGCGGTGCCTCATGTGCCCCCCTGGGCGTCGTCTGCCACGAAAGCGTTCGGACGACAGGCTCACGACCAGCCCATGCACATGTCAATGGGGCCTGCCGAAAGGGGCCCCCACGATCACTCGTGCGGGCCCCTCGCGGTGTGCGTACGGCGACTGCGGCGGCGGCCGTTCAGCCGGCCATGTTGTCGGCCATCTCCTCGCTGAGGTCCAGGTTCGACTCGGTGCCCGGGATCCCCAGGTCCTGGGCCCGCTTGTCGGCCATGGCCAGCAGCCGGCGGATCCGGCCCGCGACCGCGTCCTTGGTCAGCGGCGGGTCGGCGAGCGCGCCCAGCTCCTCCAGGGAGGCCTGCTTGTGCTCCATGCGCAGCCGGCCGGCCGCGGCGAGGTGCTCGGGGACCTCCTCGGCGAGGATCTCCAGCGCCCGCTGCACACGGGCTCCGGCGGCCACCGCGGCGCGCGCCGAGCGGCGCAGGTTGGCGTCGTCGAAGTTGGCGAGGCGGTTGGCGGTGGCGCGCACCTCGCGCCGCATCCGCCGCTCCTCCCAGGCCAGTACCGACTCGTGCGCGCCGAGCCGGGTGAGCAGGGCGCCGATCGCGTCGCCGTCGCGGACCACGACCCGGTCCACGCCCCGCACCTCGCGCGCCTTGGCGGCGATGGAGAGCCGGCGGGCGGCGCCCACCAGGGCCAGGGCTGCCTCCGGGCCGGGGCAGGTGACCTCCAGGGAGGAGGACCGGCCCGGCTCGGTGAGCGAGCCGTGGGCCAGGAAGGCGCCGCGCCAGGCCGCCTCCGCGTCACAGGTGGCCCCGGACACCACCTGGGGCGGAAGGCCCCGGATGGGGCGTCCGCGGCCGTCGACGAGGCCCGTCTGGCGGGCCAGCTGGTCCCCGCCGGCCACGACCCGGACCACATACCGGCTGCCGCGGCGCAGGCCGCCGGGGGCCATGACGACCAGGTCCGAGGAGTGGCCGAAGATCTCCAGGATGTCCTTGCGCAGTCTTCGCGCGGCGATGCCCGTGTCGAGCTCCGCCTCGATGACGATGCGGCCGCTCACCAGGTGCAACCCGCCCGCGAACCGGAGAATCGCCGAGACCTCGGCCTTCCTGCAGCAGGTCCGGGTCACGGGCAGGCGAGAGATCTCGTCCTTCACCGCGGGCGTCATCGCCATGGGCCGATCCTTCCATGCATCCGAAAAATACGGTCGTACGCGGCGGCCAGCAGCTCCGGATCGTGCTTCGGAGAGCCGTCCTGCCTGGCCACGGGAGCCAGCTCGACCGCGGCGCCGAAGCGTTTCGCGGCATCGGAGAGGGACTCGCGGTCGGGTACGGCGGCCTCGTCGGCCAGCACCACGTCCAGGGCGAGTTTAGGGGCGTGTCGGGCCAAAACCTCCAAATGACGCTGCGGAGAGAAGCCCTCTGTTTCACCGGGCTGCGGCGCGAGGTTCAGCGACAGGACCCGCCGGGCCTTCGTCTCGACCAGCGCGTCGAGCAGTTCCGGCACCAGCAGGTGCGGGATCACGGAGGAGAACCAGGAGCCGGGCCCGAGCACCACCCAGTCGGCGTCCAGCACCGCGGCCACGGCCTCCGGCACGGCCGGCGGGTCGCTCGGCACCACCTGGACGGAGAGCACCTCGCCAGGGGTCAGGGCCACCGTGGCCTGCCCCCGTACGGTGTCGACGTCCTCGGGGCGGTCCGGGTCGTGGCCCTTGACCAGGGCCTGGAGCTCCAGCGGCACCGCCGACATGGGCAGCACCCGGCCCTGCGCCCCGAGGAGCCGGCCGACCAGGTCGAGGGCCTGGACGGGGTCGCCGAGCTGCTCCCACAGGGCGACGATCAGCAGGTTGCCGACGGCGTGCCCGTGCAGGTCTCCCTCGGACTGGAAGCGGTGCTGGATGACGCGGGCCCAGGTCTGGCCCCAGTCGTCGTCGCCGCACAGCGCGGCCAGCGCCTTGCGCAGGTCGCCGGGCGGCAGCACGCCGAGCTCCTCCCGGAGCCGGCCGCTGGAGCCGCCGTCGTCGGCGACGGTGACCACGGCGGTGAGGTCACCGGTGATGCGGCGCAGAGCGGCGAGCGAGGCCGACAGGCCCTGGCCGCCGCCGAGGGCGACCACCTTCGGAGCGGCGCCGCGCCGGTGGCCGGAGCGGCCCGCGCCGTCCTCGCCCCGTCCCGGGGTGAGGCGGCGCAGGCGGCTCAGCCGGGGGGTCCGTGGGGTCACTCGCGCCCCATGTCCCGGTGGACTACGACGGTCTCGACTCCCTCGGAGGCGAGGCGGGCGGCGAGCTTCTCGGACATGGCCACGCTGCGGTGCTTGCCGCCCGTGCACCCGACCGCGATGGTCACGTACCGCTTGCCCTCGCGGCGGTAGCCGGTGGCGATGAGCTGGAGCAGCTCGGTGTAACGGTCGAGGAACTCCTTTGCGCCGGGCTGGCTGAAGACGTACCCCGACACCTCCTCGTTGAGCCCGGTGAAGGGGCGCAGCTCCGGCACCCAGTGCGGGTTGGGGATGAAGCGGCAGTCGACGACGAGGTCGGCGTCGACGGGGAGGCCGTACTTGTAGCCGAAGGACATGACGGTCGCCCGCAGCTCGGGCTCCTCATCGCCGGCGAACTGGGCGTCCATCTTGGCGCGCAGCTCGTGCACGTTCAGGCTGGAGGTGTCGATCACCAGGTCGGCGTCGCCGCGCAGCTCGCGCAGCAGGTCGCGCTCGGCGGCGATGCCGTCGGTGATGCGGCCGTCGCCCTGGAGGGGGTGCGGGCGGCGCACCGACTCGAAGCGGCGGACCAGCGCGTCGTCGGACGACTCCAGGAAGACGATGCGCCGGGTGACGCCCTTGCTGTCGAGGTCGGCGAGGGACTCGCGCAGGGCGTCGAAGAACTGGCGGCCGCGGACGTCGACGACGACGGCGATGCGCGCCACGTTGCCCTGGGAGCGGGCGCCGAGCTCCACCATGGTGGGGATCAGCGCCGGCGGGAGGTTGTCGACGACGAACCAGCCGAGGTCCTCCAGACACTTGGCCGCCGTACTGCGGCCGGCCCCGGACATGCCGGAGATGATCACCAGCTCGGGGATGGCCGCCTCGGCGGTATCTCCGGGCTCCACTGTCGTGCCCGTACTCACCTGTGCTCCGTCTCGGTCGTGCGTGGTCTCGTGCTCGGTCATTGCTCGGTCCCCCGTTCGGACGATGCTCCCGCGGGCGCGGGGGTCTCATCCTCAATGATCTCTCCTGTGGCCGTGTTGACCGCAGGACCGGCGGGCACCGCTCCGGCGAGGGCCGCGGCCACGGTCTCGGCCGTCTTGCGGCCTATGCCCGGGACCTCGCAGATCTGGTCGATTGTCGCCTGTCTCAGCTTCTTCACCGAACCGAAGTGTTTGACCAGGGCCTGCTTGCGGCTCTCGCCGAGGCCGGGCACCTCGTCCAGCGGTCCGGACGTGAAGCGCTTGCCGCGCTTGTTGCGCTGGTACTGGATGGCGAAGCGGTGGGCCTCGTCGCGAATCCGCTGGAGCAGGTACAGGCCCTCGCTGGTGCGGGGAAGCACGACCGGGTCGTCCTCGCCCGGCAGCCAGACCTCCTCCAGCCGCTTGGCCAGGCCGCACACGGCGACGTCGTCGATCCCGAGCTCCTCCAGGGCCCGCTTGGCGGCGGCCACCTGCGGCTGGCCGCCGTCGACCACGACGAGCTGGGGCGGGTAGGCGAAGCGCTTGGGCCGCCCGTCGTCCTCCGCCCCGGCCGCTGCGCCCGCGTCGGCGGCGTCCTCGGGGGACCACTCGCCCGTCTTGAGCTTCTCCTGGAGGTAGCGGCGGAAGCGGCGCGAGACCACCTCGTGCATGGAGCGGACGTCGTCCTGCCCCTCGAACGTCTTGATCTGGAAGCGGCGGTACTCGCCCTTGCGCGCCAGGCCGTCCTCGAAGACGACCATGGAGGCCACCACGTCGTCGCCCTGCAGGTGGGAGATGTCGAAGCACTCGATGCGCAGCGGGGCGCCGTCCAGGTCCAGGGCCTCGGCGATCTCCTCCAGGGCCCGGGAGCGGGTGGTGAGGTCGCTGGCGCGCTTGGTCTTGTGGAGGGCGAGGGACTGCTGGGCGTTGCGGTGGACGGTCTCCATCAGGGCCTTCTTGTCTCCGCGCTGCGGGATGCGCAGGCTGACGTTCGAGCCGCGGCGCTCGGCGAGCCACTGGCTCAGGGCCGGCGTGTCCTCGGGGAGCGCCGGGACCAGCACCTCCTTGGGCACGGCCTCGCCCTTCTCCTCCCCGTACAGCTGCTGGAGGGCGTGCTCGACGAGTCCGGCGGTGTCGACGGCCTCGACCTTGTCGGTGACCCAGCCGCGCTGGCCGCGGACCCGGCCTCCGCGTACGTGGAAGATCTGCACGGCGGCTTCGAGCTCGTCCTCGGCGACCGCGACGAGGTCGGCGTCGGTGGCGTCGGCGAGCACGACGGCGTTCTTCTCCATGGCGCGGCGCAGCGCGCCCATGTCGTCGCGCAGCCGGGCGGCCTTCTCGTACTCCATCTCCTCGGCGGCCTCGTGCATCTGCCGTTCGAGGCGGGAGAGGTAGGTGCCGGTGCGGCCGGCCATGAAGTCGCAGAAGTCGTCGGCCAGTTCGCGGTGCTCCTCGGGGGTGACCCGGCCGACGCAGGGCGCGGAGCACTTGCCGATGTAGCCGAGGAGGCAGGGGCGGCCGATCTGCGCGGAGCGCTTGAAGACCCCGGCGGAGCAGGTGCGGACGGGGAAGACCCGCAGCATCAGGTCGACGGTCTCGCGGATGGCCCAGGCGTGCCCGTACGGCCCGAAGTAGCGCACGCCCTTCTTCTTGGGGCCGCGCATGACCTGGACCCGCGGGTACTCCTCGTTGAGGGTGACGGCGAGGGAGGGGTAGCTCTTGTCGTCGCGGTACTTGACGTTGAACCGGGGGTCGTACTCCTTGATCCAGGAGTACTCCAGCTGGAGCGCCTCGACCTCGGTGGAGACGACGGTCCACTCGACGGAGGCGGCCGTGGTCACCATGGTGGCGGTGCGGGGGTGCAGGTTGGCGACGTCCTGGAAGTAGCTGCCCAGCCGCTGACGCAGGTTCTTGGCCTTCCCGACGTAGATCACCCGGCGGTGCTCGTCGCGGAATCGGTAGACCCCCGGGGAGTCGGGGATCTGTCCCGGCTTGGGGCGGTAGCTGGAAGGGTCGGCCATGCCGCCCACCCTACTTGCGCCCGCCGACAACGGTCCGTACGCCCGGCCCCCCGGCGGGGGCCGCAGGCGTTCGGGGCGCGGTGTTCGGGGCGCGGTGTTCGGGGCGCGGGGTCCGGGGTCGGGGTCCGGGGTCGGGGTCCGGGGCGGAGCCCCGACGGCCCCGGTCAGGACCCGGCGGGGCCGTCGGCGGCCGGCGGGACGGTCGGGGCCGCGGGACACGGCGGGGTCCGGCCCCGGGGCGGGAGCCGGACCCCGCGCGCGGGGCTACGCCGAGGCGGCGGTGCGCCGCCGGGAGCGCGCCAGGGCCAGTGACCCCGCACCGCCCAGCGCGAGCGCCCCGGCTCCGGCGACGAGTTCCACCGGAACCCCTGCGGACCCGGCGGGCGACGGGGTCTCGTCGAAGCCCCCCGCCATGCCCCCCTCGGCATAGGCCGAGCCCGGCAGCTTGTTCCCGTACGCCTGCACGACCCGCGCCCGGTAGCCGCCGAGGCTGGTGCCCCCGGCGCCCACGGCCCGGACCGCGTCCTCGTCCAGCGGCAGCACCCTGTTGCCCCCGGCGACGTACCAGGCGTCGATCTGCGGCTCCCGGAACACGGTCCCGCCCGGGAGTTTCGCGGCGCCGAGGCGCGCGTAGCGGAACTCGTCGTCCCCGGTGGCGATGTTCACCACCTGCCAGCCGGCCTCCGTACGGGCGGTCCACAGGGCGGCCCGCTGCCCGTCGGCGGAGACGGCCTCGCTGGCGAGGAACTCCAGGCGGGCCACCGGCGCCCCCGCCTTCCCCGCGACGAACTCCGGGGAGAGGTGGCTGACCGGGATCGCCGCGCCCTCGACCCGGGGCCGTGCGGCGGCGGCCGCGATCCTGCCCTCCCGGGCGAAGAAGCGGGAGAGGGTGGCCAGGGTCTCGGGGGCCGTGGCCGCCCGGTCGGCGGCGGCCAGGACCTCGGCGGTGACCGCCCCGGGCTGCGGCACGGGAGCGGCGGCGGCCTGTCCGCCGAGGCCGAGGAGGGCGGTGGCCGCGAGGACCGCCGCGGCGGCTGTGGCGCGCGGGGTCATGGCGCTCACGCCCCGATCCGGTAGAGGGAGTGGGTCCAGGAGAAGGTGCTGTTGTTCACGTACCAGGCGTGGGAGGCCCAGTTGTAGCGGTCGCTGGAGGGCCACGGGTCGCCCCAGTAGACCCAGTTGCTCGCGGTGTCGTAGCCGTAGACGACGTGCATGTGGCCGCCGCCGTTGGACCACTGGATGCGGGTCTCGATCGGGCGGTTGGCGTTGATCTCCGTCTGGACGGTGGAGTACTGGAGCCAGCCGGTCACGTAGGAGCCGGGGTTGACGCCGGCCCAGCGCAGGCCGGTCTGGACGTTGCCGAGGGTCGCCTGGTTGTTGGGGCATTCGGAGCCCTGCTGGCGGTTGAAGGCGGCGTTGCAGAACTGGTTCTGGCTGTAGCTGCGGCCGAACCAGGTGGCGATGGTGTTGCCGCCGGCGGCCCAGCACCAGTTGGTCTTCGCTTGCGCCTGCATGGTGATGTTCAGGCGCTTGGTGGCGAGGGCCGCACTCGCGCTGTCCGTACCGGCGCCGACGGCGGTGGCGGTGCCGGTACTGAAGGACAGGGCGAGGAGCAGGGCGGTGAGGAGGGCGGCCGGGTACGGCCACCGCATTCTGTTGCGCATCGCGTTCCTCCCGAGGCGGGGATGTGGGGGTGGAGGAGCGCGTCCGGACGCTGTGGAGGAGCATCGGGGTGTTGTCGCGATCAGGTCAACACGCTTCAATACGCGGTGACATTGCAGTGTGAATGGTGGGACTGCGGTGTGAACGGTTGCCGTCGCTTCACCTGGTCCCCCGGAGCCACCGGCTCAGGCCCCGCTCCGACGCGTGTGAACGTTCACAGAGGAGTCGCCATGCGGCCGGCCGGGGACACGGCGGATATCGGACACCTGCTGCGCGCCGGACCGTTCCACCTCGCCCTGCGCGCCGCCCTCGCCGCGCGCGGCCTTCCGCTGCACCGCGTGCAGCACCGGCTCGCGGTGCGCGGCATCAAGGTCGGCGTCACCAGCCTCAGCTACTGGCAGCAGGGCGCCCGGCGGCCCCGCCACCCGGAGTCCCTGCGGGCCGTCACCGCCCTGGAGCAGATCCTGGAGCTCCCGGAGGGGGCCCTGTTGCGCCTGCTCGGCACGCCGGGGGCGGCCGCCGGGCCCGCCCGCCCGGCCTCCCGCTCGTACCGGGCCCTGGTCGGGGTGGGCGCGGCCGTGGAGCAGCTGCTGGAGGCGATGGAGCTGCCGGCCGACGGTGGACTGCACTCCGTCGGCCACCACGAGCGGGTGCGCATCGGCGCCGCCGGGGAACTGCGGTCCCGGGAGTCCCAGCAGATCGTCCGGGCCCACCGCGACGGGGTCGACCGCTACCTCGCCGTCCACCACGGCGATCCGGGCTGCGACGCCTCCCGGGTGGGCGTGACGGCGTACGAGAACTGCCGCACCGGCCGCGTGCGCTGCCACCCGGCGGCCGGGGTCGTGGTCGCCGAGCTGCTGTTCGACGCCCGGCTGCGGCGCGGGGACACGTACGTCTTCGGGTACGGCGTCGAGGACGGCACGGGCACGCGCAGCGGCGAGTACGTGCGTGGCTTCAGCTACGCGGGCGGGCAGTACATGCTCCAGGTCCGCTTCGACGAGGCGGCCCTGCCGGTGCGCTGCCGGCGCTTCGCCCGCAGCGGCCCGCAGGCACCGCGCACCGGGTTCGCGGACCTGACCCCGAGCGGCCGCCACCGGGCGGTGCACCTGCTGGAGCAGGGCGTGCGGCGGGGCATCCTCGGCATCGCGTGGGACTGGGACTAGGGCGTCTCCTGCGGCCCGGCCCGCTCCCGTCGCCTGCGGCCCGGCCCGCTCCCGTAGCCTCCGCGTCATGGTCTGGCGACCGGCCGACCGGCCGACCGACTGGGCCGGCGGCCCCCACGACGCGGCCTTCCTACCGCGGCTGACGATGGTCCTCCGGGCCCCGGCGGAGCCCGTCACCGAGCCGGTGTCGAAGCTCGGCGGACAGCCGGTGCGGCTCGACGAACCGTGTGGCCGACGCATCCGGTGTCCGGTGTCCGGGAACGGCTGGTGTTCGTCGGCCGGTTCCGCGTGCCGGGGGACGAGGTCCGCCTCGCGTACGCGTTCCTGGCCGAGGAGGGCTGGGACGCGCCCTGCGAGCCGGAGTTCGGGGACGCCGTCGTGCTCGTGCAGCCCGGCGGCCGGACCCCGGCCTTCGCCGCGCCGGGGCCCCGGAGGGCGGCCTCCCCCGGGATTTCCTCGGCGGGGCCGCCGCGTACGCCGCGCCCCGGCCCCGACGCCGGGGCGTCGACGCCCCCTGGCAGTTCCTGTGCCGCTTCGCGGACCGGGGCACGGGCCCGGACGACCCGTTCTCCCTGGACTTCGGCGACGGCAGCGGGTTCGTCTTCGTCAGCCCGGACGGCCTCGAAGGCCGGTTCGTGACCGACTGCGGCTGAGCCGGGCCGAGGGGCGCCGTCAGCCCGCGATCAGCGTGCCGTTCTCCGCCCGCACCGGCACGGCGGGCAGCGGCTCGGTGGCGGGGCCGCGCAGGACCGCGCCGGTCTCCACGTCGAACCGGCTGCCGTGGCAGGGGCAGTTGCCCTCGCCCCCGACGATCTTGTCCAGGACGCAGCCCGCGTGGGTGCACTGGGCGCTGAACGCCGTGTACCGGCCCTCCGCCGGGCAGCTCACGATCAGCTTCCGCTCCCGGTACAGCTTCGCGCCGCCCACCGGGACGTCGGCCGCGGCGCCCAGGTCCACCGGGGCCGTCGGGGTCGCGGGGGTGTTGCCGCCGCTGTTGGTCGCGGTCGAGCAGGCGGCGAGGGTCAGCCCGGCACCGGCTGCCCCGGCGAGCGCGGCGGCGCCCTTGAGGACGGTGCGGCGGGCGGCGGGCTGCGGCGCGGACATGCGGTTCTCCCTGGTGGTGCGGGGCCGGAGGGTTCGGGGGGCCGTGCGCGGTGCCGGCCGGGGACCCGGCCGGAGCGCCGGCCCGCCCGACGATACCGGCGGCGATGGGGTAGCTTCCCCCGCGTGATCGTCGTCGGCGGAGAAGCCCTCATCGACCTGGTCCCCGCGGCGCAGCCGCCGGGCGCGCTGCTGCCGAGGCCGGGCGGCGGCCCGTACAACACCGCGCTCGCGCTGGGGCGGCTCGGCGCCGCCACCGCCTTCTGTTCCCGGGTCTCGACCGACGGGTTCGGCGAGGGCCTGCTGTCCGGGCTGCGGGCGGCCGGGGTGGACCTCTCGCTGGTCCAGCGCGGGCCGGAGCCGACCACGCTCGCCGTGCCCTCGCTGGCCCCGGACGGCTCGGCCTCGTACGGCTTCTACGTCGAGGGCACCGCGGACCGGCTGTTCGCGCTGCCGCCCGCCCTCCCGGACGGCGTACGGGCCCTCGCGCTCGGGACCTGCTCCCTGGTCCTGGAGCCCGGGGCGAGCGCGTACGAGGCCCTGCTGGGCCGCGAGTCGCGGCGCGGGCTGCTGACCCTGCTGGACCCCAACATCAGGCCGGCGCTGATCGCGGACCCGGCGGGGTACCGCGCGCGGTTCCGGGAGCGGCTGCTGCCGTACACCTCGGTGCTCAAGCTGTCGGAGGAGGACGCGGCCTGGCTGGGCGGCGGCGTCGGCGACTGGCTGGCGGCGGGGCCGTCGGCGGTGGTGCTGACCAGAGGCGCGGCGGGCCTGAGCGTCTGGACGCGGGACGGCGCCGAGCACTCGGTCCCCGGGCGCCGGGTCGCCGTAGCGGACACCATCGGGGCGGGCGACACCGTCAGCGCGGCCCTGCTGCACCGCCTCGCGGGGGCGCCGGGCGCGGCCGCCTCCCTGACCTCACCGGACCGCCCGGGCGACCGGGGCGACCCGGTCGACTGGCCGGACGTCCTGGCGTACGCCGCGCACGCCGCCGCCCTGACCTGCACCCGGGCGGGAGCCGAGCCGCCGTACGCGGCCGAGCTCTGACGCCTCAGCGCAGCGCGGCCCAGACGGTCCGGGCCACGGCGGGGGCGAACTCCTCGACCGGAGCGACCACGTCCGCACCGGAGAAGTGCAGGAAGAAGGCGCGCTGGAAGCAGGCGCCGAGCAGCAGGGCGGCCGCGGCGTCCGGGTCGGCGTCGGGCCGCAGCCCGCCCGCGTCGCGCTCCCGCCGCAGTCGGCCCGCGAGTGCCTCCAGGACAATGTGGGGCCCGGCTCCGATCTGCCGCACCCCTTCGCGGTGGCGGGTGAGCAGGGCGGGCTCGGCGAAGAGCGCGGCGGCCATGGGCATGGCGTCGGCGTAGAAGAGCGAGGCGTGCCGGGCGATGTCCGCGAGCACCTCCTCGACCCCCCGCTCCCCGGATCCGGCGCGCAGGGCGGCCATCAGGGGGCCGGCGTTGGGTGTGCGCTCCATCAGCACCCGGACGAACAGCTCCTCCTTGTTCGCGAAGTGCTTGTACAGCGCCGCCTCCGAGCAGCCGGCCTCGCGGGCGATGGCCTTGGTGGTGGCGTTGGCGAGCCCGCTCGTGCGCATCAGCGTCTCGGCGGCGTCGAGCAGGCGCTCGGGGGTGGGGCGGCTTGACTTCGGGGTGAGCATTCGCTCACCCTAAGGGGAACGGGGGTGAGTAAACACTCACCCACCCCTAGTGGGGCGGGAGCCAGGCATGAGGATCACGGTGTTCGGAGCGACGGGCGGAGTCGGCCGGGAGGTGGTCGTCCAGGCCCTGGCCGCGGGCCACGAGGTGACGGCGGTCGTGCGCGACGCGGCCCGGCTGGGGGTGCAGGCGCACGAGCGGCTGGAAGTGGCCGTGGTGCCCGACCTGACGGACGAGGACGCGCTGGTACCGGTCCTGGCCGGCCGGGACGCGGTGGTGTCGGCCCTCGGCGCGGGGAGCAACAAGCAGGCCAAGGCGGCGCCGGTGACCGGGCCCGCCGTACGGGCCGTGCTCGCGGCGATGGACCGCGCGGGCGTGAGCCGCCTGTCGGTGGTCAGCGCGGCCCCGTTGGGCCCGGACGTGCCGGGCGAGGGCGTCTTCACCCGGGCGGTGCTCCTGCCGGTCCTGCGGCGGGCCATGCGGGACCTGTACGCGGACCTGGCGGTCATGGAGGCGGCGCTCGCGGCCAGCCCCACCGAGTGGACGGTGATCCGCCCGCCCCGGCTGCTGAACCGGCCGGGCACCGGCACGTACCGCCGCGTGATCGGCGGCAACGTCCCGGCCGGCCACGTCATCCCCCGCGCGGACGTGGCCCACGCGCTGCTGGCGACCCTGACGGACCCCGCGACGTTCCGCCGCCCGATGGGCATCGCCACCTAACCCCACCGCCCACGCCCGCGCCCGGACGGCACCCCCGAGCGTGCAGGGCCGGACGGCACCCGCCGGAAGGCATCCGCCCCAACCCCTGCCGGCGCGCGCGCCGGGGCCACCTGCCCCCTGCGTACACACGGCGGCTCCCCGCTCCACCCCCGGCCGCCGGACGGGACCTCGACGGGACCCCCCGGGCGGACGCCGAGGCCGGACGGCACCCTCCGGCAGGAACCCGCCGGGCAGGGCCGGGGCCAGGGCCCGCGCCCCACCCCCGGCGGCGACAGCGGAGGGGCCCGGCCACCGGGCCGGGCCCCTCCGTTCGAGCGCGAGCCCGCCCCGATACGCGCCGACCCCGAGACGCACCGGGCCGCTCAAGCCCGGCGCAGCGCCCCGGCTACGCCTTGCGCGCCCGCGTCGCCGTCTTCTTCGCCGGCACAGCCGCCTTCTTCGCAGCCGCCTTCTTGGCCGGCACCGCGGCCTTCTTGGCGGGAGCCTTCCCGGCCGGGGCCTTCTTCACCGCCGCCCTCGCCGGAGGCGTCGCGGCGTCGGAGACCCGGTCCGCGCCCAGGATGTCCCGCAGGAACTTGCCCGTGTGGCTCGCGCCCACCGAGGCGACCTGCTCCGGGGTGCCCTCGGCCACGACCACGCCGCCGCCGTAGCCGCCTTCCGGGCCCATGTCGATGACCCAGTCCGCGGTCTTGATGACGTCGAGGTTGTGCTCGATGACGATCACCGAGTTCCCCTTGTCCACCAGCCCCGACAGCACCTTGATCAGCTTCGAGATGTCCTCGAAGTGCAGGCCCGTCGTCGGCTCGTCGAGCACGTACACCGTCCGGCCCGTCGACCGCTTCTGCAGCTCCGAGGCCAGCTTGACGCGCTGGGCCTCGCCGCCCGACAGGGTCGGCGCGGACTGGCCGAGCCGGACGTACCCGAGCCCGACCTCGTTCAGCGTCTTCAGGTGGCGCGCGATCGTCGGCACCGCCTCGAAGAAGCCCAGCGCCTCCTCGATCGGCATGTTGAGGACTTCCGCGATGGACTTGCCCTTGTAGTGGACCTCCAGCGTCTCCCGGTTGTACCGGTCGCCGTGGCAGACCTCACAGGGGACGTAGACGTCCGGGAGGAAGTTCATCTCGATCTTGATCGTGCCGTCGCCGGAGCAGTTCTCGCACCGGCCGCCCTTGACGTTGAAGGAGAAGCGGCCCGGCAGGTAGCCGCGCACCTTCGCCTCCATCGTCTCCGCGAACAGCCTGCGCACGTGGTCGAAGACACCGGTGTACGTCGCCGGGTTCGACCGCGGGGTCCGGCCGATCGGCGACTGGTCGACGTGGACGACCTTGTCGACGAGGTCGTCGCCGTCGACCCGCGTGTGGCGTCCGGGCACCGAGCGGGCGCCGTTCAGCTCGCGGGCCAGGTGCGTGTACAGGATGTCGTTGACCAGCGTCGACTTGCCCGATCCGGAGACGCCGGTGACCGCGGTGAGCACGCCCAGCGGGAAGGACACGTCGATGTCCCGCAGGTTGTTCTCCTTGGCGCCGTGGACGGTCAGCCTGCGCTCCCCGTCCACGGGGCGCCGCACGTCCGGCAGCGGGATGGCCCGCTTGCCGGACAGGTACTGCCCGGTGATCGACTCGGGGTTCTTCAGCAGGTCCTTCAGCGAACCGCTGTGCACCACCTTGCCGCCGTGCTCGCCCGCGCCCGGGCCGATGTCGACGACCCAGTCGGCGACCTTGATGGTGTCCTCGTCGTGCTCGACGACGATGAGCGTGTTGCCCATGTCGCGCAGCCGCACCAGCGTCTCGATCAGCCGGTGGTTGTCCCGCTGGTGCAGGCCGATGGAGGGCTCGTCCAGTACGTACAGCACGCCGACCAGACCGGAGCCGATCTGCGTGGCGAGCCGGATGCGCTGGGCCTCGCCGCCCGAGAGGGTGCCCGCGGCGCGGTTGAGCGACAGGTAGTCCAGGCCGACGTCCACGAGGAAGCGGAGCCGCTCGTTGACCTCCTTCAGGACCCGCTCGGCGATCTTCTTGTCGCGGGCGTCGAGCTTCATCCGGCCGAGGAAGTCCGCGCACTCGCTGATCGACATGGCCGCGACCTCGGCGATGGACTTCTCCATGACCGTGACCGCCAGGACGATCGGCTTGAGGCGCGTGCCGTCACAGGTCGGGCAGGGCACCTCGCGCATGTAGCCCTCGAAGCGCTCGCGGCTCGCGTCGCTCTCCGACTCCGAGTGCCTCCGCTTGACGAACGGCACGGCGCCCTCGAAGGCCGTCGTGTACGCCCGCTCCCGGCCGTACCGGTTGCGGTAGCGGACCTCGATCTGCGTCTTGTGTCCGTACAGCAGGGCCTTCTTCGCGCGCAGCGGGAGTCCGGCCCACGCGATGTCCGTGCGGAAGCCCAGCTCCGTGGCGAGCGCGCCGACCAGCCGCTGGAAGTAGTCCTTGGTGTGGCCGAGCGACCACGGCGAGACCGCGCCCTCGTCGAGGGACTTGTCCTCGTCGGGGATGATCAGCTCCGGGTCCACCTCCATGCGCGTACCGATGCCGGTGCACTCGGGGCAGGCGCCGAAGGGCGAGTTGAAGGAGAAGGAGCGGGGCTCCAGCTCCTCGAAGGACAGGTCGTCGTACGGGCAGTAGAGGTGCTCGGAGTACATCCGCTCGCGCTCGGGGTCGTCCTCGGCGAGGTCGACGAAGTCCAGGATGACCATGCCGCCGGAGAGGCCGAGGGCGGTTTCCACCGAGTCGGTCAGCCGGCGCTTGGCGCTGTCCTTGACGGTGAGGCGGTCGATGACCACCTCGATGGTGTGCTTCTCCTGCTTCTTGAGCACGGGCGGCTCGGAGAGCTGGATGGTCTCCCCGTCCACCCGCGCCCGGCTGTAGCCCTTGGTCTGGAGGTCGGCGAAGAGGTCGACGAACTCGCCCTTGCGCTCGCGCACCAGGGGCGAGAGCACCTGGAAGCGGCTGCCCTCGGGAAGGGCGAGCACCTTGTCGACGATCGCCTGCGGCGACTGGCGCGAGATCGGCCGCCGGCACTCGGGACAGTGCGGCTTGCCGATGCGGGCGAAGAGGAGGCGGAGGTAGTCGTAGACCTCGGTGATGGTGCCCACGGTGGAGCGCGGGTTGCGCGAGGTCGACTTCTGGTCGATCGAGACGGCCGGGGAGAGGCCCTCGATGAAGTCGACGTCGGGCTTGTCCATCTGCCCGAGGAACTGGCGGGCGTACGACGAGAGCGACTCGACGTAGCGGCGCTGGCCCTCGGCGAAGATCGTGTCGAAGGCCAGGGAGGACTTGCCCGACCCGGAGAGTCCGGTGAAGACGATGAGCGAGTCGCGGGGCAGGTCGAGCGAGACGTTTTTGAGGTTGTGCTCGCGAGCGCCACGAACGATGAGACGGTCGGTCACGCCGGTCCGCACCTTTCTTGAGAGAGCGGGGACGGGCCCCCGTCCAGGGTATGGGGGGCGCCTCTGCGATGGAGTCGAGCTGGACTTCCGAGCGTATAGCACGCGCATTCGATTTACGGCACTCCGGAGACCGCTTCACCCGATCGTGCGGCCGCGGGTCGGCGGCCACTAGGCTCGCCGTCATGACTGATCATGTGCACGACCTGCGATCTGTGCGTGAGGCGACGGAACGGCTGCTGACCGCCGTCGCCAAGCTGGACAACGCCGCCCTGGCCGGGGAGTCACACCTCCCCGGCTGGACCCGCGGTCACGTCCTCGCCCATCTCGCGCGTAACGCCGACGCCCTCGTGAACGTCCTCGAGGGACGTCCGATGTACGAGAGCGCCACCGCGCGCGACGCGGACATCGAGCGGGATTCCGGCCGGCCCCTGGAAGAACACCTGGCGGACCTCCGTCATTCCGGGGCCGCCTTCCTGGCCACCACGGAGCCCGAGCAGGACTGGTCGCGCACGGTCGAACTGCGCAACGGCGTGACCGACCTCGCCGCCAACGTGCCCTTCCGCCGCCTCGTCGAGGTCGAGCTGCACCACGTCGACCTGGCCGTCGGCTACGAGCTCGCCGACCTCCCGGAGGAGTTCGCCGGCCGCGAGATCGCCTTCCTCGCCGACCGGTGGTCCGGCCGCTCCGAGGTGCCCCCCACGGCGCTGGCCGCGGCCGGCGGGCGCACCTGGCGCACCGGCTCCGCGGGCGATCCGGCGGTCACCGTGTCGGGCACCCCCGCCGCCCTCCTGGCCTGGCTGGCCGGCCGCGGGGACAAGGGCGCCTCCCTCACCACGGCGGGCGGGCCCCTCCCCGCGCTCCCCCCGCTCTAGGATTGCCGACATGACGTACAGCGGAGCGGTCAAGGTCGGCGGTCCGGCCGACGTGCACGAACTCGCGGACCTGATGATTTCCAAGGTTGCGGTGGGCGAGATGAACAACAACGCCTATCTGCTGCGCTGCCGGGCCACCGGCGAGCAGCTCCTGATCGACGCGGCCGCCGAGGCGGACACGCTGCTCAGCCTGATCGGCGACGACGGCATCGCGTCCGTCGTCACCACCCACCGCCACGGCGACCACTGGGGCGCGCTCCAGGCCGTGGTAGGGGCGACCGGTGCGCGGACGTACGCGGGCGAGGACGACGCCGAGGGCATCCCGGTGGCGACCGACGTGCGCGTCGCGGACGGCGACACCGTGCGCGTCGGCCGGGTCGGGCTCACGGCGCGCCACCTGGTCGGCCACACGCCCGGCTCGATCGCGCTGGTCTACGACGACCCGCACGGGCACCCCCACGTGTTCACCGGCGACTGCCTCTTCCCGGGCGGCGTCGGCAACACCGGGGGCGACGCGAAGGCCTTCGCGACCCTCATCGACGACGTGCAGCACAAGCTCTTCGAGCAGCTGCCCGACGAGGCGTGGGTCTACCCGGGGCACGGCAACGACACCACGATCGGCGCCGAGCGGCCGCACCTCGCCGAGTGGCGCGAGCGCGGCTGGTAGGCCGGAATCCGTCAACTTCGGTACGCGATCGACTCGTTCCGGTCGTGCCTGACCGAAAGCACTCCCTGAGGGACGGGGAGGCGGTATCTGCTGCACCATGCAACAGGACCCTTCCCCGCCCTCGCCCCCCTCCTCCACCGCGCGGCCCACCAAGGCCCCGCCCGCCCCCGGGGCCCCACCGCCCCCCGGCACCGGACGCTTCAGACGCGCCGGACGCCGGCCCGGCATGCTGCGGCTCGCCACGGCCTCGCTGGCCGGAACCGCCATCGAGTTCTACGACTTCTTCGTCTACGGGACGGCCGCCGCCCTAGTCCTGGGCCCGCTTTTCTTCCCGTCCTTCTCGCCCCTCGCCGGGACCCTCGCCGCCTTCGGCACCTTCGGCGTCGGCTTCCTCGCCCGCCCGCTGGGATCGGCGGTCTTCGGCCACATCGGCGACCGCTACGGCAGGCGCCCGGTCCTCCTCGGCTCCCTGCTGCTCACCGGCGTGGCCACGGTCGCCGTCGGCTGCGTACCGACGTACGACTCGATCGGCATCGCCGCGCCCCTCCTGCTGCTCGTGCTCCGCTTCCTCCAGGGCCTGGGGCTCGGCGGCGAGTGGGGCGGCGCGGTGCTGCTGACCGCCGAGCACGCCCCCGAGCGGCGGCGCGGCCTGTGGTCGAGCTTCCCCCAGATCGGGCCCTCGGTCGGCTTCCTGCTGGCCAACGGCATCATCCTGGCGCTGTCGGCCACGCTGACCGACGCCCAGTTCACGTCCTGGGGCTGGCGGGTTCCGTTCTGGGCCGCCGGAGTGCTGGCCCTGGCCGGGCTGTGGCTGCGCCGTGCGGTGGAGGAGTCGCCCGAGTTCCTCGCGCTGGCCGAGACCGGCCGCCGGGCGCAGGCCCCGCTCGCCGAGGTCGTGCGCGGACACTGGCGGCTGCTCCTGCTGACCGGCGGTGCGCTCGCCGCGGCGTACGCCGTCTTCTACGCGGTGACCACCTGGTCCCTCGCGTACGCGACCGAGCACCTGGACGTGGGCCGCACGGCGATGCTGGCCTGCATCATGGCCGCCGTGACCGTGAAGGGGCTGGCGACGCCGCTGCTGGGCATGCTGGGCGACCGCTACGGCCGCAGGCCGCTGTGCCTGATCGGCTGCACGGTCTGCGTGGTGTGGATGTTCCCGCTGGTGGCGCTGTTGCGCACGGCCGACCCGCTGCTGATGACCGCGGGCTTCGCCGTGGGCCTCCTGGGCATGGTCACGATGTTCTCGGTGGCGGGTGCGTACCTCCCGGAGCTGTACGCCCCGCGGATCCGCTGCACCGGTGCGGCCGTCGGCTACAACCTCGGCGGCGTGCTGGGCGGCGCCCTGACGCCGATCGTGGCGACGGCGCTCGCGGACGGCTCCGGACCGCCCTGGGCGGTCGCGGTCTACCTGACCGGGGTGGCCCTGGTCAGCCTGGTCTGCTTCGCGCTCCTGCCGGAGACGAACCCGGTGGTGCTGCGGACCCGGACGGGGACAGCCGAAGCGGCCGCCCCCGCATAGGCCTGCGGAAGGCGGCCGCCGAACTCGGTGCGCCCGCTGTTACGCGTCGACGCTCTTGTCCTCCTGGTGGGCGGCGGCCTCGGCCGCCGCCTGCTTCTTGGAGGCGATGAGACTGGTGATCGTGGTGATGACCAGGACACCGCAGATCACGCCGAGCGAGACCGGGATGGAGATCACCGGTACGTGCACCCCGGACTCGTGCAGGGCGTGCAGCACCAGCTTGACGCCGATGAACCCCAGGATGATCGACAGGCCGTAGCTGAGGTGGACCAGCTTCTTCAGCAGGCCGCCGATGAGGAAGTACAGCTGGCGCAGACCCATGAGGGCGAAGGCGTTGGCCGTGAAGACGATGTACGGGTCCTGGGTGAGGCCGAAGATCGCGGGGATCGAGTCCAGGGCGAACAGCACGTCGGTGGTGCCGATGGCGAGCATGACGACCATCAGCGGGGTCAGGATGCGCTTGCCGTTGCTCTGGATGAAGAGCTTGGTGCCGTGGTACCGGTCCGCGACGCCGAACTTCTTCTCGACGGACTTGAGGAGGCGGTTCTCCTCGAACTCCTCGTCGTCCTCGTCCTTGCGGGCCTCCTGGATCAGCTTCCAGGCGGTGTAGATGAGGAACGCGCCGAAGATGTAGAAGACCCACGAGAAGCTGGCGATGATCGCGGCGCCCGCTGCGATGAAGATCGCGCGCAGGACCAGGGCGATCAGCACGCCGATGAGCAGCACCCGCTGCTGGAGGTGGGAGGGGACCGCGAACTTCGCCATGATCAGGACGAAGACGAACAGGTTGTCGACGCTAAGGGACTTCTCGGTGATGAACCCCGCGAAGAACTCCTGGGACGCCTGTCCGTTGCCGAAGAACCACAGGCCGAGGCCGAAGATCACGGCGAGGACGACCCAGACGACCGTCCAGATGCCGGCTTCCTTGATGGACACGTCGTGCGGTTTGCGGCCGATGAAGAAATCGGCTCCGATGAGAACGGACAGACCGAGAATGGTCAGTGCCCACAGGGCCCAGGAAACTTCCATGGTGAACGCGCCTCCGGCGGATGGCTCAGGACTTCGTCAGCGTCATCGCTGCCGGAGGTCTCTTCCACCCGGGCGGCCTGGAGGCCGTGGGCCGACGCCCCGGGACCGATTGCAGTCCGTATTGACGGGCACGCCGTAGCAGGAAAGCAGGAATACTCCCCTCCGCGCTCACCAGGGTACCCGGCCGAGCCGGGAAAGGTAAAGGGACTACCAAGAACCGGTCATAGGACGGTCTAGGAGCCCGCCGCCGCGGGCCGTCCCCGCTCAGGGCCGGCTGGTCCGGCGGGCCTCCGCGATCAGCCTCAGTGCCTGGTCAAGGACCTGACTGCCTTGCGGGGGAAGGTCCGCCTCGAACGTCCAGGCGTGACGCACCCAGGGGTCGGCGAGGTGGTCGTCCGGCACCGGGGAGAGCCGCATCAGCGACCGCCACAGCGGGTCCAGCAGCGGCCCGTAGGCCGAGGCCTCGTCACGGTCCGCGACCATCAGCAGGTGTACGCCGACCGCCGCACCCTCGTCGGCGAGGTAGCGCAGACGGGTCACGGCCCGGTCGTCGAACCCGTGCGGGAAGTCGTGCACGATCAGCAGCTGATCGGCCGTGTCCACGTCCGGAGGCAGGTCCTCGGGGGCGCCGGCCCGCAGCGCCATCTGTACGAGGTCCACCCGGCGGGTCAGCTCGGCCAGGGTCTGCGTGACCCCGGCGGCCCCGGCCGCGGGCGGGCCGGCCAGCACCCCGGCCCGGACGAGGGGCGCCAGGGATGCGGCACCCGCCCCGGCGGCGTCGATGACGTGGACGGAGAACCGGTCGCCGGGGTGGACGGCGAGCAGCCGCGCCGCGAGGGCGACGGCCATGTCCATGGCGGCCCGGCGCAGCCGGTCGGTGTCCATGGCCATCGCGGCCTCGGAACCGGTGCGGCCGTTGTCGATCCAGAGCCCCCGCTCCAGCGGGACCCGGGCCAGCATGGGGATGCGCAGGTCGGGCCGCTCGGGGAGGTGCAGCTCGCCCAGGCGCAGGGCCAGCGGGTTCTCCTCGGGGATGCGGTGGCCGTGCCAGACCGGGTTGTCCCAGCGGGCGTACGCGGCGGGCAGCGCGGGCTCGACGACCTCGCACTCGGCGACCAGCTGGACGAGGTCCCGGTCGAGCACGGCCCGGGCCTGGGCGACGAGGTCGTCGCGGCGGGCCCGCGCGGTGTCGCGGGCGGCGTTGCCGGAGCCGCCGAGGCGGTGGCGCGGGTCGGACAGGGCGTCGTCGAGCTCGCGGTCCATCCGGGAGTCGGCGAATTCCACGGCGCTGCGGTAGGCGGCGACGGAGCGGGCCAGGTCCTCGAACATGCCCCAGACCTGGTTGTACAGCCGCTCCTCCATGGACCAGCCTCCGGCGTCCCCGGCCACGGGCCGCGGGGGCCGGCCGGGCTCGGCCGGCGCCGCGGCCCGGGGGGCCGGCTCGGGCGGCTCGGTGCTGCTCGGGCGGCGCCGCGGGTGCACGTAGCTGAGGGTGCCGGCGCCGATCGTCGGCGGTGAGGCGTCACCACCGGGCCCGGGGCCCGGCGTGCCGGCGTACGGGGTCGGGGAGACGGGGAGCGGGTCCGGCGGCTCGGGAGCGGCCGCGGGCGCCTCGTCGGGGGTCCGCGGGGCGCGCAGGTCGCCGACGAGGGTGGGCATGGTGGCGAGCGTGGCGTCGCTCCCGCCGCTCCGCGAGGCGGTCCGCAGCGCGGCGGCGGCCAGCTCGGCGGCCTCCTGCGCCGCGAGTCCGCCGTCGGCCAGCAGGGCGCGCAGGCCCTCGGCGTACCCCTGGCCGACCGCGCGGACCTTCCAGGCGCCCTGGCGCCGGTAGAGCTCCAGCGCCACCACGGCGCTCTCGCCGTCGAGCCCCGTCAGGGTGTACCCGACGAGCTCGGCGCCCTCCGGGTCGGCCACGGCCACGTACGAGGCCGGTACCGCGCCGAAGCGCGCCGGGCCGCCGGGCGGCAGCACCAGCACCACGCCGACCGTGTGGACGGCCGCGGGAACGGCGTCGAGGTCGACGGGGAAGGCGTGCCGCTCGGCGGACTCCTCCGGTGAGCGGACACCGGGGAGGGTCGGGGCGCCCGGGTGCGCCAGTGCCTCGGGGCCGGCGAGCCGGCCCCCTTCGTCGGCGAGCGAGGCCAGGGCGAGCACGGGTGTGCCCGCCGAGACCCTGATCTCCACCCGGCTGTGGGACACGGGGTGGTTCTGCCCCCGGACCAGTTCGGCCGTCATCGTGCAGCCCCTCCCCCGTGCCTTCTTCTCTTGTCCGGTACTGCTACAGGTGCGGCAGGATCGACGGCATGAGGTCCTGGAAGGTGCGGCCGTTGGCCGGGTTCCCGAGGGCCGTCATCTGCCAGCCGGTGCCGACGCGGGACACCTTCGCCATGATCTGCGCGGTGTACTGGCCACCGCCGTCGAGGGTGTACCGGGCCATCTCCTGGCCGTTGGTCTCGTCGACGATGCGGCAGAACGCGTTCTGCACCTCCTGGAACGTCTGACCGGTGAACGAGTTCACCGTGAAGACGATCTGGTCGATGTGCACCGGCACGCGCTGCAGGTCGACGAGGATCGACTCGTCGTCCCCGCCCTGGCCGGCGCCGCCGACGAGGTTGTCACCGGTGTGCCGGACCGAGCCGTCGTCGCTCTGCAGGTGCCGGAAGAAGACGACGTCCACCGGCTGCTTGTCGGCGAAGAGCACCGCCGACGCGTCCAGGTCGATCTCCCGGGTCCGCGAACCGAACAGCCCGCGGCGCTTCGCCGCCTGCCAGCCGAGGCCCATCCGGACCGCGGTCAGCGTGCCCCCGTCCGCCTTCTGCAGATTGATGGCCTGACCCTTGGTCATGTTGACCGTCACTCGCTGTCCCCTCTCCATAGCCCGCCCCGACATCGGGCGCGCAGCGTGTACCCGCGGCTGTGCACCAACCCTACTGACAGGGTCCGGGTCAGGCGAGGCCCGCTTCCTTCATCTGCCTCAGCTCCTTCTTCAGCTCGCCCACCTCGTCGCGGATCCGGGCGGCCACCTCGAATTGCAGCTCGGCCGCGGCACCGCGCATCCGCTCGGTCATCTGCTCGATGAGAGCGGCCAGTTCGGCGGCCGGGCGGTCGGTGGGCACCGCGCCGGATCGGGCCCCCTTGGCGCCCTTCGCCCCCTTGCCCGCCGCGGCCCGGTCCGCCTTGCCGCCGAGCGCCGGAACCGGTGCCTTGGTGCCCTTGGCGTCCTTGGCCTGGCGGTATCCGGTGCCGAGGAGCTCCTCGGTGTCCAGTTCCTCGCGGGCGATGGTGGCGACGATGTCGTTGATCTTCTTGCGCAGCGGCTGCGGGTCGATCCCGTGGGCCGTGTTGTAGGCGACCTGCTTCTCGCGGCGCCGGTTCGTCTCGTCGATCGCCTGCGCCATCGCCGGGGTGATGCTGTCGGCGTACATGTGGACCTGGCCGGACACGTTGCGCGCCGCGCGGCCGATGGTCTGGATCAGCGAGGTGCCGGAGCGCAGGAATCCCTGCTTGTCCGCGTCGAGGATCGCCACGAGGGAGACCTCGGGCAGGTCCAGGCCCTCGCGGAGCAGGTTGATGCCGACCAGGACGTCGTACTCGCCGGCCCGCAGCTCGCGCAGCAGCTCGATGCGCCGCAGGGTGTCCACGTCGCTGTGCAGGTAGCGGACCTGGATGCCGAGCTCCAGGAAGTAGTCGGTGAGGTCCTCCGCCATCTTCTTGGTGAGGGTGGTCACCAGGACGCGCTCGTCCTTCTCGACCCGCTGGCGGATCTCGTGCACCAGGTCGTCGATCTGGCCCTCGGTGGGCTTGACGACAACCTCGGGGTCGATGAGGCCGGTGGGGCGGATGATCTGCTCGACGAATCCGTCACCCCGGGAGAGCTCGTACTTGCCGGGGGTGGCCGACAGGTAGACGGTCTGGCCGATGCGCTCCTGGAACTCCTCCCACTTCAGCGGACGGTTGTCGAGCGCGGAGGGCAGCCGGAACCCGTGGTCGACCAGGGTCCGCTTGCGCGAGGCGTCGCCCTCGTACATCGCGCCGATCTGGGGGACGGTGACGTGCGACTCGTCGATGACGAGGAGGAAGTCCTCGGGGAAGTAGTCGATGAGGGTGTTGGGCGCGGAGCCGCGCTCGCGGTCGTCCATGTGCAGCGAGTAGTTCTCGATGCCGGAGCAGGACCCGATCTGGCGCATCATCTCCAGGTCGTAGGTGGTGCGCATGCGCAGCCGCTGGGCCTCCAGCATCTTGCCCTGCTTCTCCAGCTCGGCGAGGCGCGCGGTCAGCTCGGCCTCGATGCCGCGGACCGCCTTCTCCATGCGCTCGGGGCCGGCGACGTAGTGGCTGGCGGGGAAGACGTACAGCTCCCGGTCCTCGCTGATGACCTCGCCGGTCAGCGGGTGGAGGGTGGACAGGGCCTCGATCTCGTCGCCGAACATCTCGATGCGGACGGCCAGTTCCTCGTAGACCGGGAAGATCTCGATGGTGTCGCCGCGCACCCGGAAGGTGCCGCGGGTGAACGCCACGTCGTTGCGCGTGTACTGGATGTCGACGAAGCGGCGCAGCAGCTGGTCGCGGTCGAACTCCTCCCCCACCTTGAGGGGGACCATCCGGTCGACGTACTCCTGCGGGGTGCCGAGGCCGTAGATGCAGGACACGGAGGCGACGACGATGACGTCGCGCCGGGTGAGGAGGGAGTTCGTCGCGGAGTGGCGCAGCCGCTCCACCTCCTCGTTGATCGAGGAGTCCTTCTCGATGTAGGTGTCCGACTGCGGGACGTAGGCCTCGGGCTGGTAGTAGTCGTAGTACGACACGAAGTACTCGACGGCGTTGTTCGGCAGGAGCTCGCGGAACTCGTTCGCCAGCTGGGCGGCGAGGGTCTTGTTCGGCGCCATGACCAGGGTGGGGCGCTGGAGCTTCTCGATCATCCACGCGGTGGTCGCCGATTTGCCGGTGCCGGTCGCGCCCAGCAGGACGACATCCTTCTCACCTGCGCGGACGCGCTTCTCCAGCTCGGCGATGGCCGCCGGCTGGTCGCCGCTGGGCTGGTAGGAGCTGACGACCTCGAAAGGCGCCACCGTGCGTTCGATCTTCGATACGGGCCGCATGGGTCAACCGTACGACCCGCCACTGACACTCACGCAAAGGCGCGGGTCCGCGGGCTCCGGCGGGTCCGGCCGGTCTGCACGGGTCTGCACGGGTCTGGTCCGTTTGTCGTAGTTCGGTGGCGGCCCGGTGATCTTCGCCGCCATGATCGCCGTGAAGAGATCTCCGTGAAGTGCCGCCGCAACATCTTCCGCTCCGCGCCCGTTTGAGCCGGGAGCAGGGTTCACGACCCGAGGAGAACGCACATGTACGTCGTCCGACCCGCCGCCGCGGCAGCCGCCGCCTTCCTGGGCCTCGCCCTCACCGTGCTCGGCGGGACAGCCTCCTCCGCAGCCTCCCCCACCCTCCCGTCCCGCCCGTCGGCTCCCGGAACCGCCGCCGACGTCTTCGCGACCCCGGTGGTGTACGCCCACCGGGGGGCTTCGGCGTACGCGCCGGAGAACACCCTCGACGCCGTCGACCTGGCCATGCACCTGGGCTTCGGCTGGGTCGAGAACGACGTGCAGCGCACCGGCGACGGCGAGCTGGTGGTGATCCACGACGACACCCTGGCCCGCACCACCGACGTCGAGGAGGTGTTCCCCGACCGCAAGCCGTGGCGGGTGAGGGACTTCACGGCGGCGGAGATCTCCCGGCTGGACGCGGGCAGCTGGTTCGGCGACGAGTTCGCGGGCGCCCGGGTGCCCACCCTGCGGCAGTACCTGGACCGGGTGCAGCGCAACCAGCAACGGCTGCTGCTGGAGATCAAGAAGCCGGAGCTCTACCCGGGGATCGAGGCGGACACGCTGAAGGTGCTGGGGGCGGCCGGCTGGCTCGACGAGCGCCACGTGTCGCAGCGCCTGGTGGTGCAGAGCTTCAGCGCCGACAGCGTCCGCATGGTGCACGAGCTGCGGCCGGACCTCATCACGGCCTTCCTGGGGACGCCCTCCGTGGCGGACCTGCCGCTGTACGCGAAGTTCACGGACCGGATCAACCCGTGGCACACCACGATCTCGGCCGACTGGGTCACGGCGGTGCACGGCCTGCTCGGCGCCCACGGCCGGACGATGGAGGTGGACACCTGGATCGTGGACGACGCGGCGACGGCCCGGAAGGTGCGCGACATGGGGGTGGACGGGATCATCACCAACGCGCCGGACGTGGTCCGGGACGCGGTCGACGTCCTCTGACGCCGCCGGGCGGGGGCCTGGGTCTCGGGGCGGGCGGAGGGGCGGGCCTTCGCCGGGGTTGTCGGAGGTGCGACGTACGGTGAACGCGTGGACAGCACCGTGGACAGCACCGAGCGGCCCCGCGGGCCGCGCCTCGAATGGACCGTCGTCCCCAGCGACATCGGTCCCCTGCTCCTGGCCGCGACCCCGGAGGGGCTGGTCCGGGTCGAGTTCCACGCCGGACCGGACCGGGTCGACGCGATGATCGGCCCGCTCGTCTCCCGGCTCGGCGCCGACGCGTGGCGGCCCGCGCCGGGCACGGAAGTGCTGCTGGCCGAACCGCTGCGGCAGCTCCGGGCGTACTTCGCCGGCACACTGCGGCGCTTCGAGCTGCCGCTGGACTGGCGGCTCAGCTCCGGCTTCAACCGGCAGGTCCTGCGGGAGCTGGACCGTTCCGTGCCGTACGGGGCGGTCGTCGGCTACGGGGAGCTGGCCGCCCGGGTCGGCCAGCCCGGCGCCGCCCAGGCCGTGGGCAACGCCATGGGGTCGAACCCGCTCCCGCTGGTGGTGGCCTGCCACCGGGTCGTGGAGAACGACGGGGGCATCGGGGGCTTCGGCGGCGGGGTGGAGACCAAGCGCCTGCTGCTCGCCCTGGAGGGCGTCCTGCCGCAGCCCTTGTTCTGACGGACCGGGGTCGCGGGACCGGGGCCCCGCCGTGTCCCGGGGCGGGGCGGGTCGCGGGACGGGGCGCTGGGGGCCTTCCGCGGCCCCGCCGAAGCCGCGGAGCCCATCGGCAGCCGCGCCCGACCCCGCGGAGCCGGAGGCCGGGCAAGGGGCGTACGCGGGGCGGGGGACCGGGCGCGGGACGTCCCTCCGCGGCACGACCGGGCCGCTACCGGCGCACAGCCCGCGCCAACCGGCTCGCGCCGCGGAGGGCAGCGCGGCCGCAGCCGCGGAGCCACCGGGCTCGACGCGGGCAGCCTCGGGCCGGCGTACGTCCACGGGCCGGGCCGACGCGTGAAGCCGCTGCGACGGGCCGGGCCGAGCCCGTGGACGCCACCGGGCTCGATGCGGGCCGTGGGACTCGACGTACGCCCTCCAGCGCCGGAGCCGCCCGGACCCTGGCCCCTCGGCCGCCCGTACGACGCGTGCCCACCGGCACCGACCCCGGTCCCGCCTCCGCCGGCACCTTGCCGGGCCGCCACACATCCGGCCCGCCGAGGCCCTGGCGCAGCGCCCAGCACCTGGCCCCACGCGGGCTGCCGGGCGGGAGCCGGGGCTTGCGTGGCCGGTGCCTGGGCCGGCGCCTGGGCCGGCGCCCCGTTCGGTGCCCCCGGGCCGTATCCGGTCAGCACCTGGACCGGTGGGCGGGTCGGCGCCCGGTGCGGTGCCCAGGTCAGTGCCCGGGCCGTATCCGGTCAGTACCTGGAGCGGTGGGCGGGTCGATGCCCCGGCCGCCGAAGTCCCTGTTCCGCGGCGCGGAGCGGGGTGCGAGACTGCCGCGGTGACCTCTACCGCCGCCCCCGCCGCCGCGCCCGCCGCCGCCCCGCGTTCCTGTCCGGGGTGCGCGGCGTGACCTCCTCGCCCCGTACCGCCCGGACGGCTTCGCCCGTCGACCCGGCGGACCTCGTCCGGCTGCAGCGCCGCACCTCCGGGGTGCTGATCGCCAGTCAGGCGCTCGGCGGGCTCGGCGTACCGATCAGCATCGCCCTGGCGCCCGTCCTGGCCACCGAGGTCAGCGGTACCGAGGCGCTGTCCGGGCTCGCCTCCACCGCCTCGGTGGTGGGCACCGCCCTCCTCTCGCTCCCCCTCGCCGCGCTGATGACCGCGCGCGGCCGCCGGCCCGGCCTGGTCCTCGCGTACGCGATCGGCGCGGCGGGCGCGGCCCTCGTCGTCCTCGCCGCCACCGTCCGGAACTTCCCGCTGCTGCTGCTCGGCATGGCCGCCTTCGGCGCCGCCTCCTCGGCCAACCTCCAGGCCCGGTTCGCCGCCGCAGACCTCGCGGCCCCGGACCACCGGGCCCGGGCGATCTCGGTCGTCGTCTGGGCGTCCACCGTCGGCGCGGTGCTCGGGCCGAACCTGTCCGCCCCGGCCAGCCGCAGCTTCGCCGGTACCTCCATACCCGAGACGGCGGGGCCCTTCGTGTGGGCCGCCGCCGTCTTCCTGCTGACCGGCACGCTGATCGCCGTACTCCTGCGGCCGGACCCGCTGCTGACGGCCCGGGCCCTGGCCGCGCCCGGGGAGCAGACCCGGGAGGGCCGCTCGCTGCGCGCCGGGATCGCCGCCGTGAAGGCCTCGCCGCGGGCGCGGCTCGCCCTCCTCACCGTCACGGTGTCCCACACCACCATGGTCTCGATCATGATCATGACCCCGATGGACCTGGGTCACCACGGGGCCGGGCTGGAGCTCGTCGGGCTGGTGATCAGCGGTCACATCGCGGGCATGTTCGCCTTCTCCCCCGTCATGGGGTGGCTCGCGGACCGCATCGGCCGGCTGGCGGTGATCGGGCTGGCGGCCGGGCTGCTGTCGGTCGCCGCGCTGCTCGCCGGGACGGCCGGGCCGAACCACGGCCAGAGCGCCCTCGGCCTGTTCCTGCTCGGCCTCGGCTGGTCCGCGGGGATGGTGGCCGGATCCGCGCTGCTGACGGACTCGGTGCCGCAGCCCGCGCGGGCCGCCGCGCAGGGCCTGAGCGACCTCACGATGAACGCCGCCGCCGGCCTGGGCGGCGCGGCCGCCGGGCTGGTCATGGCGCAGGCGAGCTACGGCTGGCTGAACGCCATCGGCGCCGGGCTGCTGCTGCCGATGGCGGCGCTCGCGCTGTTCACCGCGCGCCGCCACCCCGCACCGGGACCCGCAGGCCTGGGCGACCCCGAGGACGCCAAGGACCCCGAGGGGCTCAGGGACGCCAAGGACCCCAAGGGGCTCAGTAGCTGATGTGGTAGGCCTTGCGGAGCGTCTCGTGCACGGTCCAGGTCGTCCGGTCGCCCTCCCGCAGCACGCACGCCGAGCCCGGCCCCACCTCCAGGGTCCCGCCCCCCTCGACCTCGATGGTGGCGCGGCCGCTGACGACCACGAACAGCTCGTCGGCCTCGGTGTCGGTGACCACCCCCGGGGTGATCTGCCAGATCCCGCGGACCTGCTTGCCGTCCGGCGACTCCCACAGCACCTTGCCCGTCACGACCGGCTCGCCCGCGAGGATCTGACCGGGGTCGAGCTCCTCGGCCTCCAGCTCGGCGTCGGGGACGTCCGGCAGGCTGACGGCGAAGGATGCGGGCGCGGTGGGGGCGGCGGGCCCGGCGGAAGCGGGGTCGGCGGCGGGCGCGGCGGCGTGGTGGTCACTGGTGCTCATGGCGCGCCAGCCTAATCCGGGCCGCCCGCGCCGCGCGGTGACCACAGCGTCCAGGAACGGCCCGCCCGGCGAGTCACCCTGTCCAGCCCGGCCGCGGCGGGGGCAGTACTCGGACAGCTTGGGACGGGAGGGGCGGGAGGGCGTTTGGGTGCCCGGATCCCGTGCCATGGATGGGGACATGTCACAGCACACAGCATCCGAGGTCCCGGTCCTGTCGCCAGAGGTGCGCGAGGCGCTCGACCGGGGGCGGCCCGTCGTGGCCCTGGAGTCGACGATCATCGCGCACGGTCTGCCCCGCCCCCGCAACCTGGCCGTGGGCGCCGAACTGGAGGCGCTGGTCCGGGCTGAGGGCGCCGTTCCGGCGACCATCGCGGTGCTGGACGGGGTGGCGTACGCGGGCCTCGACAAGGCGCAGTTGGAGCGGATCGCCGGGGGCGAGGGCGTGCGCAAGCTCGGCCACAGGGACCTGGCGCCCGCGCTCGCGACGGGGGCGACCGGCGCGACGACGGTGTCCGCGACGGCGTTCCTGGCCGCGCGGGCGGGCCTGCGGGTCTTCGCCACCGGCGGGCTGGGCGGCGTACACCGGAAGTGGGCGCAGACCCAGGACGAGTCGGCGGACCTTGCGCTGCTGGCCCGGACGCGGATCACGGTGGTCTGCGCGGGGGTGAAGTCGATCCTGGACGTACCGGGGACGCTCCAGCGGCTGGAAACCCTGGGGGTGGGGGTGCTCGGCTACCGGACGGACCGGTTCCCGGGGTTCTACCTGGCCGATTCCGGCGAGCCGGTGGACTGGACCGTGCACCGGCCTGAGGAGGTCGCCGGGGTGATGACCGCCCAGGACGCGCTCGGCGGACCGGAGTCGGCGCTGCTGGTGGCCAATCCGGTGGCGGAGGCGGACCAGCTCGATCCGGAGCTGCACCGACGGGTGCTGGCGGAGGCGCTCGCCGAGTGCCGCGGCCGCGGGATCACGGGGCAGGCGGTGACGCCGTTCCTCCTGGGGTTCCTGGTGAAGGCGACGGGCGGGGCCTCCCTGGAGGCGAACCTGGCGGCGGTACGGGGCAACGTGCGGCTCGGGGCCGCCATCGCGGGGGCCTGGGCGGCGCGGGCATGACGGGGCGGCCGGCGCAGAACGGCGCGGGCAGGACGGGACCGGGGGCGGGCCGCGGGGCGCTGCTGGTCGTCGGGGACGTGGTGACCGACGTGGTGGCGGTCCATCCGGAGCCGCTGGCGCCGGGCACGGACACGGCCGCCCGCATTCGCACCCTCCCGGGCGGTGCCGGGGCCAACGCGGCCTGCTGGGCGGCCCGTACGGGGACCGCGGAGGTACGCCTCCTGGCGCGGGTCGGCTCCGAATCGGCCCCGTGGCACGAACGGGCGCTGCGGGAGGCCGGGGTGCGGCCCCGGCTGGTGGTCGATCCGGCCGAGCCGACCGGGACGGTGGTCGCGCTGGTCGGCAAGGACGCGGAGCGGACGTTCCTGACCGACAGCGGCGCCTCGCTGCGGCTCTCCCCCGCCGACTGGGCGCCGGACCTGCTGGACGGGGTGGCCCACCTGCACCTGTCCGGCTACCTGTTCTTCGCCGGGAGCAGCCGGGAACTGGCCCTGGTCGCGCTGCGGGCCGCCGTGGCGCGGGAGGTTCCGGTGAGCGTGGACCCGGCCTCGGCGGGGTTCCTGGCGGCGCTGGGTCCGGGCCGGTTCCTGGACGCCGTGGCGGGGGCGGCCGTACTGCTGCCGAACGAGGACGAGGCGCGGCTGCTGGCCGGGCTGCCGGAGCCGGCGGGGGTGGGCCGGGCGGCGGCGGAGCTCAGCCTGCGGGTGCCGCTGGTGGTGGTGACCCGGGGCGCGGCCGGGGCGCTGGTGGCCGAGCGCGGGCGGATCACCGCCGAGGTCGAGGCGGCGCCGGCCGAGGCGGTGGACTCCACGGGCGCGGGCGACGCGTTCACGGGCGGCTTCCTCGCGGCCCGGCTGGGGGGTGCCGACCCGGCGGAGGCCGCCCGCGCGGGCTGCCGGGCGGCGGCGTCGGCGGTCACCCGGCTGGGGGGCCGGCCGGGGTAGGCCCGCACGGGAGGGGCGGCGCGGATAAGGGCCGGCAGGACAGGCGGCGCGGACGGACGGGCAAGACGGGCGGCGGGGACACAGCCGGGGTGGACGGGCGGCGCGGACACAGCCGGGCTGGACGGGCGGGCAGGACGGCAAGGAGACGGCCGACGGTCCGGACGGCCGCTCGTGTCAGCCCCCGGCGGCCCGGGCCCCGGTGCCGCGGATGCCGGTCCAGGCGGGGTGGCGGGGGTCGTCGGCGCGGACCACGGCGTCGGCGGCCGACGCCGGGTCGGTGTCGGCCTCGTAGCGGGCGAAGGCGGGCAGGGTCCAGCGCGCCGACTCCTCCGTGCGGCGGGCCAGCGCACCCGGGGAGAGCCGGACGTGGACGCTCAGGTCGAAGGGGAACCAGTGGCCGAGCAGCAGCGGTCCGTGCACGATCACCACCGCGCCGGGCGGCAGGTGCGCGTACGGGCTGCGCGTGGCCCGGTCCGTGACGGGGTCCCAGAGGTCGGGCAGTACCCGGCCGGTGCCGCCGGGTTCCGTCGGGCCGAACACCTCCCGCCAGAGCGCGGCCGTGTCGAACCAGCCGCCGAGGTAGGAGTCCACGTCCTCGCGGCCGAACTCGTACCGCAGGGAGGCCGGCCGCAGGAATCCCGCCACCGGGACCACCAGTACCGAACGTCCGCGCGGGCGCAGGGCGTCGGCGAGCGCCTGCGCGAGCACGCCCGTCCCGGCGGCGGGCGCACCGTCGATGCCCACGCGCTGCCAGGCGCCTTCCTCCGGCGCGGCCGCGGGCCCGTCGAGGTGACCGGCGAGCCGCTCGGCCATCCGCTGCCATGTGATCGCTTCCCACTGCACCCGACCATTGTCAGTGGCGGCCCTTAGCTTTTTCACGAGGGATCACCGGCGGACAGGAGTCGGCGGCCCGACCTTGGGGAGGGGTCTGTCATGGCTCGGGAGACGACGTACCTGGAGCTGTCGCAGGAGGACGGCGCCGCGCACAAGTTCTACGAGGTGACGGTCGACGGCGCGGACGTCACCGTGCGGTACGGACGCATCGGTGCGGACGGCCAGGTGCAGAGCTCCTCTTTCCCCACGGTCGAGAAGGCCCGGGCGGCCGCCGCGAAGAAGGTCGGGGAGAAGGTCCGCAAGGGGTACGCCACGGCCGTGCGCGGGCAGCGCACCGCCCGTTCGGTGACCCGCCGTCAGGTCACCTCGGCACCGTCCACGGCGCGGTCGGTGGCCCCGGTCCTGTGGCGCTTCCGCACCGGATCCTCGGCGTTCGGCATCCACGTGGACGAGGACCGCTGCTGGGTGGGCAACCAGGCCGGGGACGTCTACACGCTGAGCCACAGCGGCGAGGTGCTGGCCCGGTACTCGCTGCCGGACGGCGTGAAGTGCCTGGTGGCGGACGAGTTCTGGATCTACGCGGGCTGTGACGACGGCACGGTGTACGACCTGTCCTCGAAGGTGCCGTTCGGGGCATACGACATAGCCGCCGACGTGGACATCTTCTGGCTCGACATCCGCGAGGGCGTGCTGAACGTGTCCGACCGCAGCGGCGGTCTGACGGTCATCGACCACGAAGACGAGTTCCAGTGGTCGCGGCGCTCGGGCGGCTCCAGCGCCTGGATGGTCAGGGCCGACGAGCGGGGCGTCTACCACGGGCACAGCAACGGCGTCACAGCCTACGCCGCCGACGGCGGGCGGGAGTTGTGGCACACCGACACGGGCGGCTCCGTGCTGTTCGGCTGGCAGGAGGAGCACGCGGTCTACGCGGGCACCGGGCGGCACGCGGTGAAGCGGCTGTCGAAGGCCACCGGCGCGGTGGAGGCCTCGTACCTGTGCGACGCGGCCGTGTACTCGTGCGCGACCTCGCCGGACGGCAGGCACGTCTTCGCCGGCGACTACTCCTCGTCGGTGTACTGCTTCGACGCGGACGGGCGGCGGCTGTGGAAGCTGGGCACCGGGTGCGGGTCCGCGCTGTCCATGCAGTACCTGGACGGCCGGCTGTACCTGGTCACCACGGACGGTTCGCTGGTCTGCGTGGACGCGAGCGAGCAGGCGATCGCGGCCGCCCAGCAGGGATCCGTTCCGGCGGCGATGGACGTGAAGTCGGCGGCGGCGCTGCCCGTGTACACCCCGGCCGCGTCGGCCTCGGCGGTGGCGACGGTCTCGGTGGCCGCGGCCCCGGCGGGCGGCGTGGTGGTGGAGTGCGTCCAGCAGGGCGGCCGGACGCGGGTGCAGGTGGTAACGGGCGGCTTCGAGCCCTCGTGGAACGTCCAGTTCCCGCGCGGGATACGGGAGGCGGGCGCCCGGTACGTGGTGGACGGGCTGCACCCGGCTTCGGGAGGCTTCTACCGGGTGCGCGGAGAGATACGCCGCCTGGTGTGAGCACGGGGGTACGCGGGGTGGAGGCGGCCGGGACCCGGCACCGGGGCGGTGCCGGTCGGGGCCGGGACAACTCACGCGGACGGGCTCGCCCCGCGCGGCCACGACGCGCTGTCACGACGCGCGGCCACGGCACTTACTCAGGGCGCTTGTTCAGGGCGCGCGCTCAGAGCGCGTGTTCGCGGCACACCGCGCGCGTGACACCGTGCGGGGCGGGGGTCGCTATGGCGAAGGGGGTCCCCGCACGCGTGCGGAAACCGGGGGTCACGTGGAGTACGACCGGCTCGCTGCCCAGGTTGTGGCCGAGGTGGACGTGGTCGATGCCGGCCGGTTCCACGAAGGCGGATCCGGCCCGGTGCACCACGACCGTGCGGTCGTGCAGGACCCGGGTGAGCGTCCCCGCGCGGACGACGGCGTTCAGCGGGACGCGGTGATAGTGCCAGCCGGTGCAGCCGCCCGGCGCGATGACCACCTCCCGGCCCGCCGGCGCCGGGGCGACGCGCGCCCCGGCGGGCCGTACCGTCGCCTGCCACCCGCCCATGTGCCCTCCCCGGCCGGACCGGTCCCGGTCCGCTCGACCCCACCGTAGGAGGACCTCACCCCGTCCCCAAGGAATCGGTGAAACACCAACCTCCCTGCTCCACCAGGTGATAGAGGGCCCGCACGGCGGTATCACACCCGTATGAGCCTGGTGGTGTTCGAGTCCCTGAAGCAGATCAACTGCGCCGAGTGCCGGCAGGGCCCGCTCCGGCACCTCGTGCGCGAGTGCGGCGTGCCGCGCTGCCTGGACTGCGCCGACCTGGGGCACCTGGTCTTCCTGCCCCGCGGGGACGCGGCGCTCACCCGCCGCTCCCGCGAGGCCAGTTCGCTCTCCGCCGTCGTCGTCCGCTTCGACAAGCGCCGGCGGCGCTACGAGCGCCGGGGCCTGCTCGTCGAGGACGCGGCGCTGGCTCGCGCGGAGCTCGCCTGCCTCGCGGACGCCGAGGCCCGGGCCCGTCGCCGGGAGCGTGACCGGCTGCGCCGCGCGGCCGAGGACACCCGGTTCACCGCCGCGTTCGCGGCGGAGATACGGCGGCTGTTCCCGGGCTGCCCCGCAGACCGGGCGCAGTCGATCGCGGCCCACGCCTCGGTGCGGGGCAGCGGCCGGGTGGGGCGCAGCGCGGCCGGCCGGGCGCTCGACGAACCGGCCGTCTCGTTCGCGGTCCGCGCGGCGGTGCGGCACGTCGACACCGAGTACGACGCCCTGCTGATGGCGGGGGTCCCCCGGTTCGCGGCCCGCGCCCGGCTGGCCGCGCAGATCGACGCGGTCCTCGACGGCTGGCGTACGGCAGGGGTCAGTTGAGGCGGAACCGGCGGTAGAGGAGCACCCCGCCCAGCAGCAGCGCTCCCCCGCCGGGCAGCAGGTAGCCGACGCCGTCGGCCCCGGTGTGCGCGAGCGCCTCGCCGGGTCGCGGCTCGGCGGGCCGCGGAGGCAGGGTCCGGGTCTCCGGCGCCGGCGGCGTCACGGGCGGCTTCACGACGGGCGGCCGGACGGGCGGCTGGACGGGCTTGGGTCCGCTGGGCGTCTCGCCGTTGACGGAGGTGTTGCCGGTCGAGGGGTTTCCGATGCCGACGACGTTGACGGAATTGCCGCTCACATTGAGCGGCAGGTCGATCGGCAGCTGGAGCCCGTTGCCGGACAGCACCCCGGGTGAATCCTTTCCGTGCCCGTCGGCGACCGCCCCGCCGCCGTGACCCGCGGTGTTCGGGCCCGAGTTCGAGGCGTGTCCGGACCTCGGCCCCGGATGGTCCCGACCGCTCCCGGGCGCCTCGTTGGCACATCGGTTCCCGGCGGCCGGGTTGAGCACGCCGACCACGTTGACGGTATTGCCGCACAGGTTCACCGGTGTGTTCACGGGCAGTTGGACCAGGTTCCCGGAGAGCAGCCCCGGGGAGCGCTCGGCCTTCCCCGCCGCGTCCGCATCGGCGTGGGCCAGGCCACCCACACCCGCGACCGCCAGCCCACCTCCCGCAACCACCGCCGCGATCAAGCCATTCCGTCGACTGTGACGCATCAGTTTCCCTGCCTTCCGGAGGAGTCCACGGGCGTTGCACCCGTACCGGAACAACGCCTTGAACCCATTCGGGTTATAGAGGCCGTGGGCATTTCACCCCATCGTGTACTGGGTAGTGCCTACTTCATGACTGAGCGCCCCCTGCTCCTCCTCGACGTGGACGGCCCCCTCAACCCGTTCCGGTCGCGCCTCGCCGGCCTGCGCGGTTACGCAGGCCACCGGATGCGCCCGGCGATCTGGATGTCCCGCCGGGCACCTGACTCCCGCAGTGCCCGCCGGGGCCTGAAGGTCCGCCTCCACCCCGCCCACGGCGCGCGGCTGACGGCCCTGCCGTACGAGCTCGCCTGGGCCACCACGTGGATGCACCAGGCCAACACGATGATCGCGCCGCGCATCGGGCTTCCCGGCGACCTGCCCGTCATCGAGTGGCCGGAACTGTTCGCTCCGGACCCTGACGGCCTCGCGTGGAAGACCCGCGCCCTCGTCCACTGGGCGGCCGGCCGGCCCTTCGCCTGGGTCGACGACATGATCAGCCCCCTCGACCGCACCTGGGTCGCCGCCCACCACCCGGCCCCGGCCCTCCTCCTGCGCGTCCACCCCCGCCACGGCCTGCGCGACCGGGACTTCACCACGCTGACCCGCTGGGCGGCGGAACTCAGCCCAGCAGGGCGGTGACGGGGTCCGGGGAGGGGCGGCCCATGGGCCACCAGTCCTCCGTGTCCGGGCGGGACTCGTAGGCGTACCAGACGCCGTCGCGGCCGAGGCGAAGCTGGCGCGTGCCGGACGTGAGGCGGTTGCGGTCGGGGCGGAAGGAGCCCGGGGCCGCGGCGAGGAGCGCCGGGCGGGCCCGGTCGAAGGGGCCGGCCGGCGGGTCCCACGGCTCTTCGAGGGCGGCGAGTGCGGCGCGGCCGCCCTGGCGCCAGGCCGCCGCCGCCCGGGCGAGGTCGGTGGTCGTGCGGCCGGTGGCGCGGGCGAGGTCCCGGTACAGCGTGCGGGCCGCGCCGGTAAGGCCCGCGGTGGGGTGCGCGGAGGCCAGCCGGACGGCGTCCTGCCACAGCCCGAGGCCCTCGATCGGGTCCTCGCCGGTGGTCAGGAGGGCCAGGGCGCGGGCGGCCGCGTCGGAGGCGAGCTGGTCCAGGGCCAGCGGGTCGGGGGCCGCCGGGTCGGCGGGGAAGGCCGGCGGCAGTCCGGCCGCGGCGGGCACGGCCGAGGGCGCCGGGAGCAGCGGCAGTCCGGTGCGGGCCAGCGCGGCGCGGGCCGGTACCCCGGGGAAGTCCGGGGCGGTGTCGGGCTGTTCGCGGGCGGCGTGGGCGGCGTTGCGGCGGGTGAGCTCGTCCAGGAGCTCCCGCTCGCCGCGGCCGCGCAGGAGCAGCAGGACGAAGGGGTCCTCGTCGAAGAGCCGGGCCGCGCGGTAGCAGAGGGCCGCCGCGTGCTTGCACGGCGGGCGCGCGACGTCCGGGCAGGAGCAGTGCGGGGCGAGTTCGCCCGCGCCGGGCAGGATCGTCCCGGCGAGGCTCTGCGGGACCTCCCGTTCCAGCAGGGCGGCGAGCGCGGCGGGGTCGGCCGCGACCGCCTCCAGGAGCTCGCTCCACTCCGCGTCCGCGAAGGCGGGCAGGGCCAGTTCGGTGCGGTACGGGCGGGCCCGGCTGCCCCGTACGTACGCCACGATCCTGCCGGGAGTGACGGTGACCGCGTCGACGTGGCCCTCGGCGGCGTACGTGCGGCCCCGGGCCAGGCGGGCCGCGTCGCGGGAGGCCTCCTCCAGCGAGGTCACCCAGGCCCGGCCCCACCAGCTGACCGCCTCCGTCCCGGCGGGCAGGGTCTCGAAGGTGCGGCGGCGGTCGTCCCGTGCGGTGATCACTCGGGCCTGCGCAGGGAGACGAGGTCGGCCAGCTCGCGGTCGGTCAGCTCGGTCAGCGCCGCCTCGCCGGAGCCTAGGACCGCGTCGGCCAGGGCCCGCTTCGCCTCCAGCATCTCGGCGATCCGGTCCTCGACGGTGCCTTCGGCGATGATCCGGTGGACTTGTACGGGCTGGGTCTGGCCGATCCGGTAGGCGCGGTCGGTGGCCTGCTCCTCGACGGCCGGGTTCCACCAGCGGTCGTAGTGGATGACGTGTCCGGCCCGGGTCAGGTTCAGTCCGGTCCCGGCCGCCTTGAGGGACAGCAGGAACACCGGGACCCCGCCGTCCTGGAAGCGGTCGACCAGCTCCTCGCGTCGCGGCACCGGCGTCCCGCCGTGCAGCAGCTGGTGGGAGATCCCGCGGTCCGACAGGTGCCGCTCGATGAGACGGGCCATGGTCACGTACTGGGTGAAGACCAGGACGGAGCCGCCCTCGGCGAGGATCGTGTCCAGCAGCTCGTCGAGCAGGGCGAGCTTGCCCGAGCGGTGCGGGATCCGCGGGCGGTCCTCCTTCAGGTACTGCGCGGGGTGGTTGCAGATCTGCTTGAGGGAGGCCAGCAGCTTCATGATCATGCCGCGCCGCTCGATGCCCTCGCTGGACCCGATGACCGCCATCGCCTCGTCCACCGCCGCCTGGTAGAGCGAGGCCTGTTCACGGGTGAGGGAGACCGGGTGGTCCGTCTCCGTCTTCGGCGGCAGCTCGGGCGCGATCCCGGGGTCGGACTTCTTGCGGCGCAGCAGGAACGGCCGGACGAGCGCGGCGAGCCGGGCGACCGCCGCCTCGTTCCCGCCGTCCTCCTCCTGCTGGTGCTCGACGGGCCGCGCGTGGCGGGCCCGGAAGGTGGTGAGCGGGCCCAGGAGCCCGGGGGTGGTCCAGTCGAGCAGCGCCCACAGCTCGGAGAGGTTGTTCTCCACCGGGGTGCCGGTGAGCGCCACCCGGGCGGGCGCCGGGATCGTCCGCAGGGCCTTGGCGGTCGCCGAGTGGGGGTTCTTGACGTGCTGGGCCTCGTCGGCGACGACCATGCCCCAGCGCTGCTCGGCGAGGAGCGGGGCGCTGGCCCGCATCGTCCCGTACGTGGTGAGGACGAACCCGCCGGTGCCGGACGCCGCGCCGTCGAGGCTGCGGCTGCCGCCGTGGAACCGGCGCACGGGCGTGCCGGGGGCGAACCGCTCGATCTCCCGCTGCCAGTTGCCCAGCAGGGACGCGGGACAGACCACGAGCGTCGGCTCGGGGCGGTCCCGGTGCAGGTGCAGGGCGATGAGCGTGACGGTCTTGCCGAGGCCCATGTCGTCGGCGAGGCAGCCGCCGAGGCCGAGCGAGGTCATCAGGTCCAGCCAGGCCAGGCCGCGCGCCTGGTAGTCGCGCAGGGTGGCCTTGAGCGCGGCGGGCTGAGGGAGCGGGGCCAGCTCGGCCGTCAGCCGCTCCCGCAGGGCGGCCAGCGCCCCCACCGGGACCACCTCGACCGCTTCTCCGGCGATCTCGGCCGTCCCCGAGAGGGCGGCCGCCAGCGCGTCGACCGGGTCCAGCAGGCCCAGTTCCCGCTTGCGGGCCTTGCGCACGAGCTCCGGGTCGACCCGCACCCACTGGTCCCGCAGGCGCACCACGGGCCGGTGGGCCTGGGACAGGGCGTCCATCTCCCCCGTGGTCAGCCGGTCGCCGCCCAGGGCCAGCTCCCAGGAGAAGGCGAAGAGGTGCTCGGCGTCGAAGAAGGCGGTGCCGTCGGTGGCGGAGCCGGGCGCCGTGGACCGTACGACGGCGGTCGCCGACAGCGTACGGGCCAGCTCGCGCGGCCAGTGGACCAGGACGCCGGCGGCCGCCAGCCGGGTCGCGGCGGCGCCCAGCAGGTCCTCCAGCTCCGGGTCGGAGAGGGCGAGCGCGTCGGGGGCGGGCTGGTCCAGCAGCCGCAGCAGCGGCGGCCACACCCGCGCGGCCCGGCGCAGCGCGAGCACGGCGTCGATCCTGGCACGGGGCCCGAACCCGGCGGCCGCCGTGCCCGCCCACAGCGTGGCGGCGTCGGCGACCAGCGTGGGGTCGGCGAGGCTGTGCACCTGGACCACGGCGGCGCCCGCCCTCCGGGTGTCCTCCCCCTCGGCCTCGTCGAAGAGGCGGAACGAGGACAGGTCGAGCCGGAGCGAGATCCCCACGCCCGTGTCGGAGCCGGCCGCTACCTGGGCGGCCCAGTCCTGTATCCCGGGCACACGCTGCGGCTCCCGGGCCGCGAACGGCCGCCCGGCGGCCACGCCCGCGGCGGGCGTCCGGGGCAGGCTGTCGGCCACGGCGTCGAGGAACGCTCGCACCAGCGCCTCCGGCTCGGGCAGCTGGAGCGGACGGCGGCCGGCCAGCGGGGTCGCGTAACCCTCGTGCGGCAGCGCGGCGGCGACCGCCCGGAGGTGGGCGACATCGGCGGCTTCGAGCGGACCGGCACGCCACGCGTCGAACCCCTCGGGGGTCAGGCCGGGGAGCAGCCGGCCGCGAGCGGCCAGCGTGAGCGCCTGGACGGCGGCGGTGCCCCAGGCACGGGTGGCGGGATGCGCGGCGGGGTTGCGGGGCGCCCGCGCGAGCAGCGGCAGGGCGGCGGTGACGGACAGGCTCACGGAGGGCACGGTCCGGCTGCGCACCCCCGAGCCGGAGGGGCGCACGACGGTGAGCGGGGCCGGGCGGCCCGCCTCGGGCAGGTCGTCCCCGTCGGGTGCCCAGAAGGCCACGCGGGCCTCACGGGGAACGGCGGCGGGCAGGAAGACGGCGGCATGGCGCAGCAGCGCACGCGCGGCGGCCGAAGGCTGCTGCTGATGCTGCTGCCGCTGTCCCGACGGCTGCGGCTGCGTGGGCTGCCCGTGCCGCTGCGGCAGCGGCTGCGGCTGCGGCGACCACACTCCTGACGGCTCCGATGTCGTCCTCACCGCGTCCCCTCCCTCCCCCGTCGCTACGGATCCCGATACGGGTCCCGATCAGGTCCCGACGCGGGTCCGGCGCGGGTCCGGCGCGGGTCTCCTGTGCCGCCGAGTCTAGGCGGGCCCACTGACAATGCCGCTGACCTGCACGGATCTCGGAGCCGGGGAGCCAGGGGCCGGGGTCAGCGCGCCCAGCGGCCCTGGTCCGACGCGTACCCGTACACCGGCCGTCCCGTCGCGGCGCTCGTGCGCAGCGGGCGGCCGTTGTCGTCGATGCGCAGCCGGCCGGAACCAGTGGGTCCGGTGTAGCGCAGGTCGAGGTACCAGTCGCAGTCGCAGCCCGTGGTGGCGGCTAGCACCCGCAGCACCACCGGGTCGGCCGCCGAGACGCGCATCGGGAACGCGGGCGCCCGGATGGGGCCCTCGGAGTCACCGCCGTCGACGGGCCGGGCCACGGGGCGCGGGGCGTCCAGGTTGACGGCGTAGACGGCGGGGGTGAGCGCCCCGCCGCAGCCCGGCGACATCTGGTACACGTTCCAGGCCGGCGGGGTGCGGCGCGCCGCCACCCGTACGTCCAGGCCCTCCAGGACCACCGTGCCCGCACCCGCACCGTGCACCGTGACCTCCAGGATCTGCTGCCCGGCGTGTACGGCCCGCTGCGCGGAGGCCCAGGCGGGCGCGTCCGCCTCCACGGGCGGCGGGGGCACCGCGCCGGGGCCGCGCTCGGTCAGGTAGGCGTGGTCGCACCCCGCGGCCCACACGTGCGACCGGACCGCGGCCCTGACCGGCACCACCGGGGCCTGGACCGGTCCCGAGGCCGGCGGCGCCGACGCCCCGGGGGGCTGCCCCGCGGCCGAGGCGGCCGCCGACGCGCTTCCCGAGGCCGGCGCCGCTCCCGGTGCCGGGTCCGAGGGCAGCACCGACGGCGCCCCGGAGCCCGGGGCGGAGGCCGTCCCGCCGGGCGGCGCCGGCGTGTGTCCCGGTCGCGCGGCGGCCGACGTCGACGGGCCCGCGGTGGTCCCGGTCGGCGTGCCGGGCCGTTCCGGGCCGGCCGCGGCCAGCACCGCCACGGCGACCACGCCCGCGGTGACCCCGGCGGCGGCGACCGCGGCCGCCCGGCGCCGGTACCAGGGGAGCCGGGCCCCCGGCACCGGCGGAGCCATGTCCACCACGACGGCCAGGCCCAGCTCCGCACCCGCCCCGGCCCCAACGCCGCCGCCCCCGCCCCCGCACTCGCCCCGGCCCTGAACCGCGTCCACGCCCTTGCCAGTGCCCCCGCCCTGGGCCGCGTCCACGCCCTGGCCCGCGCCCTCACCCGCGTCCACGCCCTTGCCGGTACCCGCGCCCTTGCCGGTACCCGCACCGTTGGCCGCGTCCACGCCCTGGCCCGTGCCTTCGCCCGCGCCCTTTCCCTTGCCGGTACCCGCGCCCTCACCCCGGGCGGGTCCGCCCTCGCCGCCGCCCGCGGGCGGCGGCACGGCGGCGCCCGCAGCCGCGACGGCGCCCGCTGCCCCCGCCTCCACCGCGACCGCGGGCTCCGGCGGCGCCTCCGCCGCCCCTCCCGACGCCTCCGCCTCCAGCGGCACGGCCTGCGGCACTCCCGCACCCGCCGCGCCCGCCCGTCGCCGCGCGTCCGCCAGCAGCCACGCCCGGTGCAGGTCCACCGCCTCCCCCTGCGAGGCCCCGCAGACCCGCGCGAAGCGGTCCACGACCGCGAACTCCGTCGGCACCGCCTCACCGTTGCAGTAGCGGTGCAGGGTCGAGGTGCTCGTGTGGAGATTGCGCGCCAAGGCCCCGTAACTCAGCCCCGCACGCTCCTTCAGCTCCCGCATCAGCCGCGCGAACCGCTCCGACTCGCCCGTCCCCGTCCCCGCGCCGGTCCCCGCACCCGTCCTCATGCCCATGCCCGCCCCCATGCCCGTTCCCGTCCCCCTGCCCGTTCCCCCGCCCACGCCCACGGCGTCACGGCGCCACCCGTCCCACGACGCCGTTCCATGCAGCGGCTGTTCCCCCAGGTGACAGCACGTACGGTCGTTCCAGTGTCCCGAATCCCCCGCGATCCGTCGCCCGACACCCCGCGCCGGGGCAGGGTTGTCCCCGTACCGCAACACACCGACACCAACGGGGAGATCCACCGATGTTCCGACGCTCAGGCGCCTCCGCCACCCTCGCCACCGCGCTCTTCGCGGCGGCCTCCGCGCTCGTCCTCACCGCCTCGTCCACGGCCACCGCGGCGGTCACCGCCCCCGGGTTCCTCACCGGTACCGACCTGCCGCCGCACGCCAGCTCGCCCTGGTACTCCGGCAAGGTCACCAAGGGGCTGCCCGAGACCACGCCGTTCTGTCTGGAGGGCGCGCTCCCCGCGGCCGGCAGCTGGCACCGCTCGTTCGGCACCGACGTCGACGCAGGCGCCGTCCAGGTCTCCGTACGGGCCGCCTCGGACGCCGCGGCCGTCAAACTCGCCCGCGCCCTGGAGCGCAAGGTCGCGGCCTGCGCCTCCGACTGGCTGCGCACCACGCCGGGCGGCACCGCCTCCTGGCAGGACTACGGGAAGCTCTCCGTCGAGGAGGGCGCCCACGTCTACGGCGTGCACACCTCGATCCCCGAGTCCGAGCCGGGCGTGACCCTCTTCGGCATCGGGCGGGACGGCTCCACGGTGACGGTCGTCAAGTGGAGCCAGATGGGATACCTGACCGACGCCCCGGTCCCGGCCTTCAAGAAGACCACCACGAAGGCCGTGAACAAGCTCAATCCCTGATCGCTGATCCCCGATCGCTGATGCCCGATCCGTAGTCCCTGATCCGGGAATTCCCGCACCCCCGGATCCCCCGCTGCCGCCGCCGCGGTGGGACCATGGGAACCGAGGCGATGAGCATGCGTACGGGAAACGAGCCGGTGACCGCCCGCAGCCCGCTGCGGCTGCGGTTGTGGCTGAGCCTGTGGGGGCTGCTGTGGGCCGCCGGCGGGACCGCCGTGTTCTCACTGGCCGGTCGCCCCGGGTGGGCGGCGGCCTGCGGGGCGCTAGCGCTGCTGGCGGCCGTGGACCTGGCCGTGGTCGTCCGCCACATCCGCCAGGGGCCGCACTACCAGCCCGGCCGGGACGTCCCGCCGTACGAGCCGCCGCCCGGCGCCTGAGGCCCGCCGACGGGCCCGGTCTTGCGGCCCCCCGCCCGCCGCTCAGTCCTCGAAGCGGGCCGCCGCCAGGTATTCCGGCCGGGGGTCGAGGGCCGCGGCGAGCCGGAAGTGCTTGCGGGCCTGCTGGGGGCGGCCGGAGCGCTCGTGCGTACGGGCCAGTGCGAAGTGGGCGAAGGCGTTGTCCGGCTCCCGTTCCAGCACCAGCTCGAACTCAAGCTCCGCCGGGCGCAGTTGGGCGGACGCGAAGAAGGCGCGGGCGCGCAGCAGCCGGGCCGCGGTGTTCTCCGGGTGGGCGGCTATGACGGAGTCGAGCAGCTTGACCGCACCGCGCGGATCACGTGCGGCGAGCAGCTGCTCGGCGGCCCGGTAGTCGATGACGTGCGTCTCCGGGCTCGCCGCACCGGACGACGAGGACGAGGACGAAGACGGCGACGACGGCGGCGGCGTGGTGTCGGACACGATCTGTTCCTTCCCTCTGCGGGCGCGTTCGACGCATCCGCCCCAGGCGGTCTCTTCCCGATTTCTCCCAGCCCGTTCCTCACCCGGACCCGGCCCGTGTTCCTTCTCCTGGTCCCCGACGCGGCCCCGGGGAAGCGCGCGTCAGGCTCCGGAGTCCGGCCGCTCCGCCGCCCGCGCCACGAGTTCCTCCCAGACCTTGCGGACCTGCGGTTCGAGGGCCTCCAGCGGCCCGTCGTTGTCGATGACGAGCGTCGCCACCGCCAGCCGCTGTTCCCGCGTGGCCTGCGCGGCCATCCGGGCCCGCGCCTCCTCCTCGGCCATTCCCCGCAGGTCGACGAGCCGCGTCAGCTGCGTCTCGGGGGCGGCGTCCACCACGACCACCAGGTCGTACAGCGCGGCCAGACCGTTCTCCGTGAGCAGCGGAACGTCGTGGACCACGATCGCGTCGGGTCCCGCGGCGGCTTCCAGCTCGGCGGACCGGGCCCCGACCAGCGGGTGCACGATCCCGTTCAGGGTCCGGAGCTTCTCCGGATCGGCGAAGACGATCGATCCGAGCCGGGGCCGGTCGAGCGTCCCCGCGGAGGTCAGTACCGACTCCCCGAACGCCGCCACGACGGCGGCGAGCCCGGGTGTCCCGGGCTCGACGACCTCCCGTGCGATCCGGTCGGCGTCGACGACGACCGCTCCGTACCCCGCGAGCAGCCGCGAGACCTCGCTCTTGCCGGCGCCGATTCCGCCCGTCAGTCCTACTTTCAGCATGCCCCGCAGCCTAGGCCCTGCCCCCCTGGCCACCACAGCCCCCTGCACCCCCGCGGTCACCCGGCCGCTCCCCGCCGGAATCGCTCCCCGCCGGTATCGCCTCCCCTGTCGGTTCCGGCGTCAGTTCTCGCCCTCGCGCTCCGCGAGGAACTTCTCGAACTCCCGCCCGATCTCGTCCGCCGACGGGATCTCGGCCGGCTCGGCGATCATGTTGCCCCGGGTCTCCGCCCCGGCGGCCGCGTCGAACTGGTGCTCCAGCCCCTGCACCAGGGCGACCAGCTCCTCGTCGCCCTCCCGGATCTGCCGGTCGATCTCGGTCTGCGTTCGGTGCGCCTCGGTCCGCAGCGCGTGCGCCACGGCCGGCAGCACCAGCCCGGTGGCCGCGGTGATCGCCTCCAGCACCGTCAGCGCCGCGTCCGGGTACGCGGAACGCGCCACGTAGTGCGGTACGTGTGCGGCGACGCCCAGCACGTCGTGCCCGGCCTGCCCCAGCCGGAACTCCACCAGGGACTCCGCGCTCCCGGGCACCTGGGCCTCGTCGAAGGGGCTGCGGTGCCCCGGCATGAGGTCGGTCCGGTTCCCGTGCGGGGTGATGCCCACGGGGCGCGTGTGCGGGACGCCCATGGGGATCCCGTGGAAGTTGACCGAGAGACGGACGCCGAGGCGCTCGACGATCTGCCGGACGGCGAGCGCGAACCGCTCCCACTCCACGTCCGGCTCGGGGCCGGAGAACAGCAGGAAGGGCGCGCCCGTGGCGTCCTGGACGAGCCGGACCTCCAGGCGGGGCTCCTCGAACTCGGCCCAGTGGTCGCGCTGGAACGTCAGCAGCGGGCGCCGGGCCCGGTAGTCCACCAGCCGGTCCGCGTCGAAGCGGGCCACGACCTGGTGGGGCAGGGTGTCCAGGAGCCGTTCGACGATCTGCTCCCCGGCCTCACCCGCGTCGATGTACCCCTCGAAGTGGTACAGCATGACCAGCCCGGCCGAGTCCTGGGTGAGAGCCAGGTCGGCCACCGCCAGGCCCTTGGCGTCCCATTCGTACAGACCCTGTGGATCAAGCACCGTCACCACTCCTCCTCGCCTCGTTCTCTGGAAGAACGTCCAAACGACCGCCGTCATTCCCCAGTTGACGCCCTTCACGAGAACGCGACGGATCACTCCGGCCGCCGGCAGCGGCCGGGCACGCCGGCCGGGCACCGCGCGGGCACAGCAGTAAGGCCCGCCCCCCTGAGGGGACGGGCCTTACCTTTCAGCTCTGTTCAGCTCTGCTCTGCATGCTCACACCGGGGTGCGAAGCGTGCTGCGATCAGCTCTGGCCGCCGGCCAGCTTCTCGCGGAGCGCGGCGAGGGCCTCGTCCGACGCCAGGGCGCCAGAGGTCTCGTCCGACTCCGAGGAGTACGAACCGCCCGAGATGCCCGCGCTGACGTTGCCGCCACCCGCGGCCGGAGCGGCAGCGCCCTCGGCAGCGGCGGCCTCGTCGGCCTCGCGGCTCTTGATGACCTGGGCCTGGTGCTGCTCGAAGCGCTGCTGCGCCTCGGCGTACTGGCCCTCCCAGGCTTCGCGCTGCTTGTCGAAGCCCTCGAGCCAGTCGTTGGTCTCGGGGTCGAAGCCCTCGGGGTAGATGTAGTTGCCCGCGTCGTCGTAGGACGCGGCCATGCCGTACAGGGTCGGGTCGAACTCGACCGACGCCGGGTCGGCACCGAAGGACTCGTTGGCCTGCTTCAGCGACAGCGAGATCCGGCGACGCTCAAGGTCGATGTCGATGACCTTGACGAAGATCTCGTCGTTGACCTGGACGACCTGCTCCGGGATCTCCACGTGGCGCTCGGCCAGCTCGGAGATGTGGACCAGACCCTCGATGCCCTCGTCCACACGGACGAACGCACCGAACGGAACCAGCTTGGTGACCTTACCCGGGACGACCTGACCGATCTGGTGGGTCCGGGCGAACTGCTGCCACGGGTCTTCCTGCGTCGCCTTCAGCGACAGGGAGACGCGCTCGCGGTCCATGTCCACGTCGAGGACCTCGACGGTGACCTCCTGGCCGACCTCGACAACCTCGGACGGGTGGTCGATGTGCTTCCAGGACAGCTCGGAGACGTGCACGAGACCGTCGACGCCGCCCAGGTCCACGAAGGCACCGAAGTTGACGATCGAGGAAACGACGCCGGAGCGGACCTGACCCTTCTGCAGGGTGGTGAGGAACGTCTGGCGCACCTCGGACTGGGTCTGCTCGAGCCAGGCGCGGCGGGACAGGACCACGTTGTTGCGGTTCTTGTCCAGCTCGATGATCTTCGCCTCGAGCTCCTTGCCCACGTAGGGCTGGAGGTCGCGGACGCGACGCATCTCGACGAGAGAGGCCGGCAGGAAGCCGCGGAGGCCGATGTCGAGGATGAGACCACCCTTGACGACCTCGATGACGGTACCGGTGACGATGCCGTCTTCTTCCTTGATCTTCTCGATGGTGCCCCAGGCACGCTCGTACTGAGCGCGCTTCTTCGAGAGGATCAGGCGGCCTTCCTTGTCCTCCTTCTGGAGAACCAGGGCCTCGATCTCGTCGCCGACCTTGACGACATCGTTCGGGTCGACGTCGTGCTTGATCGAGAGCTCGCGGCTCGGGATGACACCTTCGGTCTTGTAACCGATGTCGAGGAGAACCTCGTCCCGGTCAACCTTGACGATGACTCCATCGACGATGTCGCCATCGTTGAAGTACTTGATCGTCTCGTCGATCGCCGCGAGGAACGCGTCCGCGTCGCCGATGTCGTTGACCGCAACCTGCGGAGTGGTGGCGGTGGTCTCGGTGCTGCTCGTCATGTGGGAAAGGGCTCCGGTTACGGACAGAAAGTCGTAGGTACTGCTACGCCGGGAGCCCTTATCGGCATCTGCCGAAGCCGGACAGCCAAGGAGACCCCCGTTCCGCAGATGCGGAGGGGCCTCGAAAACCGAGGGGACCTCAACAAATACAAGCGCAGCCTGCTAGGTCTGAGGAGCACAGGCTCGCAGCGCAACTTGTAGCATACGGGGACAGCCGGACAGGGTCAATGCGCGAAGGCGCACACCACGGGCGGATCGCCGCATTACCGGCACAATTCGTAGGTGTGGGCGCCCCTATGGGACTTCCCTGCCGGTTCCAGCAGACATTCGCAGACTACGACGACGGGCCCCATGAACCAAGAGGACTACGCCCACGAAGACGCCCGCGGAGCCGATCCGGCCCCCGAGGACGACGCCGAGGCCACGCGGCGTGACGCCGGGGAAGCGGAGAGCAGCCGGGCGGCCCGCGGCTGGTGGGACCGCAACGCCGACGACTACCAGAACGAGCACGGCGCGTTCCTCGGCGACGACCGCTTCGTCTGGGGTCCCGAGGGGCTCGACGAGGCCGAGGCCGCGCTGCTCGGTCCCGCCGGATCCCTCAAGGGCAAGGACGTCCTGGAGATCGGCGCCGGCGCCGCGCAGTGCTCGCGCTGGCTGGCCGCCCGGGGCGCCCGCCCGGTCGCCCTCGACCTCTCCCACCGCCAGCTCCAGCACGCCCTGCGCATCGGCCGCCCGGACCTGCCGGTGGTCCGGCTCGTGGAGGCCGACGCCGGCCGGCTGCCCTTCCGGGACGGCTCCTTCGACCTGGCCTGCTCCGCGTACGGCGCCGTCCCCTTCGTCGCCGACCCGGTGAACGTGATGCGCGAGGTCCACCGCGTCCTGCGGCCCGGCGGCCGCTGGGTCTTCTCCGTCACCCACCCCCTGCGCTGGGCCTTCCCCGACGAACCGGGTCCGGAGGGACTGTCCGTCTCCGCGTCCTATTTCGACCGGACCCCGTACGTCGAGCAGGACGAGGAGGGCCGCGCCGTCTACGTGGAGCACCACCGCACGGTCGGCGACCGCGTCCGCGACGTCGTCGCCGGCGGCTTCCGCCTGCTCGACCTGGTCGAGCCGGAGTGGCCCGCCTGGAACAGCCAGGAGTGGGGCGGCTGGTCCCCGTTGCGCGGCAACCTGATCCCCGGCACCGCGATCTTCGTCTGCGAGCGCGACTGACCGTGTCCCCGACCCCGCGCACCCGCGACCTCGACGCCCTTCCCGTACGGGAGGCCCTGCCGGCGCTCACGGCCGCGCTCGACGGCCCCGGCACCGCCGTGCTGTGCGCGCCGCCCGGCACCGGCAAGACCACCCTGGTGCCCCTGGTCCTGGCCGGCCTGGTGGGCGGCGGGCCGCGCCGCCGGGTGGTGGTCGCCGAGCCCCGGCGGATCGCCGCCCGGGCGGCGGCGCGGCGGATGGCCTGGCTGCTGGGCGAGCGGATCGGCGCCTCGGTCGGCTTCACCGTGCGCGGGGAGCGGGCCGTGGGCCCGTCGACCGCCGTCGAGGTGGTCACCACGGGCGTCCTGCTCCAGCGGCTCCAGCGGGACCAGGAGCTGGCGGGCGTGGACGTGGTGGTCCTGGACGAGTGCCACGAGCGGCACCTCGACGCCGACACCGTCGCCGCCTTCCTGCTGGACGTACGGGAGACCCTGCGGCCGGAGCTGCGCCTCGTGGCAGCCTCGGCGACGACCGACGCGGCGGGCTGGTCCCGGGTGCTGGGCGGCGCGCCGGTGGTGGAGGCCGCGGGGACCGCGTACCCGGTGGAGACGGTCTGGGCGCCGCCCGCCCGCCCGGTGCGGCCGCCGCACGGGATGCGGGTGGACCCGGCGCAGCTGGCGCACGTGGCGTCGGTGGTGCGGCGGGCGCTGGCGGAACGTTCCGGTGACGTGCTGTGCTTCCTGCCCGGCGTCGGGGAGATCGCCCGGGTCGCCGGGCAGCTGCGCGGGGTGGACGCGGAGGTGCTCCAGGTGCACGGCCGGGCCCCGGCGGCCGTGCAGGACGCGGCGCTGACGGCCTCGGAGCACCGCCGGGTGATCCTCGCGACGGCGGTCGCGGAGTCGAGCCTCACCGTGCCGGGGGTGCGCGTGGTGGTGGACTCCGGGCTGGCGCGCGAGCCCCGGGTGGACCACGCGCGGGGGCTGGGCGCGCTGGCGACCGTACGGGCGTCCCGCGCGGCCGGGCGCCAGCGGGCGGGGCGGGCCGGCCGCGAGGCGCCGGGCGCGGTGTACCGGTGCTGGACCGAGGCGGAGGACGGCCGGCTCCCCTCTTACCCGGCGCCCGAGATCCGTATCGCCGACCTGGCCCAGTTCGCCCTGCAGGCCGCGTGCTGGGGCGACCCGGACGCGACCGGGCTGGCGCTGCTGGACCCGCCGCCGGCCGGGGCGATGGCCGCGGCGCGGGAGGTGCTGCGCGCGGTGGGCGCGGTGGACCCCGCCGGGCGGCCGACGCCGCGCGGGGTGCGCATGGCCCGGCTGGGGCTCCACCCGCGGCTCGCCCGGGCCCTGCTCGACGGCGCCCCGGCCCTCGGGGCCCGGCGGGCGGCCGAGGTGGTGGCGCTGCTGAGCGAGGAGCCGCCGCGGGAGTACGGGGACGACCTGGCAGGCGCGTGGCGGGCGGCCCGCCGGGGCGGCGACGCCTACGCGGCCCGCTGGCGGGCGGAGGCCGGGCGGCTGGAGCGCGCCGCGGGATCCACGGGCGCCGGTACGGGGTCCACCGGCGACGGCGCGGGATCCACGGGCAGCGGTACGGGGTCCACCGGCGACGGCGCGGGATCCACGGGCAGCGGTACCGCGGGGGCCGTGGGCGGCCGCGCAGCGGGGGCCGCGCGCGGGGACGGCGCGCGGCGCTCCTCCCTTGACACCGCGGGGCGCTCCTCCCTTGACGCCGCGGGGCGCTCCCCCGGTGCGGCGCTCCCCGACGACGCCGCAGCCGGGCTCGTCGCCGCGCTCGCGTTCCCGGAGCGGGTGGCGCGGGCGCGGGGCGAGGGGGCGTTCCTCATGGCGTCCGGGACCGGAGCCGAGCTCGGCGACGGGTCGCGGCTGCGCAGCGCGCCCTGGCTGGCGGTGGCGGTGGCGGACCGCGCCGCGCACGCGGCCTCGGCCCGGATCCGGCTGGCCGCCGTCATCGACGGGGACACCGCCCGCCTGGCCGCCGGGCACCTCCACTCGGACGCGGAGGAGGTGCGCTGGGAGGACGGCGACCTGGTGGCCCGCCGGGCCGAACGGCTCGGGGCGATCGAGCTCGCCGTCCGGCCACTGCGCGCCCCGGATCCGGCGCTGGTGCGCGCGGCCCTGCTCGACGGGCTCCGCACGGAGGGCCTCGGCCTGCTGCACTGGTCCCCCGACGCGCGGGCGCTCCGGGCCCGGCTGGGCTTCCTGCACCGCACCCTCGGCGGCGGCTGGCCGGACGTGGCGGACGACGCCGCCCTGCTGGACCGGGCCGACGACTGGCTGGAGCCCGAGCTGTCGCGGGCCCGGCGCCGCTCGGACCTCGGCCGGATCAGCGCCGCGCAGGGGCTGAACCGGCTGCTGCCGTGGGCCACCGGGGAGGCGTCCAGGCTGGACGAGCTGGCCCCGGAGCGGATCGGGGTGCCCAGCGGCTCCCGCGTCAGGGTGGACTACGCCGGGGAGCAGCCGGTGCTCGCCGTGAAGCTGCAGGAGCTGTTCGGGCTGGCCGAGACGCCGCGGGTGGCGGGGGTGCCCGTACTCGTCCACCTGCTGTCCCCCGCCGGGCGGCCCGCGGCCGTCACCGCCGACCTGGCGTCGTTCTGGCGGGGCGGCTACCGCGCCGTCCGCGCCGAGTTGCGCGGCCGGTACCCGAAGCACCCGTGGCCGGAGGACCCGGCCACGGCGGAGGCCACCCGGTACACCAGCGCCCGGCTCAAGCGCTGAGCGCGCCGTCCCCGCCGTCCGGTCGGCGCCGCCGGCCCCGGCCCTCCAGCCACAGCGCGAGCCCGAGGAACACCAGGCCGCCGGCAGCCAGGCCGGTGGGGGCGTACGTGTGGAGCGCGAGGACCTTCGTACGGTTCGCCCGGACAAGGTCGACGGTGTAGTCGCTGTAGTCCTCGCGCATCTTCACGTGCCCGGCGAAGGCGGTGATCTTGCCGTCGGGGGCCGCCGCCGCGAACCCGCCGCGCATCTCCTGCTGGATCTGCTGCTCGGCGTTGACGGGCGCGCCGGTCACCGGGTCGACCCAGAACATCGCCTTGGTCGTGTACCAGAGGCTGGTGCCGGTGGTCTGTTCGAGCGTCGTCGGGTCGATGCCCTCGATGGGCATCTTCTTGGGCATGGGGACCTTGGTCCAGGGGACGGTCTGCTCGAAGTAGTAGACGTCCATGCCCTTGAAGGTGCGCGGGCCGACGTAGTGGATCGGCGACGAGGTGCGGGTCTGCGCGTCGAAGTAGAGGTAGTCGCGCGGCTCGGTGAAGAAGGGCCACTTGAACTCGATGCCCTCGCGCTTGACGGCGTCCCCGTCGACCATCTCGCCCGTGGCGTGCACCGGGTCCTGGGTGTGGGCGTCGAAGATGTAGCGCTCGGGGATCTGGGAGACCGTCTTCCCGTCCGGGCCCATGATGTGGGACAGGGTGTCCCACACGACGACGTCCCGGCCCGCGCTCGCCTCGATCTCCCTCGAGGCCTCCACGTTGCCCTTGAGGGTCTGGACGATGGTGACCTTGTCGACCTTCTTGGGCTTCATGCCGTCGAGGTAGTCGATGAGGGTCGCGTCCTTCGCCTCCAGGACCATCTCCTGGTACTGGTTCGGCGGGATCTTCGCGAGCCGCGGGTACGCGTACCAGCGCAGCAGCGGCGCGAGGGCCGCGCAGAAGACGGCTAGGGCCAGCAGGACAAGGCTCGCTCTGCGTCGCATCGCCGGGCCCTCCTCTACTTTCCGGGCGCGGGGGGCGCGGTGGTGAGCAGGGGCTTGGGGGAGGTCTTGCCCTCGGGCGCCCCGAGCGCCGTGACGGCGAGGACGAGGAGCACCGCGAGGACGAGCCCGCTGGCGGCGGCGATGAACGGACGCATGCCGGGCCTCCGGAATCTGATAGGGCGTCAGGGCGGAGGCACCGTAGCAATGCGGGGACGAGATGAGAACCGTCTGGGCCCCGGATCCCGGGAACACCCCTGACCTGCGCGGCCGAACACCGGGGCGGGGAGGGCGGGGGTACCGGACCGCCTCGCCGGAGCGCGCTCGCGGGTGATGCGCGCTCGGGCGCCGCGCGCTCGGGCGCCGTGTCGCCTCCGGCGAAGGGGCCGGGCGGCGGGCGGACGGCGGCGCCCGGCGCCGTCGGGGCACCGGGCGGAGCCGGGCGGCGGGCGGAGCCGGGTCAGGTGACGCGCCCCGGCTACGACTACGGCTCCGGCTACGGGGTCGGCGCGACCGGGCGCGTGGCGGAGGGGGACGCGGACGGCGAGGCGGTCGGGCCGGGCTCCGGGGACGCGGTGGGCTTCTGCGTCGCGGCCGTCGACGGCGTCGCGGCCGGCTTCGGGGACGCGGTGGCCGTCGGGGACGGCGTCGGCTCGGGGGTGGGAGTCGGGGTCGGCGTCGGGGACGGCGTCGGGGGCGGCGTCGGCTCGGGGGTGGGAGTCGGGCTCGGGCTCGGGGTCGGCACCGGGGTGGGGGCCGACGGGGGCGTGGGAGACGGCGTCGGCTTGGGGGGCTGGGTCGGCGTCGGCTTCGGGGTGGGCCGGGGGGACGGGGTGGGGTCCGGACCCGGGTGCGGGCCCGGCTTCGGCTGTGCGGCCGGGGCGGCCGGACCGGTACCCGCGCCGACGCCCGTGCCGGTGCCGCCGCCCTTGCCGTCCGGGACCTCGTGCGCCCCCTTCAGGTAGTACGCGAACCAGGACCGCACCGTCCGCAGGTACTCCGTGGACTGGTTGTACGAGAGCACCGCCCGGTCGAGGTCCGCCGCCACCCGCAGGTCCCGCGTGCCGGCGCACAGGTAGCGGCCGGCCGCGAGGGCCGCGTCGTGCACGTTGTTCGGGTTGCGCCGGCCGTCGCCGTCCGCGTCCTGGCCCCAGGCCGCCCAGGTGGAGGGGATGAACTGCATCGGTCCGACCGCGCGGTCGTAGCGGGCGTCGCCGTCGTAGGCCCCGCCGTCCGTGTCCGAGATGTTCGCGAAGCCGTTGCCGTCGAGCACCGGCCCCAGGATCGGCCGCAGCGTGGTTCCCGCCGCGTCGACCCGGCCGCCGCGTGCCTGCCCCGACTCGACCTTGCCGATCGCCGCGAGGAGCTGCCAGCGCAGCCCGCACCCGGGGTCGCTCTCCCCCACCGTGCGCTCCGCGTTCCGGTACGCGGCGAGGACGCTCGCCGGTATCCCCTGCGCGCCCTCGCCCGCGCCGGTGACCACCTGCTCCGCGCCCGGCCCGGTCGCCGCCGCGGCCTGCCCGGCCGGCGCGGGAGCATCCGCCGACGCGGCGTCCGCGGGTGGTACGACGGGCAGCGCCTCGGGGCTGATCAGCGGGGGCAGTTCGGTGAAGTAGGAGGAGTCGCCGCCGGAGTGCGCCTCCGGGGCGGACCGCGCGCTGTCCTCCCCGGCCGCCGCGATGCGGTCCGTGCCGCCCGCGCCGGGCCCCTGGGAGGCCGTCACCGCGGCGACCACCAGAGCGGAGACCAGGGCGGCGGCGCCGCCCCTGCGCAGCCTGCGTCCGAATATTCGAGCCGCCATGAGCCGGACCCCTCCCCCTCGACGTCCGCGTGACCCTATGTCAGATCGCTGCACAGGGCACGCACCACGGTACGGAGTTTCACCACATCCCCACGTCCCTGCGCAGGTCACGCATACTGTCCGGACCCTCAGGGCCCATTGGCCCGAAGTAACCGAAGTAAAGGGCGGGTCTCCGGCCCCCGGCCCCGACACCCCTCCGCACCAACCACCAACCACCACCCACCGCACACCGCACACCGAGAAGAGGCGCCATGCCGTTCACCCTCAGCCATGCGGCCGCCGTCCTGCCGGCCGTCCGCCGGACCGGCCGGGCGCGCGGCCCGCTCGTGGCCTCGGCGCTGGTCCTCGGCTCGTTCGCGCCGGACACCTTCTACTTCGCGGACGCGGTCGTCGGGGGCGTCATGTCGTACGGCTCCTTCACCCACACGCTGACGGGCGTCCTCACCGCGGACGCCGTCCTCACCGCGGTCCTCGCGGCGTGCTGGCTGCTGATGCGCGAGCCGCTGGTCGCGCTCCTCCCGCGCGGGCAGCGGGGCCGGGTGTACGCCTTGCTGCGGGGTGAGCGGTGGCGCGGCCGCCAACTGCCTCTGCTCGCGGCGTGGTTCTACCTCTCGGCGGTCATCGGCTCCCTCACGCACGTCGTGTGGGACAGCTTCACCCACCTGGACCGGTGGGGCACCAACGCGCTGCCCGCGCTCGGCGAGCCGGTCGCCTTCGGTCTGCCCCTCTACTCGTACCTGCAGTACGGCAGTTCGGCGGTCGCCGCCTGCGTCCTGCTCTGGTTCACAGCGACGGCGCTGCGCCGGATCCCGGCCGCTCCGGCCCCGGCGTCCGTACCGGTGCTGACCCGCGCCGAGACCGTGGGCGCGCTCGTCCTGGTCGTGGTGGGCGTGGCGGCGGGGGTCACGGTGCGCGTGGTCCGCTTCTTCGCGTTCTCCGACCGCATCGGCCATCCGCTCGACATCGTCCCGACCATCTGTTTCGGCGCGGGCGGCGGGCTCGCCGTGGCCCTGCTGCTGTTCGGGGTCCTCGTCCGGCTGCGGCACCGCCACGACCGTACGGCGCAGGGCGCGGACCCGAGCTCCGACACCGACGCCGGAACCGACGCGGACGCGCGAACGCCCGTCCCCAGCGCGTAGCGGGGACGGGCGCTCCACACCTGGCGGACGTCAGTGCGCGGCGGACTCCCAGTCGGGGCCCACGCCCACCGACACGTCCAGCTCGGCCCGCAGGTCGGCGGCGGCGCCCATCTCGCGGCGCACCAGCTCCTCGACCCGCTCCCGCTCGCCCGGGGCGATCTCCAGCACGATTTCGTCGTGGACCTGGAGGAGCATCCGCGACGACAGCCCGGCCCCGGTGATCGCCTGGTCCACGCGCAGCATGGCGACCTTGACGATGTCGGCCGCGGTGCCCTGGATCGGGGCGTTGAGCGCCATCCGCTCGGCGGCCTCACGGCGCTGGCGGTTGTCGCTGTTGAGGTCGGGCAGGTACCGGCGGCGGCCGAAGACGGTCGCCGTGTACCCGGTGGCGCGGGCCTCGTCGACGACGCGCTGGAGGTATGCGCGGACCCCGCCGAACCGCTCGAAGAAGGTGTCCATCAGGCCCCGCGCCTCGGCGGGCTCGATGTTCAGCTGCTGGGCCAGGCCGAAGGCGGACAGCCCGTACGCCAGCCCGTACGACATGGCCTTGATCTTGCGGCGCATCTCCGCGTCGACCTGGGACCGCTCCACCGCGAACACCTGGGAGGCGACGGTGGTGTGCAGGTCCTCGCCGGTGGCGAAGGCCTCGATCAGGCCCGCGTCCTCGGAGAGGTGGGCCATGACGCGCAGCTCGATCTGGCTGTAGTCGGCGGTCATGAGGGACTCGAAGCCCTCCCCGACGACGAATCCGCGGCGGATGGCGCGGCCCTCGTCGGTGCGCACCGGGACGTTCTGCAGGTTCGGGTCGGTGGAGGACAGGCGGCCGGTCGCGGCGACGGTCTGGCTGAAGCTGGTGTGCACCCGGCCGTCGGCGGCGACGGCCTTGACCAGGCCCTCGACGGTGACGCGCAGCTTGGCCTGCTCGCGGTGGCGCAGCATGATGACCGGCAGCTCGTGGTCGGTCTGGGTGGCGAGCCAGGCGAGCGCGTCGGCGTCGGTGGTGTAGCCGGTCTTGGTCTTCTTGGTCTTCGGCAGGTCCAGCTCGCCGAAGAAGACCTCCTGGAGCTGCTTGGGCGAGCCGAGGTTGAACTCGTGGCCGACCGCGCCGTGCGCCTCCTTCACCGCCTGCTGGACCGCGCCGGCGAACTGCTGCTCCATGGCGTCCAGGTGGTCGCGGTCGGCGGCGATGCCGGTCCGCTCCATCCGGGCGAGCAGTTCGGACGTCGGAAGTTCCATGTCGTGGAGCAGCTCGGTCGCGCCCACCTCGTCGAGCTTGCCGGTGAAGGCGTCGCCCAGGTCGAGGACCGCGCGGGCCTGCGCCATGAGCGCGTCCGCCTCGGCGGTGTCGTCGGCGCCGAAGGCGAGCTGGCCGTCGGCGGCGGCGGGGGCCAGCTCGCGGTGCAGGTACTCGTTGGACAGGGCGTCCAGGGCGAAGGAGCGGCGGCCGGGCTTGACCAGGTAGGCGGCGAGGGCCGTGTCCATGGTGACCCCGGCGAGGGTCCAGCCGTGTTCGGGGAAGACCCGCATGAGGCCCTTGGCGTTGTGCACGACCTTGGGCTTCGCCGGGTCCGCGGCCCAGGCCGCGAAGGCCCGCTCGTCGGCCTCGTCCACGGCGTGCGGCTCGAACCAGGCGGCCGCGCCGCCCGCCGCGGCGAGCGCGATCTCGGTGACCTTGCCCGCGCCGAGGTTCCAGCTGTCGACGGTGGCCACGCCCAGCGGTCCGCCCGCGTGGGCCTCCAGCCAGGGGGCGAGCTCGCCCGCGCCCAGGACGGAGCCGTCCAGCTCCACGGCGGGCGCCGGGGCCGGGGCCTCCTCCTCTGCGGTGCCCGGGTCCACGGCGAGCAGCCGCTCGCGCAGCGAGGCGTTGCGGATCTCCAGCACGTCCAGTACGCCGAGCATCCCGGCGCGGTCGTACGGGAGGCGGGTCAGGTCGGCGGGGGTCTTGGGCAGCTCAACGTCCTTGACCATCTCGGTCAGGACGCGGTTGAGCTTGACGGCCTCCAGGTGGTCCCGGAAGTTCTGTCCGGCCTTGCCCTTGACCTCCTCGGCGCGTTCGACGAGCTCTTTGAACGACCCGAACTGGGTGATCCACTTGGCGGCGGTCTTCTCGCCGACGCCGGGGATGCCGGGCAGGTTGTCGGACGGGTCGCCGCGCAGCGCCGCGAAGTCCGGGTACTGCTGGGGGGTGAGGCCGTACTTCTCCTCGACCTTCTCCGGGGTGAACCGGGTGAGCTCGGAGACGCCCTTGGTCGGGTACAGCACGGTGGTGTGCTCGGACACCAGCTGGAAGGAGTCGCGGTCGCCGGTGACGATCAGCACGTCGAAGCCGAGGGCCTCCGCCTGCGTGGCCAGCGTCGCGATCACGTCGTCGGCCTCGAAGCCGTCGACCGCGAACCGCGGCACGTTCATCGTGTCGAGGAGCTCGCCGATCAGCTCGACCTGCCCCTTGAACTCGTCGGGCGTCTTGGAGCGGTTCGCCTTGTACTCGGGGAACTCCGTCGAGCGCCACGTCTTGCGGGACACGTCGAACGCGACCGCGAAGTGCGTGGGCGCCTCGTCGCGCAGCGTGTTCGCCAGCATCGACGCGAAGCCGTAGATCGCGTTGGTCGGCTGTCCGGTCGCGGTCGTGAAGTTCTCCGCGGGCAGCGCGAAGAACGCCCGGTACGCCAGGGAGTGCCCGTCCATGAGCATCAGGCGGGGGCGGTCCGCCGCGGTCGTCTGGTCCGTCTTCTGCGCTGCTGTCTCTGCCACGCCCCCGATCCTAGGCGCCCCCGCTGACAATTCCGGCGTCGGCGATGTCGGAGGACCGTGACAGGATCGGTCGTGTACGCGCATAACTGCTCGAAGGGGAGCGACATGGCCACCAAGCCGCCCGCAGGTGATCCGGTACAGGACGCGCCGCAGGTCGCGCCCCCCAAGCACGCCGCGGCGGGGCTGCCGGCGATCGGGCACACCCTGAGGATCGCGCAGCAGCAGATGGGCCTCGCGCGTACCGCCCGCACCCTGCTCAAGGTCAACCAGAAGAACGGCTTCGACTGCCCGGGCTGCGCCTGGCCCGAGGGCGACGAGCGGCACACCGCCGAGTTCTGCGAGAACGGGGCCAAGGCCGTCGCGGAGGAGGCCACGCTGCGCCGGGTCACCCCGGAGTTCTTCGCCGCGCACCCCGTCGCCGAGCTGGCGGCGCGGTCGGGGTACTGGCTGGGGCAGCAGGGCCGGATCACCGAGCCGGTGTACCTGCCGCCGGGCGGCGACCGGTACGAGGCGGTGTCCTGGGAGCGCGCCTTCGCGATCATCGCCGAGGAGCTGCGCGGACTCGCCTCCCCCGACGAGGCCGTCTTCTACACCTCGGGCCGCACCAGCAACGAGGCCGCGTTCCTCTTCCAGCTCTTCGTCCGCGAGTACGGCACGAACAACCTCCCCGACTGCTCCAACATGTGTCACGAGTCCTCGGGCTCCGCGCTGAACGAGACGATCGGCATCGGCAAGGGCAGCGTCTCCCTGGAGGACCTGCATCAGGCCGACCTGATCATCGTGGCCGGGCAGAACCCGGGCACCAACCACCCCCGCATGCTGTCCGCCCTGGAGCGGGCCAAGTCGTCCGGCGCGAAGATCATCTCGGTGAATCCGCTGCCCGAGGCCGGGATGGAGCGGTTCAAGAACCCGCAGACCCCGCTCGGCATGCTCAAGGGCACCGCGCTGAACGACCTGTTCCTCCAGATCCGCATCGGCGGCGACCAGGCCCTCTTCCGGCTCCTCAACAAGCTGGTCATCGCGGCGGGCGGAGCCACCGACGAGGCCTTCATCCGCGAACACACCCACGGCTACGAGGAGTTCGCCGCGGCCGCCGCAGAGACCGACTGGGAGGAGACCCTCGCCGCGACCGGCCTGACCCGGTCCGAGATCGAGCGCGCCCTCGCCATGGTCCTGGCCTCCGAGCGGACCATCGTCTGCTGGGCCATGGGTCTCACCCAGCACAAGCACTCCGTCGCCACCATCCGCGAGGTCGTCAACCTGCTGCTGCTGCGCGGGAACATCGGCCGGCCCGGCGCCGGGGTCTGTCCGGTCCGCGGCCACTCCAACGTTCAGGGCGACCGCACCATGGGGATCTTCGAGCGCCCCGCGCCCGCCTTCCTCGACGCCCTCGACCGCGAGTTCGCGATCACCTCTCCGCGCGCCCACGGCTTCGACGTCGTCCGCTCCATCCAGGCCCTGCGGGACGGCGAGGCCAAGGTCTTCTTCGCCATGGGCGGCAACTTCGTCGGCGCGACCCCCGACACCGAGGTCACCGAGGCCGCGGTCCGCCGCGCCTCGCTCACCGTGCACGTCTCCACCAAGCTCAACCGCTCCCACGCGGTCACCGGCCGCCGCGCCCTGATCCTGCCCACCCTGGGCCGCACCGACAAGGACAACCAGGCCTCGGGCCGGCAGTTCGTCACCGTCGAGGACTCCATGGGCATGGTCCACTCCTCGCGCGGCAACCTCGCCCCCGCGGGCCCACGCCTGCTCTCCGAGCCCGCGATCGTGGCGCGCATGGCCCGCGCGGTCCTCGGCGAGGCGTCGAAGACCCCGTGGGAGGAGTTCGAGCGGGACTACTCCGCCATCCGCGACCGGATCGCCCGCGTGGTCCCCGGCTTCGAGGACTTCAACGCCCGCGTCGCCCGCCCCGGCGGCTTCCGGCTGCCGCACGCCCCGCGCGACGAACGCCGCTTCCCGACCGTGACGGGCAAGGCGAACTTCACCGCCGCTCCCGTCGAGTACCCGAGGGTCCCGGCCGGACGGCTGCTCCTGCAGACCCTGCGCAGCCACGACCAGTACAACACCACGATCTACGGCCTCGACGACCGCTACCGCGGCATCACCGGCGGCCGCCGCGTCGTCATGGTCAACCCCGAGGACGCGGCGGAGCTCGGGCTCGCCGACGGCGCGTACACCGACTTGGTCAGCGAGTGGAGGGACGGGGTGGAGCGGCGCGCGCCCGGCTTCCGCGTCGTGCACTACCCGACCGCCCGGGGCTGCGCGGCCGCCTACTACCCCGAGACCAACGTGCTGGTCCCCCTCGACTCCACCGCGGACACCAGCAACACCCCCGCGAGCAAGTCCGTCGTCATCCGCTTCGAACCGGCCTGATAGAACGACCTCAGGACAAGCAGGTTGACGAGCGTTGAGAGACGGAGCCGGCCCATGGGCGAGCAGCACACCGTGAAGTTCCCGCAGGAGGTCCTCGACGAGTACGCGGCCCTGGGCATCGACCTGCCCAAGCTGTTCTCGGCGGGCCACCTCGGCGAGCGGATGGACATCCGCATCCTGGAGGCCTCGGCCGACCGCGTCGTGGCCACGATGCCGGTCGAGGGCAACACCCAGCCGTACGGGCTCCTGCACGGCGGCGCCTCGGCCGTGCTGGCCGAGACCCTCGGCTCCGTCGGCGCGATGATGCACGGCGGCATCAACAAGATCGCCGTGGGCGTCGACCTGAACTGCACCCACCACCGCGGCGCCCGGTCCGGCCTGGTCACCGGCGTCGCGACCCCGGTCCACCGGGGCCGTTCCACCACCACCTACGAGATCGTCATCAGCGACGACCAGGACCGCCGCGTCTGCACCGCCCGACTGACCTGCCTGCTGCGCGACGCGAACCCGCAACACCCCGGCAACGCCTGACCGTTGTCACCCCCGGCCCATCGGTCTAGCGTGCCTCGCATGGGTACGGGACCGATGCCGGGCAGCGCCCGGGCGACGGGCGCGGCGACGCTGATCGCCGCGCTCGCCCTGGGCTGCTCCGGGGCCGGCGGCCCGTCCGGCGCGCCCGCCCCCGGGACACCCGCCCCGCACACCACCTCGCCCGCCGAGCTGTGCACCGGCCTCGTCACCCACTGGAGCGGCGTCCTGCTCGACGCCGGGGAGCGCCGGGACGCCGTCGGGCTCGACTACCAGGCCATGGGCCTGTCCGGCGCCCAGTACGAGATCCTGCGCGCGGTCACCGCCGCCGCCCGCGCCGAGGAGCGGACCGCGGGCCCGGCCGCCGGGCGCGCCCTCGCCGCCCGGGAGGCGCGGGCCCGCTGCACCGAGCGCCACCGCTCCGGCGCCCCGACCGACGGCCCCTGGCGGTGAGCCGCCCGGCCGCCGCGGACGGCCCGCGGTGAGCGGCGTCGGCCCCGTGGAGCCCGGCGAGGGCACCAGGGGCCTCGAACGCCCGCCGGCCCGGCCCCGGCCGCTCCCGGCCTGGGCGGCGCGGGCGCCACGGCACCGCCGCGCCCTGGTCGCCGCGGCCGCGCTGACCGCGCTGGCCGGCGGGGGCGGGTACCTCCACGCCGCCCGTCCGCGGCCGCCCGCGCCGGTGGCGGCGGCGCCTTCCGCGCCGTCCCAGGTGGTCTCGTTCGCGTACGGGCACCCCGTGGACCCCGCCGAGCCGGGCAGCGCCTTCGCCTTCACCCTCCGTGTCGCCGCATCGTCGGGGCCGCCGGTGACCGTCGAGCGGATCGGCCAGCCGTCGCGGGCACTCGCCGTCGCTTCCCGGCCACGGCCGCCGCTCGTCGTCGCCGCGGGCGAGGCCCGTGACCTGGTGGTCGAGATTCGGGCCGTCGACTGCGTGCATGTAGCACGGAATTCAGGGCTTCCCTTTCTTGAGGTAACTCTGAGCAATCAACGCCAGAAAGAAGAGCACGGCTACATCCTGGGTGACCGTTATGCGCGCGACCTCTCCGACGCTCTGACCAGGGCTTGTCCCGAAGATCGAGATGCGGTGACCTCCGGCGCGTCATGAGCAAAACCCCCCACACTCCTGCGCCGTCAGGACTCAAACCACCTGACAGTCCTGCCGCATCTCAGCATGCGGACAAGACGAACCGACCGGAATTCCCCCGTTCCACCCCCAGAGATCCGCTATGCATTACGCCGTGGCATAACAAGAGAGTCACATCATTGGCCTGAGCCCTCCATATCGGCCTATCAGCCGCCTAGAGTCACGGCCAGTCACCGCGACCACCGGATTTCCTTCAGTTCGGTTTCCCGCGATACGACTCGGAGCGTCCCACGGGGGACGCTGTGCCTGGAAAGGACTGATCGTGCGTCATCGTTCGCTCATAGCCGTGACGGCCGCGCTTGCCGCGGGTGCCCTCACTCTCACCGCCTGTGGTTCGCGCGACGACAAGGGTGGTAACGACGCCGGCGGCGGCGACACCACGGTCGTCATCGGCGTCGACGCCCCGCTCACCGGCGACCTGTCGGCCCTCGGCCTCGGCATCCGCAACTCCGTCGACCTGGCCGTCCGCCAGGCCAACGAGAAGAAGTACGTCAAGGGCGTCACCTTCAAGATCGAGGCCCTCGACGACCAGGCCCAGGCCTCGTCCGGCCAGCAGAACGCCACGAAGCTGACGGCCAACAAGGACGTCCTCGGTGTCGTCGGCCCCCTGAACTCCTCGGTCTCCGAGTCGATGCAGAAGGTCTTCGACGACGCCAAGCTCGTCCAGATCTCCCCGGCCAACACCAGCCCGTCCCTGTCCCAGGGTCCGAAGTGGGCGACCGGCGAGAAGGTCCGCACCTACAAGAGCTACTTCCGCACCGCCACCACGGACGCCATCCAGGGCCCGTTCGCGGCGCAGTACCTCTTCAACAAGGCGGGCAAGAAGAAGGTCTTCATCATTGATGACAAGAAGACCTACGGCGCCGGCCTCGCCGGAACCTTCAAGGGCGAGTTCACCAAGCTCGGCGGCGCCGTCGCGGGCGAAGGCCACATCGACCCGGAGAGCAAGGACTTCTCCGCGATCGTGACCCAGGTCAAGAGCTCTGGCGCCGACGTCGTCTACTACGGCGGCGAGTACCCGGCGGCCGGCCCGCTCAGCAAGCAGATCAAGGCGTCGGGCACCAACATCCCGCTCGTCGGCGGCGACGGCATCTACGACAAGAAGTTCGTCGAGCTCGCGGGAGAGGGCGCCGTCGGCGACCTCTCCACCTCCGTCGGCGCGCCGGTCGAGAGCCTGCCCTCCGCCAAGGAGTTCGTCGCCAACTACGAGAAGGCCGGCTTCAAGGAGCCGTTCGCTGCCTACGGCGGCTACTCGTACGACTCCGCCTGGGCCATCATCGAGGGCATCAAGGCCGTCGTCGACGGCAACGGCGGCAAGCTGCCCACCGACGCCCGCGCCAAGGTCCTCGGCGCCGTCCAGAGCGTCTCCTTCGAGGGTGTGACCGGCAAGGTCTCCTTCGACGAGTTCGGTGACGCCACCAACAAGCAGCTCACCGTCTACAAGGTCGAGGGCGGCGACTGGAAGTCCGTCGAGTCCGGCACCTTCGGCGGCTGACCTCCACCCGCTGACGGACAACGTCCGCCGGCACCCACCACACCTGCCGCGCGGGGCGCGCACACCACAGCGCCCCGCGCGGTGTCACATCCGTCGAAAGACTCGGAGGACCTGCGGTGCACGAACTGCCGCAACAGCTGGTCAACGGCCTGCTACTGGGATCCATGTACGGGCTCGTCGCCATCGGCTACACGATGGTCTATGGCATTGTCCAGCTCATCAACTTCGCCCACGGCGAGATCTTCATGACCGGCGGCTTCGGAGCCCTCACGGTCTGGATGATGCTCCCCACGGGCTCGACCATGTGGGTCGCGCTGCCCCTGATGCTCATAGGCGCGGTCTTCGTGGCCACCACCATCGCAGTCGCCGCGGAACGCTTCGCCTACCGCCCGCTGCGCAACGCTCCGCGCCTCGCACCACTCATCACCGCCATCGGGCTCTCCATCGCCCTCCAGCAGGCGGTATGGGCCTGGTACCCGGGCGCGACGAGCTCGCTCGTCTTCCCCGAGATCCCCGGCGGACCCTTCCACCTCGGCAGCATCACCATCCAGACCGGTGACATCTTCCTCCTGATCGCGGCCCCCATCTCGATGGCCTTCCTCGGATTCTTCGTCAAGAAGACCCGCACCGGCCGCGGCATGCAGGCCACCGCGCAGGACCCCGACACCGCGAAGCTGATGGGCGTCAACACCGACCGCATCATCACCACCGCGTTCGCCCTCGGCGCCGTCTTCGCCGCCGTCGGAGCCGTCGCCTACGGCCTCAAGTACGGCGAGGTCAACTTCAAGATGGGCTTCCTCCTCGGCCTCAAGGCGTTCACCGCCGCCGTCCTCGGAGGAATCGGCAACATCTACGGCGCCATGGTCGGCGGCCTCGTCCTCGGCCTCGCCGAGACCCTGACCACCGTCTACGTCGCCGAAATCCCCGGCCTCGAACAGCTCGGTGGACAGTCCTGGGGCAACACCTGGGCGTTCGTACTTCTCATCCTCGTGCTCCTCTTCCGGCCGCAGGGCCTGCTGGGCCAGCGCGTGGCGGACAGGGTGTGAGATCCATGACGACGACCATCACCGCGGACACCGCGAAGACCACCCCCGCACCGGACAAGGGCTTCATCGCCCTCCCCGAGAAGACGGCCCGCGCCCTGGCCACCGTCGGCGGCGCACTCACCGTCCTCTCCGCATTCCTCGCCTGGACCTGGACCTCCGCCTTCCCCGGCGACCTCACCGTCTACGGATACCCCGGCGGACTCCAGTGGCTCGCCCTCATCGGCGGCGCCCTCACCACTGCCTTCGGCCTCGCCTCCTACGGCGTCAAGGGCTTCCGCTGGCTCGCACCCTCCGGAGCCGACGCGGCGATCAAGCTCTCCGCCCTCGCCGCGTTCGCCGTCATCTGGTACACCGTCATCGCCATCGTGGTGAAGCTCGGCGCGATCGTCGACCTCGAACCCGGCGCCGGTGTCGCCGCCCTGGTCAGCCTCCTCGCCGTCGTCGGAGCCTTCGCCCTGCCCTTCGAGCGCCCCTCGCTCGAAGGACCGGACCCCGACGACACCGGCTGGGACAAGTTCAAGCACGAAGCCGGCAACAAGTGGACGACCGTCAAGGCCTCCTTCGCCTCCGGTCCCGCCACCCCCGCCCGCGCCCTGCCCTCCTGGGTCGAGATCCTGCTGATCGCCGCGGTCCTCGGACTCGGCCTCACCGTCTTCACCTACGGCATCACCACCCCGTACCAGGAACTCTTCATCGGCTTCCTGATCACCACCGGCTTCGGTGCCGCCGCGCTCAACAAGGCCGGCCTCATGGGCCGCCTCACCACCCTCACCGCCCGCCACCGCAACGTCGCCCTCGTCGGCGCCTTCGCGGCCGCGGCGGCCTTCCCCCTCACCCAGACCGACGACCAGTACGCGAACCTCGGGGTCAACATCCTGATCTTCGCCACCGTCGCCCTCGGCCTGAACATCGTCGTCGGCCTCACCGGCCTCCTCGACCTCGGATACGTCGCCTTCCTCGGAGTCGGCGCCTACACCGCGGCCCTGGTCTCCGGCTCCCCGAACTCCCCGTTCGGCGTGCAGCTGCCCTTCTGGGCCGCACTCCTCGCCGGCGCCGCCGCCTCGATGATCTTCGGTGTCCTCATCGGCGCCCCGACCCTGCGCCTGCGCGGCGACTACCTCGCCATCGTGACGCTCGGCTTCGGAGAGATCTTCCGCATCTCGATGAACAACCTCGACGGCGTCTCCGGCCCCGACATCACCAACGGGCCCAACGGCATCGCCAACATCCCCAACATCAACCTCTTCGGGTTCGACTTCGGGGCAGCACACACGATCGCCGGCTTCACCATCGGCCGGTTCGCGAACTACTTCCTGCTGATGCTGCTGATCACGCTCATCGTGGTCCTCGTGTTCCGCCGCAGCGCGGAATCCCGCATCGGCCGGGCCTGGGTCGCCATCCGCGAGGACGAGACCGCCGCCGAGGCCATGGGCATCAACGGCTTCCGCGTCAAGCTCATCGCCTTCGCCCTCGGCGCCACCCTCGCCGGCCTCGCCGGCGTCGTCCAGGCACACGTCCAGTACACGGTCACCCCCGACCAGTACCAGTTCGCCAACGCCGTACCGCCGAACTCCGCCTTCCTCCTCGCCGCGGTCGTCCTCGGCGGCATGGGCACCATCGCCGGACCGCTCGTCGGCGGATCGCTCCTCTTCCTGATCCCCAACAAGCTCCAGTTCCTCGGCGAGTACCAGCTCCTCGTCTTCGGCTTCGCACTCATCGTCCTCATGCGACTGCGCCCCGAAGGCCTCATCCCCAACCGGCGCAACCAGCTCGAACTCCACCCCGAGGCTGCAGCTCCGACGGTCCTCGGCAAGGCAGGGGTCTGACCCATGACGACCACCACCACCGCCCCCAGCACGGCGGAGACCGTCCTCGACGCACGCGGCGTCACGATGCGCTTCGGCGGCCTCACCGCCGTCCGCAACGTCGACCTGACCGTCCGCAGCGGCGAGATCGTCGGACTCATCGGCCCCAACGGCGCCGGCAAGACCACCTTCTTCAACTGCCTCACCGGCCTCTACATCCCCACCGAGGGCGAAGTCCGGTACAAGGGCACGGTCCTGCCTCCGAAGTCCTACAAGGTCACCGCCGCCGGCGTCGCCCGCACCTTCCAGAACATCCGTCTCTTCAACAACATGACGGTCCTGGAAAACGTCCTCGTCGGCCGCCACACCCGCACCAAGGAGGGCCTCTGGTCCGCCCTGCTGCGCCTCCCCGGCTTCCACCGGGAGGAGAAGGCCAGCCGTGAAAGGGCCATGGAACTCCTGGAGTTCATCGGCCTCGACAGCAAGGCCGAACACCTCGCCCGCAACCTCCCGTACGGCGACCAGCGCAAGCTGGAGATCGCCCGCGCGCTCGCCAGCGACCCCGGCCTCATCCTCCTGGACGAGCCCACCGCCGGCATGAACCCGCAGGAGACCCGGACCACCGAAGAACTCATCTTCGCCATCCGGGACAAGGGCATCGCCGTCCTCGTCATCGAGCACGACATGCGCTTCATCTTCAACCTCTGCGACCGGGTCGCCTGCCTCGTCCAGGGCGAGAAGCTCATCGAGGGCACCGCCAGCGAGGTCCAGGGCGACGAGCGCGTCGTCGCCGCGTACCTCGGGGAGCCCTTCGAAGGCGCCCCCGGCGCCGAGGAAGCCGCCGCGGTCGAGGCCGCGGAGGCCGAAGCCGCCGAGGCCGTAGCCGCACAGGCCGAAACCACGGAGGCCGAAGCCGCGCAGGCCCAAGCCGCCGAGGCCGAAACCGAGGCGCACAGCACCACCCGCACGGACGGAGAAGCCAAGTGACCGCACTCCTCGAGGTCGAGGACCTCCGCGTCGCCTACGGCAAGATCGAAGCCGTCAAGGGCATCTCGTTCAGCGTCGACGCCGGCCAGATCGTCACCCTCATCGGCACCAACGGCGCCGGTAAGACGACCACGCTGCGCACCCTGTCGGGCCTGATCAAGCCGCGCGGCGGCCAGATCAAGTTCAACGGGAAGTCGCTGAAGAAGGTGCCCGCGCACGACATCGTCGCGCTCGGACTCGCCCACTCCCCCGAGGGGCGCCACATCTTCCCGCGCATGACGATCGAGGACAACCTCCTCCTGGGCGCCTTCCTCCGCAAGGACAAGGAAGGCATCCAGCAGGACGTCCAGCGCGCCTACGACCTCTTCCCCATCCTGGGAGAGCGTCGCAAGCAGGCGGCCGGCACCCTGTCCGGCGGCGAGCAGCAGATGCTGGCCATGGGCCGTGCGCTCATGTCCCGGCCGAAGCTGCTGATGCTGGACGAGCCCTCGATGGGCCTCTCGCCGATCATGATGCAGAAGATCATGGCGACCATCGCCGAGCTCAAGGCGCAGGGCACCACCATCCTGCTGGTCGAGCAGAACGCCCAGGCGGCGCTCTCGCTGGCCGACCAGGGCCACGTGATGGAGATCGGCAACGTGGTCCTCTCGGGCCCGGGCCGCGAGCTCCTGGTCAACGAGGACGTCCGCAAGGCGTACCTCGGCGAGGACTGAGAGCCGGAAAACGCGTGAGGCCCGCCTCCCCCCGGGGGGAGGCGGGCCTCACGCATGTCCGGGGCACGGCGGGCGCGCGGTGCGCGGCGCCCGGTGCGCGGATCAGCCCTTGGCGGCGTTCTTCTTCTCCTCGGCGTCCTCGATGACCGCCTCGGCGACCTGCTGCATGGACATGCGGCGGTCCATGGAGGTCTTCTGGATCCAACGGAAGGCGTTCGGCTCGGTGAGGCCGTACTGGGTCTGCAGGATGCTCTTGGCCCGGTCGACGAGCTTGCGGGTCTCCAGCCGGAGGGAGAGGTCGGCGACCTCCTTCTCCAGCGCCTTCAGCTCGGCGAAGCGGGAGACGGCCATCTCGATGGCCGGCACGACGTCGCTCTTGCTGAACGGCTTCACGAGGTACGCCATGGCCCCGGCGTCGCGGGCCCGCTCGACGAGGTCGCGCTGCGAGAACGCGGTGAGCATGAGCACGGGGGCGATGGACTCCTCGCCGATCTTCTCGGCGGCGGAGATCCCGTCCAGGACGGGCATCTTCACGTCCAGGATGACGAGATCGGGCCGGTGCTCGCGGGCGAGATCGACGGCCGTCTGCCCGTCGCCGGCCTCGCCGACGACGGAGTACCCCTCCTCCTCGAGCATCTCCTTGAGGTCGAGACGGATGAGCGCCTCGTCCTCGGCGATGACGACGCGGGTCGTCAGCGGCGGAACGTGCGACTGGTCGGCGTCGGGCGTGGGCGTCGACTCGTGCTCGGCGGTCACGGGGGGCTCCTTGTTGCAAGGCGATTCAGCTCCCCCGAGCCTACCTAGCTCCTGTATGTTTGTGACACGGAGGGTCTTCGGTATCCTTTGTTTCGAAGGAGCCCCGGTAGCCCAGCGGCAGAGGCGATGGATTCAAAACCCATTCAGCGTCGGTTCGAATCCGACTCGGGGCACTTCTCCTTCTTTTCCAAGGCCGCAAAGCGCTTTTACGATCTTCACTCGTCATGGTGAACGAATCTTCGATTCACGGACAACCGGACGAGGCGCGGCCAAGCTCACGGACTGTGGAGCACAATCCTTCGATACGCGAAGAGGCAGTCCTGCTGTTGCGCCGAGGTATCAGGACCGGAAGCATCGCGGCGAGACATATGAACCGCCGACCGACTGCCCTAGGTGCACGGGGCGCGCATTCGATCATCGCGCCTACAGTTACCTTCTGGGCCTCTACCTCGGCGACGGCCATATCGTCTCGCGGTACAAGCAGCACCACCTGTCCGTTTTCTGCGACGTGGCATGGCCCGGACTCATCGACGCCGCCGAGGAGGCCATGCACCTCGTCATGCCTCTGCCAAGGGTGGGACGACGCCAGAGGCAGGGCTGCGTGGAAGTCAAGTCGTACACACGGCACTGGACGTGCCTGTTCCCGCAGCACGGGCCCGGCAAGAAGCACGAGCGGCGCATCGCCCTCGAAGGCTGGCAGCAGGAGATCGTCGACGCCCACCCCTGGGAGTTCGTGCGGGGACTGATCCATTCCGACGGGTGCCGGACCACGAACTGGACCACCCGCCTCGTCGGCGGTGTCCGGAAGCGGTACGAGTACTCCCGGTACTTCTTCACCGACAAGTCCGACGACATCACCGGTCTCCTGACCGCCACCCTGGGCCGGCTCGGCGTCGAGTGGAAGCAGGCGAACGCCTGCAACGTCTCGATCGCGCGGAAGGGGTCCGTGGCCCTCATGGACCTGCACATCGGGCCGAAGCACTGACCCGGGGATATTGATGTGCGGGCCATCCATGGTGGCCGTAGAGTCGACGCCCGTGGAGCCGCTCTCCGAGAAACAGATCCGCTCGTCCTTCGTGAACTGCACCAAGGGCGAGGCGTCGCGGCTGAGACTGCCGCTCGACTTCGCCGAACTGCCCTGGCAGGACCTGGACTTCCTGGGGTGGGTGGATCCGGGGGCGCCGCTGCGGGCGCATCTGGTACTGCCCCGGGAGGAGGGGCCGCTGGGGATCTCGCTGCGGGTGCCCTCCGTGGGGCGGACGAGTGCGCTGAAGTCCAGCCTGTGCCAGATCTGCCTGACGGGGCACGCCTCGTCAGGGGTCACCCTGCTCGCCGCCCCGCTGGCGGGGGCCCGCGGCCGCGAGGGGAACACGGTGGGCACGTACTTCTGCGCCGACCTCGCCTGCTCCCTGTACGTGCGCGGGAAGCGGCAGCCGAAGCTGCGTACGACGCGGTACGAGGAGTCCCTGACGGTGGACGAGCGGGTGGCGCGGATGGCGGGCAACCTGGACGCCTTCGCGGCCAAGGTCTCGGCCGGCTGAGCGGTTACGGGGGGGTCGCCGTCGCCGCCCGGGCTGGCGGCCTCGCGGCTCCAGTGGCCGTGGGGCTGGGCGGCGAGCTGCTGCTGCCGGGGGTACTCCTTGATCGTCATGCCGTGAACGTACGACGTCGACGTAGGTTGAGGTCAAGGCATTCGCGATGAGGGGACTGTGTGATGAGTGAGAAGGCCCGGAAGCTGTTCGAGGCGTTGGATCTGGACGCGAACGGGGAGTTGACCCGTGTCGAGGTGATCACGGCGCTGCGCTCGAAGGGGCCGACGCTGGCGGCGCGGGGGGACATGCCGTACTGGGGTGTGGGGGACGTGGACGCGTCGTCGGCGCTGTTCGACTCGGCGGATCAGAACGGGGACGCGGTGTTGTCGTTCGAGGAGTTCGCGGCCGTGGTCGACCGGCGGTTCGGCTGGTAGGTCCGGCGGGGCCGGCACGGAGCCGGGCGCCGCGTCGGGCGGGTGCTCGACGCGGCGCCGACCGGCTCGGTGGCTGCGCCCGGCGCGGTCGGGCGGCGGGTCAGCGGACGGCGTCGCCGATGTGGTGGATGCGGACCAGGTTGGTCGATCCGGTGACGCCGGGGGGCGAGCCGGCGGTGATCACGACGACGTCGCCGGGGACGCAGCGGCCGATGCGCAGGAGTTCTTCCTCGACCTGGGCGACCATCGCGTCGGTGGAGTCGACGTGGGGGCCGAGGAAGGTTTCGACGCCCCAGGTGAGGTTGAGCTGGGAGCGGGTGGCCGGGTCCGGGGTGAAGGCGAGGAGCGGGATCGGCGAGCGGTAGCGGGAGAGGCGGCGGACGGTGTCGCCGCTCTGGGTGAAGGCGACGAGGAACTTCGCGTCGAGGAAGTCGCCCATCTCGGCGGCGGCGCGGGCGACGGCTCCGCCCTGGGTGCGGGGCTTGTTGCGGTCGGTGAGGGGCGGGAGGCCCTTGGCGAGGATGTCCTCCTCGGCGGCTTCGACGATGCGGGACATCGTGCGGACCGTTTCGACGGGGTACTTGCCGACGCTGGTCTCGCCGGAGAGCATCACGGCGTCGGTGCCGTCGATGACGGCGTTGGCGACGTCGGAGGCCTCGGCGCGGGTGGGCCGGGAGTTGTCGATCATCGAGTCGAGCATCTGGGTCGCGACGATGACGGGTTTGGCGTTTCGCTTGGCGAGTTTGACGGCGCGCTTCTGGACGATCGGGACCTGTTCCAGGGGCATTTCGACGCCGAGGTCGCCGCGGGCGACCATGATGCCGTCGAAGGCGGCGACGATGTCGTCGATGTTCTCGACGGCCTGGGGCTTTTCGACCTTGGCGATGACGGGGAGGCGGTGGCCCTCCTCGTCCATGACGCGGTGGACGTCCTCGATGTCGCGGCCGCTGCGGACGAACGAGAGGGCGATGACGTCGGCGCCGATGCGCAGGGCCCAGCGGAGGTCGTCGATGTCCTTCTCGGACAGGGCGGGGACGGATACGGCGACGCCGGGGAGGTTGAGTCCCTTGTGGTCGGAGACCATGCCGCCTTCGATGACGGTGGTGCGGACGCGGGGGCCGTCGACGGCGGTGACTTCGAGGGTGACGCGGCCGTCGTCGACGAGGATGCGCTCCCCGGTGGTGACGTCGGCGGCGAGGCCCTTGTAGGTGGTGCCGCAGGTGTGGCGGTCGCCTTCGAGGTCTTCGACGGTGATGGTGAACTCGTCGCCGCGTTCAAGGAGTACGGGGCCTTCGCGGAAGCGGCCGAGGCGGATCTTCGGACCTTGAAGGTCGGCGAGGACGCCGACGCTGCGGCCGGTCTCGTCGGAGGCCTTGCGTACGCGCTGGTAGCGCTCCTCGTGTTCGGCGTAGGTGCCGTGGCTGAGGTTGAAGCGGGCGATGTCCATTCCGGCTTCGACCAGGGCTTTGATCTGGTCGTATGAGTCGGTGGCGGGGCCCAGGGTACATACGATTTTCGCTCGGCGCATGAGGCGAGCGTATTCCCCTACCAACGGGTAGGTAATCGCTTCCAGGTGTCCACTCAACAACCTTTGGGAAAAAGGTTGTTGACAACTGTTGAATGTGCATGGGGGTGCTCTGATGAGCACCCCCATGGCGTGTTGCGTACGGTTCCTCAGAGCTGCGGAGGGGTCATCGTGAAGCGGGCGTTCACCTGGGCGTAGACGGTCTGCCGCTGGGGTTCGAGGTCGAGCGGCGGTGCGCCCGCGTCCTCGGTGGCGCTGAAGGCCATGGTGCGCATGCCTCCGCCGGGTGCCGCCGCCTGGAAGGGGACGGCGTTCTCCGCGCCGAGGTCGGCGAGTTCGACGAGGGCGGAGAGGCGGGAGCCGAGGGCCTCGGCGTACTCGCGGGCGCGCTGGACGGCTTCGAGCACGGCTTGTCGGCGGGCCTCGCCGTGGGCGGGCGAGGTGGGCCGCAGGGCCCACCAGGGGCCGTCGACCTGGGTGAGTTCGAGGTCGGCGAGGCGGGTGGTGAGTTCACCCAAGGTGGTGAAGTCGTTGAGCTCCGCGGTGATGTGTACGCGGCCATGGTAGGCGCGGATCCGGTCGCCGCGGCCGTGGCGGGTGAGTTCGGGGCTGATGGAGAAGGCGCCGGTCTCCAGCTTCTCCACGGGGTCGCCGTAGCTCTTGACGAGGTCGAGGACGGCGTTGTTGCGCCGGGTGAGGTCGTCGAGCGCGGTGCGGCGGTCGGTGCCGCGGGCGCTCACGGTGATGCCGATGCGGGCGATCTCGGGGTCGACCTCGATGCGGGCCTCGCCGCAGACGGCGACACGGGGTACTTCCGGGGTTCCGTAGGGCTGGTGCGCTGCGTCCTGAGTCATGTCTTCACTGTCGCACTGTCGTCCGTGCGGGGGTGTGGTCACCGGATCGAAACCTGGTGGGGGTGTTGCGGCTTGTTACCGCTGGGTCAGAATCTACGCGCGTTGTTCACGCCTACAAAGGGGAGATGGCATGGCGTTCGACCGCAGGACTTTCTTGGGGACCACGGCCGCGACCGGTGCGGCCGTGGCGTTGACGGGGGCCACGAGCACCCCGGCCGCCGCGCGTTCCGGGCCGCGGACCTACTCGTTCACCGTGATGGGCACGACCGATCTGCACGGGAACGTCTTCAACTGGGACTACTTCACGGACAGGGAGTTCGACGACAAGGCGCACAACGACGTCGGCCTGGCGAAGATCTCCACCCTGGTGAACCGGGTCCGGGAGGAGAAGGGCCGGTGCAACACGCTGCTGATCGACGCGGGTGACACGATCCAGGGCACCCAGCTGTCGTACTACTACGCGAAGGTCGACCCGATCACGGCGCGGCGGGGCCCGGTGCACCCGATGGCCCAGGCGATGAACGCGATCGGCTACGACGCGGCCGCGCTGGGGAACCACGAGTTCAACTACGGCATCCCGGTGCTGCGCAAGTTCGAGGAGCAGTGTGACTTTCCGCTGCTCGGTGCGAACGCGCTGGACGCGAAGACCCTGCGGCCGGCGTTCCCGCCGTACAGCATGCACCGGCTGCGGACCCCGCACGGTCCGGACGTGAAGGTGGCGGTGCTGGGGCTGACGAACCCGGGGATCGCGATATGGGACAAGGCCAACGTGCAGGGGAAGATGACCTTCCCGGGGCTGGAGGAGCAGGCGGCGAAGTACGTGCCGAAGCTGCGCTCGATGGGCGCCGACGTGGTGATCGTCTCGGCGCACTCGGGGTCGAGCGGGACGTCCTCGTACGGGGACCAGCTGCCGTACGTCGAGAACGCGGCGGGGCTGGTGGCGGAGCAGGTCCCGGGGATCGACGCGATCCTGGTGGGGCACGCGCACACGGAGATCCCGGAGTACCGGGTGAAGAACCGGGCGACCGGCAGGGACGTGGTGCTGTCGGAGCCGCTCAAGTGGGGTCAGCGGCTGACCCTGTTCGACTTCGAGCTGACGTGGGTGAAGGGCCGCTGGTCGGTGGCGAAGGTCGCGGCGAAGGTGCTGAACTCCAACGAGGTCGCCGAGGACCGGAAGATCACCCGCCTGCTGTCGGACGAGCACCGCAAGGTCGTCGCTTACGTCAATCAGGTGATCGGCACGTCCACGCAGGCGATGTCCTCGGCGGAGGGGCCGGTCAAGGACGTGGCGATCATCGACTTGATCAACCACGTCCAGGCGGAGACGGTCAGGGCCGCGCTGGCGGGTACGGAGTGGGCGGCGCTGCCGGTGCTGTCGCAGGCCTCGTGCTTCTCCCGGACGGCGGCGATCCCGGCCGGGCAGGTGACGCTCAAGGACGCGGCGGGTCTGTACCCGTTCGAGAACACGCTGGAGGCGCGGCTGCTGACCGGCGCGCAGCTGAAGGACTATCTGGAGTATTCGGCGCGGTACTTCGTGCGGACCGCGCCCGGTGGCGTGGTGGACCCGGCGAAGCTGACGAACGCCGACGGGATTCCGGACTACAACTACGACGCGGTGTACGGGTTCACGTACGACATCGACATCGCGCAGCCGGCCGGTTCGCGGATCGCGGGGTTGTCGTTCGGGGGTGCGCCGGTGGATCCGGCGGCCCTGTTCGTGCTCGCGGTGAACAACTACCGGGCGTCGGGGGGCGGGAACTTCCCGCACGTGCCGCAGGCCCGGCAGGTGTGGGCGGACTCGGACGAGATCCGCAACACGATCATCCAGTGGGTGAAGGCGAAGGGGACGGTGGACCCGTCGGGGTTCGCCTCGGTGGACTGGCGGCTGACGCGGGCGGGCGTGCCCGTCTTCGGGGCCTGATCGTCCGTTCCGGGGGCCGGGGCCCGCTTCGGCGGGGCCCCGGCCCTCCGGCGTGTCCGGGGTGCGCCGACAGCCGGGGCGGAGTGGGGCCGGGCGGCCGGTCGCGGGGCGGTTCGGCGGCCGCCGGGGCATGGGTGCCTACGGGTGTTCGACGAGCGGGAGGAGTTCTCCGGCGGGCCGGGGGCGGGTGTGTTCGCGCTGGTCGAGGCCGAAGGTGGTGAACGCGGTGCGCACCGGCTGGGGGTAGGGCTCCTTGCCGGTGAGGGTGTTGAGGATGGCGGCGCTGCGCCAGGCCGCGAGGCCGAGGTCGGGGGCTCCGACGCCGTGGGTGTGGCGTTCGCCGTTCTGGACGAAGACGCTGCCGGTGATGCTGGGGTCGAGGACCATGCGGTAGTTGTCGTCGATGCGGGGGCGGCCGGAGGAGTCCTTGCGCAGGTACGGGTCGAGGCCGGCGAGGAGGCTGCCGAGGGGGCGTTCGCGGTAGCCGGTGGCGAGGACGACGGCGTCGGTGGTGAGGCGGGAGCGGGTGCCCTGTTCGAGGTGTTCGAGGTGGAGTTCCACCTTGGTGGTGGCGACGCGGCCGGCGGTGCGGACGCTGACGCCGGGGGTGAGGACGGCGTCGGGCCAGCCGCCGTGCAGGGAGCGGCGGTAGAGCTCCTCGTGGATGGCGGCGATGGTCTCCGTGTCGATGCCCTTGTGGAGCTGCCACTGGGCGGGGACGAGGCGGTCGCGGACCGGTTCGGGCAGGGCGTGGAAGTACCGGGTGTAGTCGGGGGTGAAGTGCTCCAGGCCGAGTTTGGAGTACTCCATGGGCGCGAAGGAGGGGGTGCGGGCGAGCCAGGTGAGGCCTTCGCGGCCGGTGGGGCGGGCGCGGAGCAGGTCGAGGAAGACCTCGGCGCCGGACTGGCCGGATCCGATGACGGTGACGTGGCCGGCGCCGAGGATGCGGTCGCGGTTGTCGAGGTAGTCGGCGGAGTGGATGACCGGGACGGTGGGGGCTTCGGCGAGGGGGCGCAGCGGTTCGGGGACGAACGGGGCGGTGCCGATGCCGAGGGCCAGGTTGCGGGTGTAGGTACGGCCGAGGGCTTCGGCTTCGCCGTCGGCGTCGACCTGGGTGAAGTCGACTTCGAAGAGGTCGCGTTCGGGGTTCCAGCGGACGGCGTCGACCTGGTGGCCGAAGTGGAGTCCGGGGAGGCGGCCGGCGACCCAGCGGCAGTAGGCGTCGTATTCGGCGCGCTGGATGTGGAACCGCTCGGCGAAGTAGAAGGGGAAGAGGCGTTCCTTCTGCTTGAGGTAGTTCAGGAAGCTCCACGGGCTGGCCGGGTCGGCGAGGGTGACCAGGTCGGCGAGGAAGGGGACCTGGAGGGTGGCGCCGTCGATGAGGAGGCCGGGGTGCCAGCGGAAGTCGCGGCGCTGGTCGTAGAAGGCGGTGGCGAGTTCTCCCGCTCCCTGCTGCGGCAGGCCGTGGGCGAGGGCCGCGAGGGACAGGTTGAACGGGCCGATGCCGATTCCGACGAGGTCGTGGGGCGCATCGAGGTGGGCGGTCATCGGTGGGTGCTGCCTTCCAGGAGGGCGACGAGGGTGTCCAGGTCCCGCGCCGTGGTGTGGGGGTTGAGCAGGGTCGCTTTGAGCCAGAGGCGGCCGTCGGCGCTGGCGCGGCCGAGGACGGCGCGGCCTTCGTGGAGGAGGGTGCGGCGCAGGGCGGCGAGTTGCTCGTCGTCGGCGTGGGCGGGCCGGAAGAGGACGGTGCTGATGGTGGGCGGGGCGTGGAGTTCGAAGCCGGGGTGGGCGTCGAGGCGCCGTGCGAGGTCCTCGGCCAGTGCGCAGGTGCGGTCGATGAGGCGGACGAGGCCGTCGCGGCCGAGGGAGCGGAGGGTGACCGCGGTCTTCAGGGCGTCGGGGCGGCGGGTGGTGCGCAGGGAGCGGCCGAGGAGGTCGGGGAGGCCGGCTTCGGTGTCGTCGGTGGCGTTGAGGTAGTCGGCCTGGTGGGCGAGGGGGGCGAGGAGGGCGGCGTCGGGGACGGTGAGGAGTCCGGCGGCGACGGGCTGCCAGCCGAGTTTGTGGAGGTCGACGGTGAGGGACCGGGCGCGGTCGAGGCCGGCGAGCTTGGGGCGGTGGCGGGGGCTGAGGGCGAGGAGTCCGCCGTAGGCGGCGTCGATGTGGAGTTCGGCGCTGCCGTGGCGGTCGCAGAGGTCGGCGATTTCGGGGAGGGGGTCGATGAGGCCGGCGTCGGTGGTTCCGGCGGTGGCGGTGACGAGGACGGGCCCTGTGGTGGTGGCGAGGGCCTCGGCGAGGTCGGCGGGGTGGAGGGTGCCGGTGGGGGTCGGTACGGACACGGCGGGCGGGAGGCCGAGGAGCCAGGCGGCGCGGGGTACGGAGTGGTGGGCGTTGGCGCCGTGCAGGACGGTCAGGGCCGGGCCGTGGCGTTCGCGGGCGAGGAGGAGGGCGAGCTGGTTGGACTCGGTGCCGCCGGTGGTGACGAGGGCGTCGGGGTGGGGGGCGTCCGGGTGGAACTCGGCGGCGAGGGCGCGGGTGAGGAGGGCTTCGACGGCGGAGGCGGCGGGGGCCTGGTCCCAGGAGTCGAGGGAGGGGTTGAGGGCGCTGGCGGCGAGGTCGGCGGCGGCCGCGACGGCGAGCGGCGGGCAGTGGAGGTGGGCCGCGCACAGCGGGTCGGCGGGGTCGGCGGCGCCGGCGGCGAGGGCGTGCACGAGGGTCCGCAGCGCTTCGTGGTCGCCGGTTCCCTCCGCGGGGAGCACGTCCCCGAGCGCGGCCCGGACCCGGGCGGTGGTGGTGTCGGGCCCGCCGGCCGGGAGGGGTCCGCCGCGTTCCGCGGCGCCGGTGCGCAGGGCGTCGAGGACGGTGTCGAGCAGGGGCCGCAGCGCGTCGGGGCCGCAGTGGCCGCCGGCGAGCGGCGGCGGGGGCGGCGGGGGGCGGGTGCCGGGCAGCGCCGTCATGCGGTGTCCCTCCGGTGGCTGGGCGGGTGGGGCCGCGCCCGCCGAGGCGGGGCGGGGCACCCGGCCCGTACAACGATCAGACCCGAATGGGGTAACCGCCGGGGTTTGTCCGGGGACGATTTTCAGCCGTGGCCTCCCGGGGGGCGGGGGGTACGGGTGTGCCGGTGCGCGGGCCGGGTTGTCGGTGCGGGGGCGGCCGGCGTGCCGGGGCGCGGGGCCGGGTGTCGGGGTGCCCGTGCGGGGTGCCGGGGCCGGGGCCGCTGCGGGCGGGGGTACCGGGGCCGGGGGTGCCGGGGGGCGCTGCGCGCGCTGCTCCCCGGCCCGCCCTTCCTCCGTTCCCCGGGCTCCGCCCGGACCCGGTCCTCAAACGCCGGACGGGCTGGAGGGCGGGCTCCTGGCGGGAGGGCCGGCCCGGACCCCGGACCGGCTGGAGGGCGGGCTCCCGGCGGGAGGGCCGGCCCCGAAACCCGAACGGGCTGGAAACGGCGGGCGGGATGGAGGGCGGACTCCGGAGGAAAGGACGGGCCTGGGACCCCGGACGGGCTGAAAAGCCGGGCTCCTGGCGGGCTGGAGGGCGTGCTCCGGGTGGGGTGGAAGGGGCCCCCGCCGGGTCCCTCGTGGGGACCCGGCGGTGGGTGTCAGGGGGTGCGGATGTGGAGGGCGCGGGCCAGGTCGTCCAGCTGGTCCACCAGTTTGCGCCGCAGGAGCGGGAGGATCTCGGGGTTCTCCAGGCAGGCGCGGCCCGCCCGGAGGTTGGCCTCGTCGGCGGCGTGGACGGGGAACGCCCAGCGGCCGGCGGCCTCGGCGATGGCCGGGCCGCGACGGGCTCCGAGGGCGACGGCGTCGGGGTAGAACCGCGGCACGTACTCCCGTACGAGGTCGGCCTGTTCGGGCTGCCAGAAGCCCTGGGCGGTGGCGCTGAACAGGTAGTTGGAGAGGCTGTCGTCGTGGAAGAGGCGGTCCCAGGCGGCGGCCTTGGCCTCCGGGGTGGGGAGGGCGGCGCGGCAGCGGGCCGCGCCCTCCTCGCCGGTGGCGCTGGGGTCGGCGGCGAAGGCGGCGGCGATCCGCTCCTCTCCGGCCGCGCCGAGGACGGAGAGCCGGGCCAGGATGCGCCAGCGCAGTTCGGGGTCGAGTGCGGGGCCGCCGGGGACCGTGTCGTCGTCGAGCCAGGCGGCGAGGGTGTCGGGGCGGGCGGCACTGTCGATGAGGACGCGTACGGCGGCCAGCCGCAGGCCGGGGGCCGAGCCGTCCTCGGTCCGCCGCAGCAGGTCGCGGGCCAGGTCGGTGAGGGTGCCGAGCGCCTCGGTCCGCTGTGCGGGGGCGAGGTAGCGGTCGGCGATCTGGGTGCGGGCGAAGGCGAGGACGCCCTGGACGACGGCCAGGTCGGCCTCCTCGGGCAGGTGCGCCGCGGCGGTCGCCAGGTAGACGGCCGGGTCGAGTTCGCCGTCGCGGACCATGTCGCGCAGGGCGTTCCAGACGACGGCGCGGGTGAGCGCGTCGGGGATGCCGGACAGGCTGCTCAGGACGGTCTCGACGGAGGTGTCGTCGAGGCGGACCTTCGCGTAGCCGAGGTCGCCGTCGTTGAGCAGGAGGAGCGCGGGGCGGGGGCCGTCGGCGGAGACGACCTCGTCGGAGGGGACGTCGAGGTGGAGGAGTTCGGTGCGTTCCAGGGTCCGCCCGTCGCCGGGGTCGCGGTGGTAGACGCCGACGGCGATGTGGTGCGGGCGGCTGCCGTCGCGGTCGACGGTCAGGGTCCAGCCGCCGGGGCCGCCGGGGCTGTCCTCGATCCGCGGGCGGAGGGTGTCGATGCCGGTGGTGCGCAGCCAGACCTCGGCCCAGGCGTGGACGTCGAGGTCGGTGTGGGCGGCGAGGGAGTCGACGAAGTCGGCGAGGGAGGCGTTGGCGAACTTGTGGCGGGCGAAGTGGGTGTTGATGCCGGCCAGGAAGTCCTTCTCGCCGAGCCAGGCGACGAGCTGGCGCAGGGCGGAGGCGCCCTTGGCGTAGGAGATCCCGTCGAAGTTGAGGAGCGCGGAGGCGGTGTCGGGGACGTCCTCGGGGGCGGGGGCGACGGGGTGGGTGGAGGGGCGCTGGTCGGCGTCGTAGCCCCAGGACTTGCGGGTGACGCCGAAGTCGACCCAGGTGTCGGTGAAGCGGGTGGCTTCGGTGAGGGTCTGGTAGCCCATGTACTCGGCGAAGGACTCGTTCAGCCAGATGTCGTCGAACCAGGCGAGGGTGACGAGGTCGCCGAACCACATGTGGGCCATCTCGTGGGCGATGACCATGGCGCGGGTCTGGCGCTCGGTCTCGGTGACGGCGGAGCGGTAGATGAACTCGTCGCGGAAGGTGACCAGTCCGGGGTTCTCCATGGCGCCCGCGTTGAACTCGGGGACGAAGGCCTGGTCGTACGAGTCGAAGGGGTACGGCTCGCTGAACTTCTCCTGGTAGCGGTCGAAGCAGTCCCGGGTGACGGAGAGGATTTCCCCGGCGTCCTCGTCCAGGTGGGGCGCGAGGGACTGCCGGCAGTGGATGCCGAAGGGCAGCCCGGCGTGTTCGACGCGCACGCTGTGCCAGGGGCCGGCGGCGACGGCGGCGAGGTACGTGGAGATGAGGGGGGTCGGGGCGGAGCGCCAGACGCCGGCTCCGTCCGTTTCGCGGTCCCCGGTGCGCGTGGTGATGCCGTTGGCGAGGACGGTCCAGTGTGCGGGGGCGGTGACGGTGAACTCGAAGACGGCCTTGAGGTCGGGCTGGTCGAAGGCGGGGAAGACGCGCTGGACGTCGTCCATGAACATCTGGCTGTAGACGTACGTCTCCCCGTCCGCGGGGTCGGTGAAGCGGTGCAGGCCTTCCCCGGTGCGGGAGTAGCGCATGCGGGTGTCGACGCGCAGCTCGTGGGGGCCTTCGGTGAGGCCGGTGAGCGGGAGGCGGTTGTCGGTGAGGGCCGCCGGGTCGAGGGGGTCTCCGTCGAGGGTGGCGGAGCGCAGCTCGTCCGGTTTCAGTTCCAGGAAGGTGTCTCCGGGGGCGAGGGCCGTGAACCGGATGACGGTGGTGGAGCCGAAGGTGTCGTCGCCGCCGGTGAGGTCGAGGGTGACGGCGTAGTGCTGGACGTCGAGGAGCCGGGCTCGGAGCTGCGCTTCGGTGCGTGTCAGTGCGGACATGGGCCCATGCTGCCGCAGTGGGCGGCCGGACCCCAGCCTTCTACTCTTCGCCCGCGGCGATCGTCTCGTGGTGGCGGATGACCTCGGCGATGATGAAGGTGAGGAGTTTCTCGGCGAAGGCCGGGTCGAGCTTGGCGTTCTCGGCGAGTTGGCGCAGCCGGGCGATCTGGCTGGCCTCGCGGCCCGGGTCGGCCGGGGGCAGCTGGTGGCGGGCCTTGAGGTGGCCGACCTGCTGGGTGCACTTGAAGCGTTCGGCGAGCATGTGGACGACGGCCGCGTCGATGTTGTCGATGCTGTCCCGCAGTCGGGCCAGCTCGGCGGCGACGTTCTCGTCGGTCCCGCCGGCGGCCGGGGGCGTGCCGTGGTCGGTGGCGCTGTTGTTCATGGTTCCCGAGAATACGTGGCGCCGGCGCGTGGTCCTCCGGGCCGGTCGGTGGATGAGACGGCCACCGGGTCGGGTCGGCGCCTCTCCGGGCGTTTCGCGCGACGGGCCTCACAGGGGCAGGGTGGCGGTGACGAGCCAGCCGCCCTCGGGGGCCGGGCCCGCGGTGAGGTGGCCGCCGAGGGCCTCGGCGCGTTCGGCCATGCCGACGAGGCCGTAGCCGCCGCCTCGGGCGTTGTCGGAGAGTTTGGCGGGTCGGCCGCCGTCGTCGGCGATGCGGATCTCCAGTCCGGCCGGTACGGTCCGCAGGCCGACCCGGACGGCGGTGGCGGTGGCGGCGTGCTTGCCGATGTTGGTGAGGGCTTCGAGGACGATGCGGTGGGCGGTGGTGGCGACGTCGCCGGGGAGCCGGTCCGCCAGGCCCTGCTCGACGGAGAGGGCGACGGGCGGCCCGGTGACGGAGAACCGCTCGGTGAGCCCGCGCAGGTCGGCGAGGCCCGCGACCGGGGCGGTTCCGGGCTGGGGCCCGGCCGTGTCGCTTTCGCGGAGGATCTTGACGAGGCGGCGCATCGAGCCGAGGGCCTCGTCGCCCGCGGTCTCGATCCGGCCGAAGATCTCGGCGGCGCGTTCGGCGGAGACCCGGGTGAAGCGGGGCCGCCCGCGCCTCGACGACGATCCCGGTGACGTGGTGGGCGACGAGGTCGTGCAGCTCGCGGGCGAGTTCCAGGCGCTCCGCGGTCCGTACGGCGCTCAGCTCGCGCACCCGCTGGCCGGACTGGAGGCGCAGCAGGAGGGAGTACGCGGCGACGACCACGGCCAGTACGGAGAAGAGCAGCGTGAACCGGCCGGGGTCGGTGTCCCGCACCGGCACGGCCATGCAGCCGAGGCCGAGGAGCGGGCCGAGGACGGCGGCGGTGCGGGTGGGGGCCCGGATCAGGACCTGGGAGAGCAGGACGAGGAGGGCGATGGCCTCGCCGCCGCCCCAGACGACGAGGGGGTGGTTGCCGAAGATCAGCAGGAGGGTGGCGGTCCAGGTGACGGCCGCCGCGAACCAGGCGCGGGCCAGGAGGGGGACGGCGGGCCAGGGCGCGGCGCTGAGGCAGACGAGGATGCCGGACGCCCACACGGCGGCGTGCGGGAGGCTGGGCTGGCGGGCCAGGACCACGCCTTCGAAGGTGACGAGGGCGAGCAGGACGAGGGAGAGGGCGAGGCGGATCCAGTCGGCGGCGTGCGGGTGGCGGCGGGCCCAGCCGGCGAGCGGGCTCACCGCCGCCCCCGGCCGGCGCCGGGCCCGCGCCCTCGGCCGCTGCCGGGGCCCCGGCCGCTGGCGGCCGCCGCGCGGCCGACGGCCTGCGTCCGGCCGGAGGGGCGGGCGGCTAAGACCGGTGCGCGCTGCGGCCCGCAACCGCAACGAGGGCCGCGGGAGGGGCGCCGCGGGACGGGGAGGGCGGTGTTCGGGCCGTACGGCGCTCCGGACGAGGTTACGTACGTCCGGGGGGCTGCGCCTCGTCCTTCCGGCCGGATCCGTCCCGGCCGGAAGGACGAGTCGGTACTACAGGCCGGCCGCGGCGCTCTTGATCGCGGCGGCGAAGGTGGACACCTCGGTGTAGACGCCGGGGTAGCCGGCGCGGGCGCAGCCCTCGCCCCAGCTGACGATGCCGACCTGGATCCAGGCGTTCGCGTTGTCGCGGCGGAACATCGGGCCGCCGGAGTCGCCCTGGCAGGTGTCGACGCCGCCCTGGTTGTAGCCGGCGCAGATCTCCTCGGCCGGGACGAGGCTGCTGCCGTAGGCGTTCTGGCAGCTGGCGTCGGAGACGAACGGGACGGTGGCCTTCATCAGGTACCGCTGCTGGCCGCCGCCCTCGCGGGTGGCGCCCCAGCCGGCGACGGTGAAGGTGCCGCTGTCGTAGGCCTTGGTCTCCGCGATCTTGAGGGTGGGCAGGTTGATGGGCTTGGCGAGCTTGATGAGGGCCCAGTCCTTGCCCGTGCCGTTGTAGCCGGGGGCCTGGAGGACCTTGGTGGACTTGACCTTGATCGCGCTGGAGCTGTTGAGATCGACGACTCCGGCGGTGGCGGTGATGGAGGTGTTGTTGCCGGAGCCGTTCACGCAGTGGGCCGCGGTGAGGACTATCTGCTGGGTGTAGAGGGCGCCGCCGCAGCCCATGGAGAGGCGCACCATGAAGGGGAACTCGCCCTGTGCGGCGCGGGTTCCGCCGACGACGGGGCTCGGGGCGGCGCCGGCGTTGGAGGGCTGGAGGCTGACGGCGGCGAGGGCGACGGCGCCGACGGCGAGGGTGCGCTTCATGAAGCGGACAAGAGTGCTCACGCTCAACACACTGCCTTTCGTGGGGGGTTGGGCTGTGCGTGTCATCGGGTGAATGACGAGTCCATGACACATCACACATATGGCCGACATCAAGAACGCATTTTTGGCCAACTGTCCGTCCCGGCGAAAGGGATTGCGGCGAGGAGCACCCGATGACGCGGAACGGCAGGCCCCGGGGGCCGGTCGAGCACGGATTTCCACACCTGGACGTCGTCCGCGCCTCCATCACCGCGCTCTTCCGCCGGCTGTCGGCCGACGGGATCCGCGTATACGACACCAGCTTCGCCCCCGCCGACGCCGCCTTCGGGCCCGAGGAGGACCTGCACCTGGGTGCGCAGCGGGTGGCGTCGGCGATGGTCCGCGCGCTGCGGCTGCCCGATGCGCGCGTGGTGGTCGCCTTCCGGCCGATGGAGGAGGCCGCCACCGTCGAACTGACGGCCGGACCCGAGTACTTCGTCGAGGTCGGCGACCGCTTCCGGACCCGCCGCGGGGACCTCGCGGCGGCCCTCTCCCACGAGGTCGCGCACGTCCTGCTGCACCGCTTGGACCTGCGCTTCCCGCCCACCGCGGACAACGAGATCCTCACCGACACCACCGCCGCCTACCTCGGGGCGGGCTGGCTGCTGCTCGACGCCTACCGCGAGGACGCACTGACCCACCAGAGGTTCGGCTACCTCACCCCGGAGGAGTTCGGCTACGTCCTCGCCCGCCGGGGCCGGCTCCTCGGCGAGGACCTCTCCGCCTGGTTCACCAGCCCCCTGGCGTACGAGGCGTACGTGCGCGGCCGGGCCCGGGCCGACCGGGACCACCGCCGGGCGCCGCTCGCCGCAGCGGGCCCGATCGATCGGCGGCGCTACGCCCGCTGCCGCCGGACCGGGACCACCCCGGGGCGCGGGGCGGAGTACCGCTTCGAGGAGCACGGAGCCGGGCCGCTGGTGAGCTTCCCCTGCCCGGTCTGCGATCAGCGGCTGCGCCTGCCGGTGCGGGGTCCGGTGCGGGCGCGGTGCGGACTGTGCCGCACGGTGCTGGAGTGCGACACGTAGCGGGAGTTCACCACCCGGCCGCGAAAAGTTACTTACCGGCCAGTAGACAGGGGGCCCGGGCATCGCCCAGCCTGGTCGCGTCCATGTCAATTCGTGACCTAGGGAGCGCTCCCCCATGCGCAGCACCCGCCGCACCCGTACGTCCCGTACGTCCCGTACGCCCCGCACCGCCGCCGCCGCACTGGTCGCGGCGGCCGCCGTCCTGACGCTGATTCCGGCCACGACCGCCTCGGCGGCCCCGGCCCCGAGCCCGGCGGCGTCGACCTCCGCGAGCGTCTCCGCGTTCTCCGCGGTCACCGCCTCCGCCCCCGGCGGCAACGCTGCGATCCTCGGGATCGACTACGGCACCTGGCAGCGCGACGTCGCCGCCGTCATCGACGCGGTACGGCCCGCCATCGAGCAGCGCATCGCCGCGTCACCGGCCGGCGAGCGGCCCGCGATCGTCCTCGACATCGACAACTCCTCGCTGGAGACGGACTTCCACTGGTTCTGGACCTTCCCGACCCCGGCGATCTCCAAGGTCCGCGAGCTGACCCGGTACGCGAGCGAGCGCGGCGTCGCCATCTTCTTCGTCACCGCGCGCCCGGGGATCATCCAGTCCCTCACCGAGTACAACCTCAAGGCCGTCGGCTACCCGGTGTCGGGGCTCTACGTCCGCGACCTGCCCGACCTGTTCGACGAGGTCAGCGCCTACAAGACGGGCAAGCGCGCCGAGATCGAGAGCCGCGGCTACACGATCATCGCCAACATCGGCAACAAGCAGAGCGACCTCGTCGGCGGGCACGCGGAACGGACCGTCAAGCTCCCGGACTACGGCGGCAAGCTCTCCTGAACCCCGGCCCGAGCCCGAGCCCGGGCCCGGCCCCGGCCCCGGCCCTGAGCCCGCTCCGGAGCCCCGGTGCGGATGACGGACAACATGGTGGGTCCGGCGCGGTTCAGCGAGCGGGTGGAGCGGGTATCGATACCCCACCGCACGAGTGAAGGACCCGGACCCGACCCCTCGCCAGGGGGCCGGGCCCGGCCCTTTTCACGGCCCGCACGTCCCCGACAGCCCCGGCAGCCGGGGCACGCATCGGGCCGGAAGGCCAGGCGTCGGGGCGGAGGGGCACGCATCGGGCCGGAGGAGCACGCGTCGGGGGCGGAGCCCGCAGGGGCCCCGCCCCCGGTCCGCCCGCCTATCGGCCGGGGCACACCTGCCAGGCGAGGTGGTAGAGGGTGCTGACGCTGGCGTCGGTGGAGTCCATCGCCATGAAGCTCGTCACCGCCTGCGGATTGGACGTGCCCGCGTTCACGCGCAGCTCGGTGTTGATGTTGAAGTTGCGCTTCTCCCCGCAGGGCGCCCAGACCAGGTCGGCGTATTCCGTCCTGTCGGTCGCCTGCCAGTTGTCGTTGAACGGACCGTTGAACTGGTGCGTCCGCTGGGAGGTCTGGGGCATTCCCTGGAAGTAGTAACTCGCCTTTTCCTGTCCCCACGCGCCGGGCTGGAGGAATGCGAATCCGCGGTAATCCGCCTGGACGATCGCGTAGGTGAAGCCCGACGGGACGTGGACGCGCAGATTGAGCTGGCAGTTCTTGCGGAAGGCGGTCGGCGGGGCGCCGGGGCCGACCTGAGCGAGGTACTCACTGTAGGTGACGGTGAAGGCCGTGTTGTCGGGCGCGACGGCCACCTCGGCGGTGCCTTCCCGGCAGCCGGATCCGTTCACGGTGGCGAGCTCGATCACGATCTTGTCGGGTGGCGCGGTGATCGGACCGCCGCCGGTGCCCGTACCGGCCGCTCCGGCCGGTGTCGCCACCGCCGCGGTGATGAGGGCGGCGATGGCGCCGCCGGTGAGCAGGGTGCGGGACAGGGGGTGAGACATCGTTGTCACTCCTGGCCGTGAGTCGGGATTCCTGTGCGCACTCCGTCAGGCCTCGGTGCACTGCCTCCACTCGAAGTGGTAGACCGTGCTGACGCTGCCGTCGGTCGAGTCCATGCTCATGAAGCTCTGGGCCTGCGGGTTCGACGAGCCCGCGTAGACGCGCAGTTCGGTGTTGACGTTGAGGTTGCGCTCCTCACCGCAGGGGGCCCAGACCAGGTCCGCGTACTCGGTCTGGTCGCTCGCCTGCCAGTTGTCCGAGTACGGGCCGTTGAACTGGTGGGTCGTACGGGCCGACTGTGCGGCGCCCTGGAAGTAGTAGTTGGCGCGCTCCTGGCCGAAGGCGCCGCGCTGGAGGTGCGCGAAGCCGCGGTAGTCGGCCCGGGCGATGGCGTACGTGAACCCCTGGGGCACGTGGATGCGCAGGGCGAGCTGGCAGTTCTTGCGGAACTCGGTGCCGCCGGAGCCGGCGCCCGTCTGGGCGAGGTAGTTGCTGTACGTGACGGTGAAGGCGGTGTTGTCGGAGGCCGCGGCGACGTCCGCGGTCCCCTGCGGACATCCCGAGCCGTTGACCCCGACCACGTCGACGGTGATTCTCCCGGGCGGCGTGGGGACGGTATCGGCGTGCGCGGGTGCGGCGACGGCCAGGAGGGCCGTGACCGCCGCGCCGACGAGGGGTCTGCGGAGCGACGTCATTGTTTCTCCCATTCGTCCGGAGCCCGGCGGAATCGAATTCCGCATGGGCACGCACACGGTTTCCGTATGCGGCATGCACATGCCATCACGGGCGAACCGGACGGGGAAGGCCCGGATACGGCCAACGCCCGCCGCCCCCCGCCCCCTGGCCGGAACTGACGACTCCGCCGCCCCCTCCCGAACCCCGCCCATCAGCCCGGCGACCCCGCCCGCCCCGGGCGGTGACACCCCCGGGGCGGCCCAAGATGACCGGAACCCCGCAACCGGCCCGCCGCCGGCCGGCCGGGCACCCGCCTACCGGGACCCGTACACCGGCAGCGGGGGCTCCGCGGCCGACAGGAGCTTCGCCGCCGCCTCCCCCGCCTCCGCCGGGGTCCAGCGGGCGCCCCGGTCGGCCGTGGGGCCGGGGCGCCAGCCCTCCATCACCGTGATGCGGCCGCCCTCCGTCTCGAAGACCCGGCCCGTCACCCCCGCCGAGGCGCCCGAGCCCAGCCACACCACCAGCGGGGACACGTTCTCCGGCGCCATCGCGTCGAATCCGCCCTCTTCCGGGGCCGCCATGGTCTCCGCGAAGGTCTGCTCCGTCATCCGGGTGCGGGCCGCCGGGGCGATCGCGTTGACCTGGACCCCGTACCGGCCCATCTCCGCGGCCGAGACCAGGGTCAGCCCCAGGATGCCCGCCTTGGCCGCGCTGTAGTTGCCCTGGCCCACCGAGCCCGACAGCCCCGCCCCCGAAGAGGTGTTGACGACCCGGGCCGCCACCCGGCGGCCCGCCTTCGCCTCCGCCCGCCACCACGCGGCCGCGGAGCGCAGCGGCAGGAAATGGCCCTTCAGATGGACCCGCATCACCGCGTCCCAGTCGTCCTCGTCCAGGTTGACGAGCATCCGGTCGCGCAGGAACCCCGCGTTGTTGACCAGGGTGTCCAGCCGGCCGAAGCGGCCGACCGCGCAGTCGACCAGCGACGCGGCCCCCTCGCCCGTCGCGATGTCCCCGCCGTGCGCGACCGCCTCCCCGCCCAGCGCCTCGATCTCCGCGACCACCCGGGCCGCCGGGCTCCCGGGGCCCGGGAGCCCGTCGAGCCCCACCCCCAGGTCGTTCACGACGACCTTCGCGCCCTCCGCCGCGAAAGCCAGGGCGTGCGCCCGCCCCAGCCCCCGCCCCGCTCCCGTCACGATCACGACCCTGCCTTCGGCCATGCCCATCTCAGTCCTCCTCGTTCGCAGTCGCCGCATCCGTGCCCGCCGTACCCGTGCCCGTCCCCGCCGTACCCCTGCCCGCCGTACCCCTGCCCGCCGCACCCGTACCCGCGCCCGCCGTATCCGCGGCCGCATCCGCCTCCGCCGCGGCCGCCTCCGCCGCGGCCGCCTCCGCCGCGGCCGCCTCCGCCTCCCTGTTCACCGTCGCGGCGTCCAGGAACGCGGGCCGCTCCCCGCCCCCGTGCACCAGCAGGCTGGCCCCGCTGACATACCCGGCCCGCGGCGAGGCCAGGAACACCGCCGCCTCGCCCACGTCCGCGGGGTCCGCCAGCCGTCCCAGCGGCACGGTCGCCGCCACTGCCGCGATCCCCGCGGCGTCCCCGTAGTGCAGGTGGGACAGCTCGGTCCGCACCATGCCGAGGACCAGCGTGTTCACCCGTACCTCGGGGGCCCACTCCACGGCCATCGACCGGGCCAGGTTCTCCAGCCCCGCCTTCGCCGCCCCGTACGCGGCCGTCCCCGGCGACGGCCGGCCGCCACTGACGCTGCCGATCATCACCACCGAGCCCCGGCTCTCGCGCAGCCACGGGTACGCGGCCAGGGACGCCGTCATCGGCGCCACCAGGTTCAGCTCGACGACCCGCGCGTGCCGCTGCGCGTCCGCCTCGCCCAGCAGCCGGTACGGGGTCCCGCCCGCGTTGTTGACCAGGCAGTCGAGCCGCCCGTACCGCTCGGCGAGCCCGGCGCAGAACTCCTGCACGGCGGCGGGGTCGCGCAGGTCGAGCACCGCGAACGAGGCCTCCCGGCCAGCCGCCGCCACCGGTTCGTCCGGCGGCCGCCGTGCACAGACGACGACGTCCGCCCCGGCCTTGAGGAACGACCGGGCGATCCCGGCGCCGACGCCCCGGGTTCCCCCGGTGACGACGACGACCCTCCCGTCGAGCTCCATGGGCTGCTACCTTCCTCACCTAACAAATGTTTGGTGGAAAGGTAGCTGATCCGCTCATGGGTGTCTCCACCTCCCGCCCGGACCAGGGCGTCGCACTCGTCACCGTCGACTTCCCGCCCGTCAACGCCCTCCCCGTGCGCGGCTGGTACGACCTCGCTGACGCGCTGCGCGCGGCCGGCCGCGACCCGGGGGTCCGGTGCGTGGTCCTCGGCGCCGAGGGCCGCGGCTTCAACGCGGGCGTCGACATCAAGGAGATGCAGCGCGACCCCGGCCACGCCTCCCTCATCGGCGCCAACCGGGGCTGTTTCGAGGCCTTCGCCGCCGTGTACGAGTGCGAGGTGCCGGTGGTCGCCGCCGTGAACGGGTTCTGCCTGGGCGGCGGCATCGGGCTGGTCGGGAACGCCGACGCGATCGTCGCCTCCGACGACGCGACCTTCGGACTGCCCGAACTGGACCGGGGCGCGCTCGGCGCCGCGACCCACCTGTCCCGCTTGGTCCCCCAGCACCTGATGCGCACGCTCTACTACACCTCGCGCACCGCGACCGCCGCCGAACTGCACGCCCACGGCTCGGTCTGGAAGGTGGTCCGGCGCGCCGAACTGCGCGCCGCGGCCCTGGAACTGGCCGCCGAGATCGCGCGGAAGGACGGCTGCCTGATCCGCCTGGCGAAGGCCGCCATCAACGGCATCGACCCCGTCGACGTACGCCGCAGCTACCGCTTCGAGCAGGGCTTCACCTTCGAGGCCAACCTCAGCGGAGTGGCCGACCGGGTCCGTGACACCTTCGGGAAGGAAGCGACCCCGTGACCGACAAGACGATGACCCCCGACGAGGTGGTCGGGCGGCTGCGCAGCGGAATGACCCTCGGCATCGGCGGCTGGGGCTCGCGGCGCAAGCCCATGGCGCTGGTGCGGGCACTGCTCCGCTCGGAGATCACCGATCTCACCGTGATCGCGTACGGCGGCCCCGACGTCGGCCTGCTGGCGGCCGCGGGACGGATCCGGCGGCTCGTCGCCCCCTTCGCCACCCTGGACTCCATTCCGCTGGAACCCCACTTCCGGGCCGCCCGCGAGCGCGCCGCCTTCGCCCTCACCGAGCTCGACGAGGCCATGTTCATGTGGGGCCTGCACGCCGCCGCGAACCGGCTGCCGTTCCTGCCCGTCCGGGCCGGCCTCGGCTCGGACGTGATGCGGGTCAACCCGGAGCTGCGGACCGTGACCTCCCCGTACGAAGACGGCGAGGAGCTCGTCGCCGTCCCCGCCCTGCGCATGGACGCCGCCCTGGTCCACCTCAACCGCGCCGACCGCCTCGGCAACGGCCAGTACCTGGGCCCGGACCCGTACTTCGACGACCTCTTCTGCGAGGCCGCCGACGCCGCGTACCTCTCCTGCGAGCAGCTCGTCGAGACCGCCGAGCTCTCCAAGGCCGGCCCCCCGCAGTCACTCCTCGTCAGCCGCCACTGCGTCACCGGGGTCGTCGAGACCCCGAACGGCGCGCACTTCACCTCCTGCGCCCCCGACTACGGCCGCGACGAGGCCTTCCAGAAGCTGTACGCGACCACCCCCTGGCCCGAGTTCGCCGCCCGCTTCCTCTCCGGCGCGGGCGAGCACGACTACCAGTGCGCCGTCCGGACCTGGCACGAGGAGCAGCAGTGACCGCCCCTACGGCCACCCGTGCCGAGTACTGCGTGATCGCCTGCGCCGAGGCCTGGCGCGGCGACGGCGAGGTGCTCGCCAGCCCCATGGGCCTGATCCCCTCCTTCGGGGCCCGCCTCGCCAAGCGGACGTTCTCCCCCGACCTGCTGCTGACGGACGGCGAGGCCATGCTCGTCGGGCTGGACGGCACGGCCGAGGGGTGGCTGCCGTACCGCCGCCACCTGGCGATGGTCACCGGCGGAAAGCGGCACGTGATGATGGGCGCCAGCCAGATCGACCGGTTCGGCAACCAGAACATCTCCTGCATCGGCGACTGGGAGCAGCCGGCCCGCCAGCTCCTCGGCGTGCGCGGCGCGCCCGTCAACACCCTGAACAACCCGGTGAGCTACTGGGTCCCGAAGCATTCCCCCCGGGTGTTCGTCGCGCGCGTGGACATGGTCAGCGGGGTGGGCTACGACCGCGCCGGGGCGGCGGGCCCCTCGGCCACCCGGTACCACCGGCTCCCCCGGGTCGTCAGCGACCTCGGCGTCTTCGACTTCTCCGGGCCCGGCCACTCGATGCGCCTGGTGTCGGTGCACCCCGGGGTCACCGTGGAGCAGGTCCGGGCCGCCACCGGCTTCGAGCTGGCCGCCGCGGAGGAGGTCCCGTACACGCGGGAACCGACCGCGGACGAGCTGCGGCTGATCCGCGAGGTGATCGACCCCGAGGGGCTGCGCGACCGGGAAGTGCGGGGCTGATCCGGTGGAGACGGCGTTCACGAAGCTGGTCGGGGTCCGGTACCCGATCGTGCAGACCGGCATGGGCTGGGTGGCCGGCCCGCGCCTGGTGGCGGGCGCGGCCAACGCGGGCGCGCTCGGCATCCTGGCCTCCGCGACGATGACCCTGGACCAGCTGCGGTCGGCGGTCCGCGAGGTCAGGTCCCGTACGCCGGAGGGGACGCCCTTCGGGGTCAACCTGCGGGCGGACGCCGGGGACGCGGCCGAGCGGGCCCGGCTGATCATCGACGAGGGGGTCCGGGTCGCGTCCTTCGCGCTCGCCCCCTCCCCTGAGCTGATCGCGCGCCTCAAGGAAGCGGGCGTGGTCGTCGTCCCCTCCGTCGGGGCCCGTCGGCACGCCGAGAAGGTCGCCGCCTGGGGCGCCGACGCGGTGATCGTGCAGGGCGGCGAGGGCGGCGGCCACACCGGCGACGTGGCCACGACCGTCCTGCTTCCCCAGGTCGTGGACGCCGTGGAAGTCCCGGTCGTCGCGGCGGGCGGCTTCGCCGACGGCCGCGGCCTGGTCGCGGCACTGGCGTACGGGGCCGCGGGCATCGCCATGGGCACCCGCTTCCTGCTGACGTCCGACTCCACCGTCCCGGACGCGGTCAAGGCGGAGTACCTGAAGGCGACGGTCAAGGACGTCACCGTCACCACCGCCGTCGACGGCCTCCCGCACCGCATGCTGCGCTCCGCGCTGGTCGACTCCCTGGAGCGGGCGGGCCGCACCCGGGCGCTGGCCCGGGCGGTCCGCCACGCGGCGGGCTTCCGGACGATCTCCGGCCTCACCTGGTCGCAGATGGTTCGGGACGGACTGGCCATGAAACACGGCAAGGACCTGTCCTGGAGCCAGGTCCTGCTCGCCGCGAACACCCCCATGCTCCTCAAGGCGTCCATGGTCGAGGGCCGTACGGACCTCGGAGTCATGGCATCGGGCCAGGTCGCGGGGGTGATCGACGACCTCCCGTCCTGCGCGGAGCTCGTCTCCCGCGTCATGGCCGAGGCGTATGACGTGCTGGAACGGCTGCACGGCGCCCACCCCCCGCACCCGCACCCGCACCCGCACGACACCCTGCCACCCCCAGGGTGACCCCCTTCTCCGTTACAGGAGTCGCATCAGATGAGCCGTGCCCGAATCCGTCTGGCGACCGCGGCGCTCGTCTCCGCCCTCGCCTTCGGGACCCTGCCCGCCTCCGCGTACGCCGCGGCGGGCCCGGAAGCCGGGGCCAGTGCCCGGCACCACGGGTCCCACCCCTCCGCAGAAACGATTCACCACATCCCGCTTCAGGGCGCCGTCAACGTCCGGGACCTCGGCGGCTACCGCACCTACACCGGCGGCCAGGTCCGCCGGGGGCTGGTCTACCGCTCCGACGCGCTGAGCAAGCTGACCGCCGCCGACCTCACCACCGTCTCCGGGCTGGGCCTGGGCAGGGTCGTGGACTTCCGCATCCCCCTGGAGCTCCAGTACGACGGCCCCGACAAGCTGCCCGCCGGTCTCACGGTCACCCCGCGCCCGGTCAGCGACCTCGGCCTCTACGGAACCCTCGTCGGCGCCATCGCCAGCGGCGATCCCGTGACCCAGGAGCAGATGCTCGGCGGCGGCCGCGCCGAGGCCTACATGCGCGACATCTACCGCACCTTCGTGACCAGCCCCGAGAACCGGGCGCAGTTCGCGGCGACGCTGCGGGAGATCGCCGACGGCCGGCAGGGCCCGGTCCTGTACCACTGCACCTCGGGCAAGGACCGCACCGGCTGGATGAGCTACGTGCTGCTGCGCGCCCTCGCCGTCCCCGAGGGCGCCGCCGAGCGCGACTACCTGGCGTCGAACACCTACCGCGCCGCGTACGACGCCCGCTTGCGGGCGGGCCTCAAGCAGTCCGGGCGGATGCAGAACCCGGACCTGCTGATCCCGCTCCAGGAAGTCCGCCAGGACTACCTGGACGCGGCGACGGCCCGGATGCTGGCCGAGTACGGCGGCTTCTACGGCTACCTCACGGACGGCCTCGGCCTGGACCTGCGGACCCTGGCGAAGCTCCAGTCCAGGATGGTCCGCTGACCGTCCCGCCCCGGACACTCCCCGGCGGCCCCGGCGGCCCCGGGTACGCCGAAACGCCGGGCAGCGCGCGTGCGCTGCCCGGCGTCCCGGTGTTCGTACGAGGTGCCCCGCCGTCAGGCGGACCGGCGCCGTGCCTGGCCCGGGCCACCGACGCGGCTGCGGGCCGAAGCCGCCGCCGCACCGCCGGAGGCGCCGCCCCCGGTACGCCGGCCGCGCTCGCCGGAGCCGGCCGCGGCCGCACCCTGGCCGCCCTGGCCGCGCCGGGCCTGGCCCGAGGCGGAACCGGCGCCCTGACCGGCGGCGCCGCCGCCCGTACGGCGTCCGCGCGTACCGGCGGCCGGAGCCGCCCCCGCGGCGGAACCGGTGCGCGGGCCGGCCGAGCGGCGGCGACCGCCACCGCCGGCGGCGTTGCCCGAGGCCGGCTTCGACGCGGAACGCTGCCGCGGCGGGGTCGGCTGCGGCACGTCCAGCACCACCGGGACGCCCGAGGGCTCCTTGGCGCCGGTCAGCCGGGCCAGCTCCTCGTCGGAGGACTTGATCTGGGCGGTGCGCGGCGAGATCCCGGCGTCCGACATCAGGCGGGTCATGTCCCGCTTCTGGTCGGGCAGCACCAGGGTGACCACGCTGCCGGACTCGCCGGCACGGGCGGTGCGGCCACCGCGGTGCAGGTAGTCCTTGTGGTCGGTCGGCGGGTCCACGTTGACGACGAGGTCGAGGTCGTCGATGTGGATGCCGCGCGCCGCGACGTTGGTGGCCACCAGCGCGGTGACCTCGCCCGTCTTGAACCAGTCCAGGGTCCGGTTGCGCTGCGGCTGCGAGCGCCCCCCGTGCAGGCCGGAGGCGCGGACGCCGTCCGCCAGGAGCTTCTTGACCATGCGGTCGACACCGCGCTTCGTGTCCACGAACATGATCACCCGGCCGTCGCGAGCGGCTATGCGCGTCGCCACGGCCTTCTTGTCGGTCTCGTCCATGACGTACAGGACGTGGTGCTCCATGGTGGTGACCGCACCGGCCGACGGGTCGACGGAGTGGCCGACCGGGTCGGTGAGGAACATCTTGACGAGCTTGTCGATGTTCTTGTCCAGCGTCGCCGAGAACAGCATCCGCTGGCCGTCCGACCGGACCTGCTTCAGCAGGGCGGTGACCTGCGGCATGAAGCCCATGTCGGTCATCTGGTCGGCCTCGTCGAGGACAGTGATCTCGACCTGCGAGAGGTCGGCGTCACCGCGCTCGATGAGGTCCTTCAGGCGGCCGGGGGTGGCGACGAGGACCTCAGAGCCGCGGCGCAGGGCGCCCGACTGCCGGTTGATCGACATGCCGCCGACGACGGTGGCGATGCGCAGGTTGACGGCCGTGGCGTACGGGGTCAGCGCGTCGGTCACCTGCTGCGCGAGCTCACGGGTCGGTACGAGGACCAGCGCGAGCGGGGCCTTGGGCTCCGCGCGGCGGCCCGCGATACGGGCCAGCAGCGCCAGGCCGAAGGCCAGCGTCTTGCCGGAGCCGGTACGGCCGCGGCCGAGCAGGTCACGGCCGACGAGCGAGTTCGGCAGCGTGGCGGACTGGATCGGGAACGGCGAGGTGACGCCCTGGGCGGCGAGGGTCTTCAGCAGCGCCTCGGGCATGCCCATGTCCTCGAACGCCTCGACCGGCGGGAGCGCCGGGGTCAGCGGTTCGGGCATGGTGAATTCTTGGGGCCTGGCCACGGGGGCGGACTTCTGCCGTCCCGCGCCAGCCTTCGGACGTCCCTGGGCCGCACCTCGACCCCGCGTGGGGCGGCGGCTGGGTCGTGCGGAGCTGGAGCTGGTCATGCGGAAAACGCCCTCCTGAAACCGGCGGTACAACAAACAGTCGAGACAGCAGACAAGCCGGGGTCCGCACCTTCACGGTGCGGACCCCGGCGTGCTGATGACGTCAGTTGGCGGGGAGGATGTTCTCCGCCTGGGGGCCCTTCTGGCCCTGGGTGACGTCGAAGGACACGCGCTGGCCCTCCTGGAGCTCACGGAAGCCCTGGGTGGCGATGTTCGAGTAGTGGGCGAAGACGTCCGGGCCGCCACCGTCCTGCTCGATGAAGCCGAAGCCCTTTTCCGAGTTGAACCACTTCACGGTGCCAAGTGCCATTTTGAATCTCCTGAATAGGCGGCAAAGGGCCCCATCCGGAGATTCCGGCAAAACAATAAAAGCGCCTGTCGGAGCAATCCCGTCAGGCGCACATAAAGTTCATGGGTACCACAACTGCAACGAGCTCTAAGCTAGCACACGTCCGCGGGGGTGTGCGCCAGCGAGGGTGTGACCTGCGCCCTTCTCCATGGGGAGCCCCGGCCGCCGGACCCGGCGGCGGGGGCGGCGGGCGGGGCGCGGAAGGCCCGTACGACAAGGGTTCCGCTGTGTCACCGCCCCTCCGGACCGCCGGCCGGCCCGGCCGCGCAGGGCGTCCCGAGACCGCCGGAAAATAATGCGTTCGGACGGTTGAGCGAGGGGTGGGCGGGGGGTGAGCGGGGGGGGTGGGCGAGGGGTGGGCCGGGCCGGGCGGCCCCGCCCGCCGGGGCCGGACTACAGCCGTTCGATGATCGTCACGTTGGCCTGGCCGCCGCCCTCACACATGGTCTGGAGGCCGAAGCGGCCCCCCGTCCGCTCCAGCTCGTGCAGGAGCGTGGTCATCAGCTTCACGCCGGTCGCGCCGAGCGGGTGGCCCAGGGCGATCGCGCCGCCGTTGACGTTGACCCGCTCCGGATCGGCTCCGGTCTCCTTGAGCCAGGCGAGGACCACCGGGGCGAAGGCCTCGTTGATCTCCACCAGGTCGATGTCCGCCAGGGACATGCCGGTCTTCTTCAGCGCGTACGCCGTGGCGGGGATCGGCGCCGACAGCATCCGGATGGGGTCCTCGCCGCGCACCGAGAGGTGGTGGATGCGGGCCCGGGGCCGCAGGCCGTGCTCCCGTACCGCCCGTTCGGAGGCGATCAGCATCGCCGCCGCGCCGTCCGAGACCTGGGAGGAGACGGCCGCCGTGATGGTGCCGCCCTCGACGACCGGCTCAAGGCCCGCCATCTTCTCCAGCGTCGTGTCCCGGCGGGGCCCCTCGTCCGCCGTCACGTCCCCGTACGCCACCGTCTCGCGGTCGAAGCGGCCCTCGTCGATCGCGCGCAGCGCCCGTTGGTGCGAGCGGAGGGCGAACTCCTCCATGTCCCGGCGGGAGATCCCCCACTTCTCGGCGATGAGCTGGGCGCCGTGGAACTGGTTCACGGGGGCGTCGCCGTAGCGCGCCCGCCAGCCTGCCGCTCCGGCGTACGGGCCCTCGGTGAGGCCGAGGGGTTCCGCCGCCTGCCGCGAGGCGAAGGCGATCGGGATCATCGACATGTTCTGGGTGCCGCCCGCGACCACCAGGTCCTGGGTGCCGGAGAGCACGCCCTGCGCCGCGAAGTGCACCGCCTGCTGCGAGGAGCCGCACTGCCGGTCGACGGTGACTCCCGGCACCTCCTCCGGGAGGCCCGCCGCCAGCCATGCGGTCCGGGCGATGTCGCCCGCCTGCGGGCCGACCGTGTCGAGGCAGCCGAACACGACGTCCTCCACCGCCGACGGGTCGACGCCCGACCGGTCGACCAGCGCCTTCAGGACGTGCGCGCCCAGGTCGGCCGGGTGGACCGCCGACAGGCCGCCCTTGCGCCGCCCCACGGGGGTGCGTACGGCGTCGACTATGTAGGCCTCGGGCATCGGGACTCCTCTGGATCGGTTACGTGCGCAGGGCGATCCCGTCCAGCACCATCGACAGGTACTGGCGGGCGATCTCCTCGGGACTGTGCAGGCCGCCCGGCCGGTACCAGGACGCCGCCACCCACACCGTGTCGCGCACGAACCGGTAGGTGAGGCGGATGTCGAGGTCGGCCCGGAAGACCTTGGCCGCGACCCCCCGCTCCAGCGTCCCCAGCCACGCCTTCTCGAACTTCTGCTGCGAGTCGGAGAGGTAGTGGAAGCGGGGCTGTGCGGAGAGGGTGCGGGATTCCTTCTGGTAGATCGCGACGGCGGCGCGGTGCCGGTCGATCTCCCGGAAGGACTCGGTGACGAGGGCCTCGATGGTCTCCCTGGGGCCGAGGCCGGCGGCGAGGACGGTGTCGTAGCCCTCCCACAGCTCGGTCAGGAAGGCCGACAGGATCTCGTCGAGCATCGATTCCTTCGAATCGAAGTGGTAGTAGAGGCTGCCGGCGAGCATCCCGGCGGCGTCGGCGATCTTGCGGACGGTGGTGGCGTTGTATCCCTGCGCGGCGAAGACCTCGGCGGCGGCGGCGAGGAGTTCGCGGCGGCGTTCGGGCGACGCGGTCACCTGCGGCTTCTTCGCGGAGGTCCGCTTCTTCCCGGCCGTCGGCCCGTTCTCGGCTGTCGGCTGGTTCGCGGTTTTCGGCTTGTTCGTCGGCACGCGCCCATTCTGGGCCTACGCGTGCTGGCTGCTGACCGAGACGGTCTCGCCCGTCATGTACGACGAGTAGCCGCTGGCCAGGAAGACGATGACGTTGGCGACCTCCCAGGGCTCGGCGTGGCGGCCGAAGGCCTCGCGGGCGGTGAGTTCGGCGAGCAGTTCCTCGCTGGTGACCTTCACCAGGTGCGGGTGCATGGCCAGGCTCGGGGCGACGGCGTTGACGCGTACGCCGAACTCGGCCGCCTCCAGGGCCGCGCAGCGGGTCAGTGCCATCACCCCGGCCTTGGCGGCGGCGTAGTGGGCCTGGCCGGTCTGGGCGCGCCAGCCCACGACGGAGGCGTTGTTGACGACGACCCCGCCCCGGCCGGAGGCCCGGAACGAGCGCATCGCGGCGCGGGTGCAGCGGAAGGTCCCGTTCAGGGTGACGTCGAGGACGCGGGACCACTGCTCGTCGGTCATGTCGACGAGGGCGGCCGTGCCGCCGAGGCCTGCGTTGTTGACGACGGCGTCGAGGCGGCCGTGGGTCTGCTCGGCGAGCGCGAAGAGGGCCCGTACCTGCTCCTCGTCGGTGACGTCACAGGGCAGGGAGGTGACGCGGTCCGCGCCGAACTCGGCGGCCAGCGCGGTTTCGGTCTCCTTCAGGCGGCGGGCGTGGGCGTCGCCGATGACGATGCGGGCGCCCTCCTCCAGGAAGCGGCGGGCGGTGGCCCCGCCGATGCCGGCTCCGGCGGCGGCGGTGATGACGGCGGTGCGTCCGCTCAGCAGGCCGTGGCCGGGGACGTAGTCGGGCGGGGTCATGCACGTGCCTCCCGGGTTCCGGACGCGGTGCGGAACTGCTCGACGCTGCTCATGACCGTACGTTAACCTACCAAACACTTGTTAGGGAAGGATGTACGGATGGAGGCGAACCTCTGATGGACCTGACCCAGACGGCGCGGACCCTGGCCTTCCGGGCGGAGGCCCGGGCCTGGCTCGCCGCCCACGTCCCGGCGGTCCCCCTCCCCTCCCTGGAGACGGCGGAGGGCTTCGCCGCCCACCGCGCGTGGGAGGCGCTGCTGCACGCGGACCGCTGGTCGGCGGTGTCCTGGCCCGAGGAGTACGGGGGCCGGGGTGCGGACCTCGTGCACTGGCTGGTCTTCGAGGAGGAGTACTGGGCGGCGGGCGCGCCGGGCCGGGTCTCGCAGAACGGCATCAACCTGCTGGCCCCGACCCTCTTCGACCACGCGAGCGCGGAGCAGCGGGCGCGGGTGCTGCCCGCGATGGCGAGCGGCGCGGAGATCTGGGCGCAGGCCTGGTCGGAGCCGGAGGCGGGCTCCGACCTGGCGTCCCTGACCTCGCGGGCGGTCCGTACGGACGGCGGCTGGCTGCTGTCCGGGCAGAAGACCTGGTCCTCGCGGGCCGCCTTCGCCGACCGCGCGTTCGGCATCTTCCGTACGGATCCGCACGCGCCGAAGCCGCACCAGGGGCTGACGTACCTGATGTTCGACCTGCGGGCACCGGGGGTGACGGTGCGTCCCGTCGGGCGCCTGGACGGCAAGCCCGCCTTCGCGGAGCTGTTCCTCGACGGGCTGTTCGTGCCGGACCGGGACGTGATCGGGGAGCCGGGGCAGGGCTGGCGGATCGCCATGTCGACCACGGGCAACGAACGCGGCCTGACCCTGCGCGCTCCGGGCCGCTTCCTGGCGGCCGCGGACCGTCTGGTGGGCCTGTGGGAGGCGGCCGGCGATCCGGGGGACACGGCGCTGCGGGACCGGGTGGCGGACGCGGTGGTCGGGGCCCGCGCGTACGAGCTGTTCACCTGGGCGAACGCCTCGCGCCTCGCGGCGGGCCGGACGATCGGCGCCGAGTCCAGCCTGAACAAGGTGTTCTGGTCGCAGTACGACATCGCCCTGCACGAGACGGCGCTGGACCTGCTGGGGCCGGACGCGGAGCTCGCCGAGGGCGAGTGGGCCGAGCCGTGGGTCTTCTCGCTGGCCGGGCCGATCTACGCCGGGACCAACGAGATCCAGCGCGACATCATCGCCGAGCGGCTGCTCGGCCTCCCGAAGGGCCGCCGCTGATGCGCTTCCTGCCGACCGACGAGCAGGCGGACTTCGCCCGTACGCTGCGCTCGCTGCTGGCCGCCGCCGACGTGCCGGCCGCGGTACGGGACTGGGCCGGCGGGCGGCACGGGCCCGGACGGGCGCTCTGGTCGGGGCTCGCGGACACGGGCCTGTTCGCACTGGCCGTGCCGGAGGCGTACGAGGGCCTGGGGCCGCTCCCGTCGGAGCTGGCGCTGGGCTTCGTGGAGCTGGGCCGGGCGGGGGTGCCGGGGCCCGTGGTGGAGACGGCGGCTGCCTGCGTCCTGCTGGCGGGGCTGGACGGGGAGGCCCCGGCCAAGCGGTTCCTGCCGGGGCTGGCCGGGGGCGGGGCCGCGGCGACGCTGACGCTGCCGGGCGGGAGCCCGTACGCCCTGGACGCGGACGCGGCCGCGTACTGCTTCACGGTGTCGGGGGCGGGCGAGCTCCGGCTGACCGCGGGCGGCGGTCCGCTCCTGGCTTCGACGGACCCGGCCCGGCGGCTGTCCGTCCCGCCGGCCGGAGGCGAACTCCTGGCCGCCGGGCCCCGGGTGCTGGAGGCGGCGCGGACGGCCGCGCGCTGGGCGCGGCTGCTTACGGCGGCCCAGTGCCTGGGCGTCGGCGAGGCGCTGCTGGACCGGACGGTGGAGTACGCGAAGCAGCGCACGCAGTTCGGGGTGCCGATCGGCGGTTTCCAGGCGGTCAAGCACCGGCTGGCGGACACCCTGCTGGGGCTGGAGTTCGCCCGGCCGCTGGTGTGGGCGGCGGCGCTGTCCCTGGACCCGGCCGACGTGGCGGCGGCGAAGCTGACCGCCGGGGAGTCGGCGTACCGGGCGGCGATGTCGGCGCTCCAGCTGCACGGGGCGGTGGGCTACACCGAGGAGCTGGACCTGTCCCTGTGGCTGCGCAAGGCCCGCCCGCTGCGGGACGCGTGGGGGACGCCGTCGGCCTGCCGGGCGGAGGTCCTCGCGGCGCACCGGGGGCGGTGAGGCGGGGGCGGTGAGGCGGGGGCGGTGAGGCGGCCCCGGTACGGGTCACGGCACGGCGACGCTCAGGCTGACCACGTACCGCTCCTCGACGGAGCCGTCGGGGAACAGGGCGAACAGCCGGGCGCGCTCCTCGTCCAGGAACGCGCGGGTGCGGGGCCGTCCGAGGAGGACGGCGTCGAACAGCGCGCCCGGGTATCCGGGCCGGTGGGAGTGGTACAGCGCGGCGGCGGCGTCGAAGGAGCGGGCGCGTGTCGTCATGCGGCCGTTCTCTTCGGTCTTCCCGGCGGGGACCAGACCTCCGCCCGGTGGGCCGCGCGGAGGTCTGGTCCCGGGGGCGGGGCCTTCGCGGCGCGGGTCAAGGGAACGCGTGTACGACCTCGATGCGGCCGACGATGTGTGCGTTGAACTCGGGCAGGTCCTCGGCGGGGACCCACAGCTCCAGGATCGTCTCGCCGCCCGCCCGCTGGACCGGGTAGCGGGCCAGGAAGGCGGAGTCGACCTCGAACCGGGTCACGAAGCCGGCGCCGTCGTGCGTGACGTTCCAGTCGCGGGCGATGCGGGTCGCGTAGTCCTCGTTCAGGACCGGGTAGAAGATCGGCTGCTCCGGGAGCCGCGGCGGCCAGGCCTTCCAGTCCGCGGCGCGGACCAGGTCGAGCTCGACGGGACCCGTCGGGCGCCAGAGGGTGGTGGTGGACATCCGCCGAGGCTAACGCCGGCGCCGCGGCCGGGCGAGCGGGTTTCAGTACCGGGACTTCCGGAAGGAGTACCGGCTCAGCTGCCGGGCAGGTGCCGCCCGCGCGGACTCCGGCCCGGCGCACGGGGCGGGGACGGTGCCCGTGCGGGCCGGGGACGTGCGGGCCGGGAGTGCGGGCCGGCCGTGGTGCGGGCCCGCGGGCGCGCGGGCATCCGCCGTTGGGGGGTAGCGCCGCCCGCCCCGAATTCGGTGGAGCCGCACCGCCGCGTGCCGTTACCGTGCTCCCGCCCGCAGTCGCCCCGTCAAGGACGTGCCGTTGTACACCAAGTGAGACCCCCCGAGCGCTGAACCGTCGCGCGTCGCACCTGTGCGCCGCGCTCCTTTTCGCTGCGGTCTTCTCACTGGAACCGGTGTACCTCTGTGTCCGAAACCTGGGTGGTCCTGCCCACCTGCCTGCCGACAGTCCTCCGCCCTTGCCACAGGTGCGCCTCCGGGCGCTTCCGGGCGAACGGAAAATTCCGCGTCAACGCGCACCACAAGCTCCTCGACGCCTGGCTCCTCGCCCGGTGCACCCGGTGCGGGGACACCACCCGGCTCACGGTCCTGGAGCGGGTGAACGTGCGGTCCGTGCGGCCCGCGCTCCTGAACCTGCTGCACGGCAACGACCCGGGCCTGGCCGCCGAACTGCTCCAGGACCCGCTCGTGCTGCGCCGCAACCGGATCGCCCTCGACTGGGACGGCGCCTGGCGCCTCGACCGCGGCGCGCCGGACCGGCCGCGGCCGCCGGAGGGCGAGGCGGTCGAGGTGTCGGTCCGCTTCGCCGCGCCGATACCCGTACGGCCGGTGCGACTGGTCGCCGAAGGGTTCGGCCTGTCGCGGGCCGGGGCCGAGCGGCTGCTCGCCGAGGGGGAACTCGTGTCGGCGGTCCGCCTGAGCGGCCGGCGCTCGGGCGACTTCACCTTCACGTTCAAGCACTGAGCCCGTCCGGCCCGGGGCCCGTCCCGCGATATTCGATCGCCCGGACGGGCCCCGCGGTCTAGGGTCGTCGGCAAGGGCGGGGTCGTAGCACAGAGGTAGTGCGCCTACACAGCATGGAGGAGGACGCCGGTTCGAATCCGGCCGCCCCGCCCCCCTTCCCCCCTTCTTCCGGCGCGCCCGCTACGTGGCCGCCACCCAGCCCGCGGCGGCCGCCAGCGCGGTGGTCCCGGCCGGCAGCGGCAGGCCCAGGAAGCCGTGGAAGACCCCCGGGTGGAGCTGGACGGCGCAGTCCACGCCGGCCGCCCCGAGGCGGCGCGCGTACGCCAGGCCCTCGTCCCGCAGCACGTCGCAGTCGGCGAGGACGAGCAACGTACGCGGCAGGCCCGCGAGTTCGGCGTCGGGCGCGCGCAGCGGCGAGACGTGCGGGTGGGCCGGGTCGCCGCCGTAGCAGTCCCAGTACCAGGCCATGTGGGCGGCGGTGTGGAAGTACCCCGTCCCGTACGCCGCGACCGACTCCGTGGCCATCGACGCGTCCAGCGGCGGGTAGAACAGCAGCTGTCCGGCCACGAGTCCGGGCGCCCGCAGCGCCGTCACGGCGGCCAGGTTGCCACCGCTGGAGTCCCCCGCCACCACCACCCGTTCCGCGGCGCAGCCGAGCGCGGGCGCCGTGGAGCGGGCCCACAGCAGTACCGTCAGCGCGTCGTCGGCCGCCGCGGGCCAGGGGTGTTCGGGGGCGAGCCGGTAGTCGGCCGAGAGGACGACGGCGCCCGAGGCCGCGGCCAGCCGCCGGCACAGCGCGTCATGGGTGTCGGGGCCGCACATCACCCAGCCGCCGCCGTGGAGGAAGACGACGAGCGGCCGGCCGGCGGCGCCCGGCGCCGGGTCGTACACGCGGACCGGGACGGCCGCGGCGGAGGTGTCGTACACCGAGGCGACCTCCCGGCCCCGGGGGCCGGGGACGGCCGCCGCCCGCAGGGCCGCCGCGTCGCCGGGGGCGGGGAAGCCGGCGGCCATCGCGTCGCACAGCCGCCGGGCCGCCGGGGAGAGCGGGTCGTCGCCCGCACCGGCGCTCATCGGGCCGTCATCCCGCCGTCGACGGTGAACTCGGCGCCCGTCAGGTACGAGGAGGCGTCCGAGCAGAGGAAGCGGACGAGTTCCCCGACCTCCTCCGGCCGGCCCATCCGGCCCAGGGGGACGTGCGACCAGTCCCGGCCCGCGACCGAAGCGGCGACCATCGGGGTGTCGATCGCCCCGGGGTGCACGGAGTTGACCCGGATGTGGTCCCGGGCCAGGTCCAGGGCCGAGGAGCGGGTCAGCCCGCGCAGCGCGAACTTGGTGGAGCCGTAGGCGGCGTGGCCCGGTATCCCGACCAGTCCGGCGGTGGAGGAGATGTTGACGATCGAGCCGCCGCCCGCGGCCCTCAGCACCGGCGCCAGCGCCTGGATGCCGAGGAACGGGCCCAGCAGGTTGACCCGCAGCAGCGCCTCGAAGTCCGCGGCCGTCTGCCGCTCCACGTGGGCGGTGCGCCACAGGGCCGCGTTGTTGACCAGCGCCGAGACCGTGCCGAAGGCTCCGACGGCCGCCTCCACCACCCCGGCCCAGGACGCGGTGTCGGCCACATCGTGGCGTACGAACAGCCCCTGCCCGCCGAGCCCGGCGGCCACCGCCCGGCCCTCCTCCTCGCGGACGTCGGTGACGACGACCCGCGCGCCGGCCTCCGCGCACAGCAGGGCCCCGGCGGCGCCCTGGCCGCGCCCGGCGCCGGTGATGACGACGACTTTCCCGTCCAGCGTGATCACGGCTCAGCCCTCCAGGGCGCGGAAGTGCGGGATGACCTTCTCGCCCCACTGGCGGACGGTCTCCATGCAGGCCTCCTGCGGCACGGTGCCCATCTGGATCAGGCACATGACCTCGTCGACGCCGATCTCGCGCAGCCGCTCCACGTAGGCGACGGCGGTCTCGGCGTTCCCGTAGGCATGGTCGGCGTTGTAGGTGCCGGTGTCGACGGGGCGGGCCGGGACGTTCGCCTCGTGCAGCCGGGCGACGAGTTCCTCCCGGCCCCTGGCGAGGGCTCCCGCGTGTTCCTCGGCGGACGCGTCCTCGGCGTACCCGGTGGGCGCGGGGCCGCCGCCGTACCAGTGCGCGATGGACTCGGCGAAGAAGCGCTGCCCCCGGGTGCCCAGGCGCAGCGCCCGCTCGGCGTCGTCGAGGACGACGGTCGGACAGAGGGCGGAGAAGTGGTCGTTGACCACGGTGGAGACGAACCGGCCGCCGTCGCGGGCCGTGACGGCCCCGTCGTAGACCGTGCGCATCGCGCGTACGTCGTCGGCGCCCGCGAAGCCCATTACCAGGGCCCCGATGCCCAGTTCGGCGGCGAGCCTCAGGGTGTCGTGGCTGGAGCAGGCCATGAAGAGCGGCGGGTGGGGGTCCTGGACCGGTCGGGGCAGGATCGCGCCGGGCCCGATGTGGAGGGAGCCGTGCCACTCGAACTCCGGCTCGCGCCAGGCGGAGGCGAAGATCCGCAGGGCCTCCTCCGTCTGCGGCCGGGTGTCCTCGGGCCGCACCCCGAACATGGACATCTCCTGGCGGGTGGCGCCGCGGCCCGCGCCGATGTCGACGCGGCCGCCGGAGAGGACGTCGAGCATCGCGGCGCGTTCGGCGACGCGGACCGGGTGCTGGTAGCCGAAGGGCATGGTGACCACGCCGTGGCCGATGCGGATCTTCCGCGTCCGGGCGGCGACCCAGGTCAGGAAGATCTCCGAGGCAAAGATTCTATTGCGCATGGGTTGGTACTACCCTTCGACGCATGCCCGTTGACCCGGAGTACCTGCACGCGATCTACCAAGGCCCCTTCCCCGCCTTCCTGTACGGCCGCGCCAGCCGCGACCCGAAGAAGAAGGGCCGCAGCGTCAACGCCCAGCTCAAGGACGGCCGCGACCTCTGTCATCGACTCGGCTGGCCCATCGTCGAGGAGTTCAAAGACACCGGCATCAGCGCGTCCCGGCACGCCAAGGTCGGCCGCGACGACTTCGAGGCAATGCTCAACGGCATCCGCGCCGGCCGCTGCCGCATCGTCGTAGCGTTCGAGGCCAGCAGGTACTACCGAGATCTCGAGGCGTACACCCGCCTGCGGTCCGCCTGCCATGACGCCGGGGTCCTGCTGTTCTACAAGGGCCAGATCTACGACCTGAGCAAGAGCGCGGACCGCAAGGCCACCGCGATGGACGCCGTGCAGGCCGAGAGCGAAGCCGAGGACATCCGGGACCGCAACCTCCGCACGGCGCGCCAGACCGCTGACGCGGGCAAGCCGTGGGGTCCGGTGCCCGACGGCTACAAACGGGTGTACGACCCGGACTCCGGTGACCTGGTGAGGCAGATCGTTCATCCCAGCCAAGGGCCCGTGGTGCGGAAGATCTGGGCAGCGGCCGCGGCCGGCAAGTCGCTGCGGTCCACGGCCGCCGCGCTCAACCAGGCCGGGCATCGGACGCAGAAGGGCAAGCCCTGGCAGGTCTGGCACCTGCGGACGATCCTCAGGAACCCGGCCTACGCCGGCCGCCGGGTGTTCCAGGGCGAGGACTACAAGCGGAGCACCTGGCCGCGGCTGGTGACGCCTGAGGTCTTCGATGCGGTGCAGACGTTGCTGAACATGGAGGGCCGCGCGTGGGCGACGGACCTGACCCCAACGCACCTATTGTCCGGGATTGCGCTGTGTGGCGAGCATTCGGAGCTGCGCGAGGCGAACGCCGAGCCGGTGCTCCGCGGGTACGTGAACCGCGGCTACCCCTCGCTGCGCTGCTCGCTGACCGCGCACACGACGATCAACGAGGCGAAGCTGACGGCGTACGTCGAGGAAGAGCTGGTCGCCTACCTGGAGCGCGAGGAGACACGCGCGGCCTTCCGGTCGGAGTCGGTTGACCACGACGCGGCCGCGGCCAGCAGCCGGCTGCGGGCGCTGGAGTTGCAGCTGGAGCAGGCCGAGGAGGCGGCCGCGACGTTCGACGAGAACGGGGTTCCGGCCATGAGCATCGCGGCTCTGTCGCGGCTGGAGACCAGGCTCACGCCGTTGATCGCGGCGGCGAAGCAGGCGGCCCGGCCGCGGGTCGTCCCGGATGTGCTGCTGGACCTGCTGGAGTCCGACGATGTCGACGGGCTCTGGAACTCGTACGACTTGCAGCAACAGCGGGCGGTCCTGCGCCTGTGCATGACGGTGCGCCTGCACTCGGCGGCGCGGAAGGGGGCGCGGACGATCGAGCCGGGCCGGGTGACGATTGCGTTCCGGGGTCAGCCGGGGTTCATGGGCGGGCGACGCCGCGGTCGCGTGCTTCCTGAGTAGCCGGGTCCGCGGGGTGGGCGGTGGCCCGCTCGCGCATCTGCTGCTCGGGCACGGGGAACGCCATGATCTTCGCTTCGGAGGAGCTGGCTTCGGGCCCGTCGAGGAGGCCCTTGAGATACAGCTCGACCCCGATGCCCATGCTCTCGACGATGAGCGCCTCGCGCCGCGCTTCGAACCGGTCTTCCAGTTCACGCTTCGCGACTTCGTACTGGCGCTGGAGGCGAAGCCGCTCAGCCTCCAAGTCGCGGACACGGCGCCGGTGCTCCTCGGTGAAGGCGGCCTCCACGGCCAGGTAGCGGGTCTGCGTGTCGTGCGCCCGCCTGCTCGCCTCTTCGAGCTGTCGGCGCTCGGCGCTGGTGTCGACCGTCCAAACGCGGACCTTGGCCAGGGTGAGCATTGCCGCGGCGGCCAGGCCGGCGAGGCCCCCGCCGACGCTCGCCTCGATGCTCTTCTCGACGATGCCGTAGGCGACGATCCCCGAGGTAAAGAGCATGACCGCCCCAGCCGCTACCGCGGCCAGCTTCGCCCGGGTGATTGCCTGTTCCATCTGTACCCCCGTCAAGCTTGTGCTGCGGCACCCCCGCCGCCGTCCGATTCTCCTTCGGCGGCTTGAATTCGCCGGAGCCGCTCGACCGTCGCGGCGAGCATGTCGCGTGCCACGGGATCGTGAATGCCGAGGGCATTTGCCGCTTCTTCGAGGGTGATTGAACGCGAGCCTACTCCCGTTGCCCGAGTTTGCGCAGGGGTTGACAGGGACTCAGGAGAAACGATCTCGGCTTGAACCAGTAGGTCGCGCACGTTGAGGTCGAGGGTCCTTGCGATGGCCTCGAAGTGCCTCGGATCGGGCAGCGTTTCACCCCTCATCATCCTGCCGACGGCACTCGGTGACATGCCGATCTCCTGAGCGAGGAGCGCCTGGCCGCCGCGCCCCTCGTACCTGCCTGCCCGTTGAGCGGCTTCGGCCACTAGGCGCCCAAAGCGCTGCCTCACCGTCTCTTCTCCACTCCGCATGCCTGCACCGTAGCGTGCATGCAAGCAAGTCGCACCAACCATGCGTGCGTGCATGTTTGCAGGTCAGCAACGGTTTCCGACATCCGTGCACCTTGCAACCCAAACTCGAACACCCGTGCGATCCGAAACTTTGCGAGTCCTTCACACCATTCATGCTTGCATGCATGCACGGTTGGGCGTACGTTTCATGCATGCCCGGCAGGAACTCCTTGCAGGGATGCATGAAAGGAGGTGCCCATGCCCTACCGCCTGCGAATCGACCGACTCCGCGAAGCCGCCGCAGCGGCAGGCGACAAGACCGGCACGGAGATCGCCCAACGGACCGGCCTCTCCCAGCCCCAGGTCTCCCGGCTCCTGAACGGCAAGAGCCAGCCGAAGTACGAAACGGTCCTGCTCCTCCGTGCCACCTACGACCTGGCCGAGGGCGACCTCATCGAGCCGGCCGCATGACCCGCGCCGAGCGCCTCGCGCTCCTCGGCCCGACGGTCGTCGCCCACTGCCGGGAAGAAGCGGCAGCCGCTCCCCCGCCGGACGCCGAGCTCATCGCGGCCCTCCGCCCGATCCTCACCAGCCCGGCCAAGCGCCGGACCTTGGCCGCCGAGAGCACTCCGGCTGCCGCCTGACCGCATAGGTCGGGGCCGCGCGGACCTGGCCCGGTCCGACAACGGCCCCTACGGCGCCACCTCTACCACCAGAAACGAGAGGCACACCATGAAGCACGACAGTACCCCCACCCTCGGAGCGATGGAGCAGGGCGCGACGCCCCTCCCGGTCCGCCCGGTCCCGGCGGAGATGCCGGTCGACTTGTACGAGGCGCCGACGGGGAGGCTGTTCCAGCTGGTCGGCTCGGACGAGGACGGTCTGCTGTTCATCCCCGCGGAGCTGGACCGGGCGCAGGTTGCTCGGTGGCTGTGGGCGAAGGAGTCATACCTGACCGACGCGTTCGCCGGCCCGCTGACCCGGGTGGAGCGTGCGGCATGAACGTCGCTGACCTCAACCTCTTGGCGGAGACGATCCGCGCCGCGCAGTCGAAGGACCGAACGCCGATGGGGATCGCGCTGGCGATCGCGTCGGCGGGGCAACACCTGACTGCGGGCATGAGGACCGAGCAGGCCCGACTGGCGGTGCGGGTGAGCGAGCTGGAGACCTCGGCTCGTGGCTGTGACGGCGAGGGGTGCGTCCTTCCCCACAGCTCGTGGTGCATTCGGGCCCGGGAGTTCGCGGCGCAGCACAGCGGCTGCACGTGTGGCGAGCCGTGGAAGGACACCCCTCAGTCGCATGCCGGGCACTGCTGGTTGCTGAGTCCGCCGGACGACGAGCTGGAGTGGCACCGGAAGCGGGTCGCCGAGTTGCTGGCCCGGGTGGCCGAGCTGGAGGCGGAGCGGTCCCGGCCGGCGCCGGTCCTCACCGCGGCCGCCGGGCTGGAACGGCTCCGGCGGGAGGTCGCTGCCGGGCAGGCCGCGCCCGTCGCCCCGTGCCTCGGCGAGTTGGCCGAGCAGCGGCACCAGTTCTACGACCTCGACGCCGACAGCACGGCGCCCATGCCGGGCGCCTGCCTGTACCCGTACCTGCGCACCGCACCGCTCGGAGGCACCGATGCCCGCTGACCCGACCCCGGCCGCGGCCCAGCCGCAGCTGTCCGTACGCCTCGACGCAACGTGGATGCACGGCATCCTCCGCGCCGACAAGATCCGCCACGACACGCTCGTCTCCCTCGCCACGGCGTGGGCCGACGACGAGGGCCGCGACCTCATCGTCGCCGCGCTGGACGCGCTCGCCGCTGCGATGCAGTCGCCCCGTGAGGGTGAGCTGGACTCGCTGGTCGAGGCGGTCGAGGACGCGGCGGGCATGGACGACGCGGAGATCCGCATCGACCTGCACGACGCGCTCCGTCTGCGGAACGACCTGGACGCCGTGATCGAGAAGCTCGCCCGGTTCAACCCGGCGGTGGCCGCCCGGCCGGTGCTGCTGGCCAAGATGCCCGCCCAGCGGAAGCCGGGGGCCGCCGCGTGAGCGTTCGTGATGACCTCATCGACGAATACGGGCAGGCCGACACCGAACCGCTCGGGTCTCTGACGGAGCTGCGCGCCAAGCTCGCGGCCTACCGGGCCGAGGTGTTGGCCGAGGCCGCGTCCACGCCGCTGGAGGTCCGCCGGATCGAGTGCTCCATCGAGCCGGACTGGGACGGCGACGAGACCGAACTCCTCGTGTGCTGCGTCGCCGAGGACGGGCGCCCCGTGGCGCTGCTCCTCGACGACGAGGCGCGGGCAAAGCTCGCCGGGCTCCTCGGCAGCAGCTCCGCGCCCGGGTTGGACGAGCGGGCGCTTCGCCTCGCCGACCACATCGTCAACACCGGCGGGGAGTGGACCACCGGGAAGGCCCACCAGTGGGTGGCCGCGAACGTCGTCCCGAAGCCGCCGGTCCACTTCACCCGGCACTCCCTCCAGGCCCTCGCCGCACACGGCTACCTGCGCGAGCGCCGCACCCCGGGCCGCGTCTCCTACACCCCGAACTACCCGACGGAGGGTGACCGATGAGCGCCGCCGAGCACCTGGCTGAGGCCATCGACGTGGGCTGTTCCCGCGACGACCACGACCACGTCGGTGACCACCGGCACGAGGTCCTGGCCGAGGCGATCACCGCGGCCACCGCGGTGTACGAGCAGGGCGACATTACGGCCGCCCGCACGCCGTACAACGAGGGCGTGTTCGACGCCGTGTCGGCCCTGTACCGGCTCCGCAACGGCACGAGCGCGGTGGAGGGGAAGGGCACCGGCACGACCGGCGGCGAGCCCACCCCGCCTGCCGACTTCTTCCGGGTCGGCACCGCCTACCGCTCCGAGGCTGGCGTCTTCCAGTGCCACGCCGTCACGCACCACCCGGGGACCGGCGAGCGTCGTGCTCTCGGGTGGATGTTCCGGCAGGTCGAAGGCGTGCACCAGTGGGTGCCGGCGCAGCTCGACCCGGACGACTACGCGGTCGGTGGCTGGGCCGAGACCGGCGGTGGCCGATGACCGACACCGCGATGGCCGGGGCGAGCACCGCCCCGGCCGCCGGCCGCCGCCGCAAGGCCGCCGCCCCCGCACCCACCGGAACCGCCCGCATCCCCAAGCCCTCCCAGGGCTGGTACCGCGACCCCACGAACGGCGCCAAGCTGCGCCGCGTCACCACCATCCTCGAACAGGGCTGCTCCAAGGGCGACGCCCTCACCTTCTGGGCCGGGAACATCACCGCCGACACGGCGATGGAGAACCTGCCCTACCTGGTCAGCACGTCCCTCCGGCCCGAGGAGCGGGCCGAGGCCCGTAACTGGCTGGCCCGGGCCCACGTCCGGAAGAAGGACGAGCGCGCGGACATCGGCACCGCCGTCCACGACCTGATCGAGGCGAAGGTACTCGGCACCCCGATGCCGGCCGAACTGCTCACCGACGCCAACCTGACGCCGTTCCTCGATCGCTTCCTCGCGTTCGTCGAGGACTGGCAGATCACGTTCGAGGCGTCGGAGATGGTCGTCGGCAACGAGGAGGACGGCTACGCCGGGAAGCTCGACTACCTTCTCCGCTCGCCGCTGGTCGCCGCGGCGCTGGCCGCGTACTTCAACACCGACGTACCGGCCGACTCCGTGATCATCGGCGACACGAAGACCGGCGGCGAGCTCGATGTCAAGGGCGTCTACCCCGAAGCGTCCCTGCAGATGGCCGCGTACCGCAAAGCGCGGGTGGCGTGGCTGAAGGACGGCACGAAGATCCCGATGCTGCCCACGTTCTGGGCCGGGGTCGTCCTGCACCTGCGGCCCGAGGGCTACCGGCTGATCCCCGCCGTCGCTGACGACGCCGTGTTCGAGGCGTTCCTGACCGTCAAACGGAACGCGGAGTGGACGACCGGCCTGTCGAAGCAGGTCATCCGCCCCGCCCTCACCCTTCCCGTCCGTGCCGAAGAGAAGGCTGCCTGATGCCCATCATCGATTTGCAGCGCCGTATGCGGCAGCTCGGCGAGATCCGGATCGGCCACGTCGTGGCCGGGGTCAGCAAGGCAGGCAAGGAGTACACGCGGCCCGCGAAGCTGAACCACTTCCGGTTCACCTCTCCCTCCCGGGAGATCCTCGCGTCGGTCGCTGGCCTGTACGGCGGCGAGGTGAAGCCGTGGACGCCAGCGAACGGCGGGCCCACCGAGTTCGAGGTGTACTCCACGGCCAACCGGCTGCCGGTACTGATCCCGCCGAACGACGCGGTGTCGCAGTGGTACGAGCTGTACGCCGGCTCGAAGTGCCAGCGTCGTTGCGACGGCGTGACGGAGCACAAGCGGGACCGGCCGTGCATGTGCGACCCGGACGAACGCGAGTGCAAGATCACGACCCGGGTGAACGTCATGCTCCGCGACGTGCCCGCGCTGGGCCAGTGGCTGCTCGTGTCGAAGGGGTTCTACGCCGCGGTGACGCTGCCACCGGCGGCCGAGTTGCTGGCGCAGGCCGGCGGGTACGTGGCGGGCTGGCTCGGCATGGAGGAGAAGCTGGTCCAGCGCGACGAGGGCCCGGCCCGGTTCATGGTGCCGACGCTCGATGTGGAGATCACCCCGGCCGCGTTGATGGCCGGGCAGATCACCGGCGCCCCGGCGGTAGCGGCGGGGCCGGAGCGGGTCGCCATCACCGGCGGCCGCCCGGACTACGCGGCGCTGGCCGCAGAGGCCACGACAGCCGAGGCCGTGGGCGCGCTGTGGACGAAGGCGCAGCGGGCCGGTCACCTCGACGACGCTCTCGCCGCGGCGTTGAAGGCTCGGGCCGCCGAGGTGAAGCCGCCCGCTCCGGCCCAGGGCTCCGCCCCCGCCGCGCCCCCGGCTCCGGCGCCCGCCCCGGTCGAGGTGGTGCACGAGGGCGAGATCGTCGAGGACGACGACGTCGACGCGATCTGGTTCCAGGTCATCGCCGCCGCCGGAAAGCTGGGCCTCAACACCGCACAGGTCGAAGCCCAGTTCGCCGAGCAGAACGGCGGCCTCCACCCCGGCACCGCGAACGCGGCCCAGCTCCGCGAGTTCCTCACCGCGCTCAAGTCGGTGCGCTCATGAAGCTCACCGACTTCCGCCGCGTCGGATGGGACACCGAGACCACGGGAACCAACCCGCAGGAAGACCGCATCGTCACCGCCGCGATCGTCGTACGCGGCGGCGGCCGCCCGGACATGGATTTCACCTACACCATCAACCCGGGGATCCCGATCCCCGAAGCAGCCAGCGGCATCCACGGTGTCACTGACGCGATGGTGCAGGCCGAGGGCCGGGACCCGAAGGTCGCGCTTGATGAGATCGCCAGCCACCTGACGGCGGCCCTGAAGTGGCGGATGCCTGTGGTCGCCTTCAACCAGTCCTTCGACTGGTCGATCCTCCACTACGAACTCGTTCGCAACGGGCTGGCGACGGTCGAGGACCGGCTGGGTGAGCAGCCCGAATGCCTGCTGGATCCCCACGTGCTCGACCGGCAGTTCGACCGGTACGTCAAGGGCAAGGGCCAGCGGCAGCTCCAGCCGACCGCCGAGCGGTACGGCGTCAAGCTCACCGACTGGCACGAGGCGAAGGCCGACGCCCTGGCTGCGCTCCTCATCGCCGAGAAGCAGTTCGAACGGTTCCCGATCCTCGGCGACTACGCGCCCGGATCGCTCTTCACCCAGCAGCAGCGGTGGCGGGCCGACCAGCAGGCCGAGCTGCAGGCGCACTTCCGCAAGACCGACCCGACCGCGGTGGTCCGCGGCGAGTGGCCCCTCCTTCCCATTCCTCACCAGCAGGACGGAGACCAGTGATGCGCGTACGCAAGCTCATCAACCTCTTCCGCAAGGACCAGGCCCGCGACCGGGGCATCATCGCCGGCCAGGCAGTGAAGATCCGTGACCTCGAAGGCAAGCTCGCCGACGCCCAGGCCACATCCAAGCCGAGGCCCGACGACAACACCGAACGCATTGAGCACCTCGAAGAGGAACTCACCAAGCAGGCCCGGCTGATCGACCAGCTCCGCGCCGGTGTCGTGGACGACGCGCAGACCAACGAGCTCCGACGCCAGATCACCGACCTGCGCACCGCCAACAAGGCGCTGCACAGGGAGGTCACGGACCTCACTGCGGCGAACAGCGGGATCCCGCAGATCGCAGAGGTGTCGTCGTGAGGGGCCCGCTGGCCGTACTGCGGTCCCTGGTCCCCTCCGGCCGCCACCGCCCCGGCACCCCGGCCCCGCTGATCGGCCTGTCCATGGACGCCGAGCCCGGCACGTTCGCGCACTGCCCGGCAGAGGACCGCCGCCAGTACCACGCCGTGCAGGCGGACGGCCGGCTCCGCTGCTGGACCTGCAACACCGTGACGGAGGCCCGACCGTGAGCACCCCCACCCTGTTCGACCCGGCGCCCAAGCCCCCCGTCCCGGCCCCGCCCGCACAGCGCCGCCCCCTCGTCATCGGCCTCGACGTCGCCATCGGCGCCTCCGGAGTAGCGGGCGCCGGCTGGACCGATCACGTCCGCTGCACCACCACCAACACCCATTCCCGCATGGCCTTCCAGCTCGACGGCCTCGCCAGCTTCTACCGGCACGCCGAGTTCGTCCTCATCGAGGGCGCCGCCTACTCCAAGAACAACCAGGGCGCCGACGCGCTGGCCGCGATGCGGTGGATGGTCCGCCACGACCTGTGGAAGCGGCGCATCCCGTACGTCGTCATCACCCCGTCAAAGCGGATCACCTACGCCACGGGCACCACCGTCCACAAGGACCCCGACGGCCTGCGAGTCAAAGGGCTGGCCCTGAAGCGGATGGTCCGGGCCGCGGTCAAGGACCGGTACGGCATCCACACCGACGGCGCCTGCCAGTACGACGAGGCTGACGCCTACGTACTCCTCGCCATGGGTCTCGACCATCTCGGCCACCCGCTCGCCGAGGTTCCCCCCTCGCACGCCCGGGCCCTCGTCGGATGCGACTGGTCCACGTTCGACAAGGCGGTGTCCCGATGAAGTCGACCCTGCCCGAGTGGATGGCCGACGGCGTCTGCGCCCAGACCGACCCCGACTCCTTCTTCCCGAAGAAGGGCGGATCCGCCGCCGCCGCGAAGGAGCTCTGCACCGACTGCCCCATCCGCACCGAGTGCCTGGAGTACGCCCTCGACAACGGCGAGCGCTTCGGAATCTGGGGCGGCCTCAGCGAACGCGAACGCCGCGACCTCGCCCACAGCCGCCCTCAGCAGCCCGCCCCTGCGGCTCCGACGAGGGACTACACCGAGGTCGACGAGCTGCTGAGGGCCGGCGTCTTCGGGGACACCGAGATCGCCCAACGGTGCGGCCTGCCCAACTCGACGGTGTACTCCCGGCGCGAAAAGCTCCAGCTCACGGAACACAAGGATGAGCGGACGCCGGCCGACGCATACGCCGCCGAGACCATCACCCTCCCGGGCGGGCACCGCCGGTGGACGGGTGGCCGGTACGTCACGGTCAAGGGCCGCCGCATCAGCCCCGCCCAGCTCGCTTTCCTGGTGGGGTACGAGCGCGAGCCCGTGGGCCAGGTCCGTGCGACCTGCGGGCAGCCTGACTGCCGGGCCTTCGCGCACCTCGCTGACCAGAAGCTCCGCGCGGTGAAGGTGTCCCAGTGACCGGCCGCCCGTGCGACGTCCCCAGCGGCGGCCACGACGGGCCCGTCCGCCTGTACCCCGGCGGCCGGCTCTGCACCGCCCATGCCCCGCAGCCTCGGCCCCGCGTCGAGCGGACCACCGCCCCGGCTCGGGCGGCCGCGACCAAGGCCCGCCCCATCGACCCGGTGGGGCCCATCCTCACCGGCCTCCTGTCCATCAACTGCGGCCGCCCGGGCTCCACCGCCGGAACCTGGGTCCAGGCGCCCCGCGCCCGCTACGAGTGCTGGCCCTGCCAGTACGTGTCGCCCGACGCGGTCGGCGAATACACGGTCCTGGAGTTCATCGCGACCGCCCGAGCCCACCACCACCAGAAGCACCAACGCAACCAAGGAGCAGCCGCATGAGCACCCCCATCCGCGTCGACGCCGCCATCAAGTTCGACACCAAGGTCCTCACCGACCCCGCCGAGTCCCTCGAACCGTTCGCGTCCGAGATGTTCAAGCAGCGGCGCGGCCGGTGGATGGCGATCGTCGAGCTCGCCCACGTCGAGCGCACCGAGCCGGGCCCCGACGAGGACAAGGACCCGACCGTCAAGATCCGCGTGACGGCCATCGAGGTGGCCGCGGACGCCATCACCGACGAGCGGCTGCGGAACCTGCAGCGCGACCTGTACGTCCGCCGCACCAGCGACGGGACCCTCGACGCGCACGTCGCCTGATGAGCCGGCCTGGCAGCGCGGGACCCGCCGACTCCCGGTGCCCGCGCTGCCGGGCCCCCATCCTCCGCCAGCTCGTCGGGACGGTCGCAGCGATCACCGTCACCGCCGACCTGACACCGCTCACCCCAGCCGAGCAGGCCGCAGTACGCGAACCCAACCGGCTGATCTGGTGCATCCGAGACCGCGAGCACACCGCCCGCCGCCTCACCTGGACCGGCCGCGACCACCCAGAGCAGTGCCCGTTCGACCACGTCACAGAGCACCGCTGCCCGCCGGCGGAGCCCACCACCCTGTTCTGAGGAGCCCCGTGGACAAGGTCACCCGCCACCAAGACCCGCACCCGGCGGACGCCCCTGCCCACGCCCAGCCCGGCGCCTGGCCCACCCCCCGCACCCCCCTCGGCCCCCTCCTGGCCGCCGCCAACGCCGAGGCCGCCCGCACGCAGATCACGCAGGCCAGCATCCGCGGCCACCTCGAATGCCCCCACTGCCACCCCGCCCCAGGACAGGACCACCTGGAGCTGCAGTCCATCCGCGCTCACCTCGCCGAGCAGCCCTCCGCCCAGACCATCCGCGCCGCCGCACACCAGTGGGTCACCACCATCACCAACATCGCCGACGACATCATCAAGGGGCGCAAGTGAGCACGGCAGCCCAGACGCCGCACGAGGCAGCGAACATCGACCTCGTCCGCGCCTCCCTCACCTACCACTACCAAGGCGCCCCCGGTCTCCTCAGCGTCTGCTCCGACGCCGACGGATTCGCCGGCCGCCGCTTCACCACCGACGAGGTCGGCATCGCCGCAGCCGTCCGCTACGTCACCGAGCTCGACGCCCGCCTCCCGAAGGGGATCTACACCCAGGTCACCACCCTGCGCGAGCACCCCACCAAAGGGCGAGGCGGCAAGGACCTGGCGCACGCCATGACCTGGCTGTGGGCTGACGGCGACTACGGACACGTCGGCCACAAGCCGGGCCCCGACGACATGCCGCACCCGATCGACGCCAACCACGTCCGCGAGATCGTCGCCTCCAGCGGCCTTCCCGAACCGTCCGGCTGGGTCGACACCGGCGGCGGCTGCAACCCCGTCTGGACCCTCGCCGAACCCCACGTGATCACCGACGAAGACCGCGCGCCCGTCGAGCAGATGACGTCCGCTCTGCAGACCGTCCTCGGCGCCGCCGCCTACAACTACGGCTGCACCTGGGACACGCAGGTTGGCAACCTTGACCGGCTCATGCGGGTGCCGGGCACCGTCAACCGCAAGGGCGGCGGCGCCCGCCCCTCCACCAGCTACCAGGGCACCGGGCAGCCCATCGACCTGGCCGTCATGCGCGAGGCCATCACCCGCCTGGAGCCGGACGCACGCCGCACCCTGGACAAGGCCGCCGCCGAGAAGCGCGCCCGGCAGGATGACCGCACCGGCCGCACCCCCGCCGCACCGGCACCCGCGCGGCCCACCCACCTTCGCCCCGCGGGCAGCGGCATCTTCGACATCCTCGCCGCCACCCTCACCTTCCGCGACATCCTCGAACCCCAGGGCTGGACGTACCGCGGCACCGCCCCCGACGGCCGCCAGAAGTGGCTGCGCCCCGCCGGCGCCGAAGGGTCCGCGGACAGCGAGTACAGCCTCGTCTGCGATGACCACGTCGCCGTCAACTGGTCCGAGCGCTCCGGGCTCCCCGTCGGACAGCAGGCGTCCGGCCGGAAGCTGACCGTGCCCACCCTCTGGGCGCACGTCCACTACAACGGCGACGAACGTGAGGCCGCCCTCGACGCGCTGCGTGCCGCGTTCGATCAGGACGCCCGTTCCGCCGCCCGTGCCCTGCCCGCGTCGGCCCTCGCGGAGCTCCGCCGCCGCTGCAATCCGCCCGTCCAGAAGGCCCCGGCCGAAGATATCTGGCAGGTCATCGCGGACCCCGAGGAAGCCCCCGACCCGGACGCGGAGCCCGACACCGCGGAGCCCGCCACCCGGCGGCCGGGGCTCCTGCCCGAATCGTTCTGGGCCGCACGCCCCGTGTTCCAGCACATGCGGCAGGCCGCCCACTCCCAAGGCTGCTCCGGCGACCTCGTCCTCTACAGCACCCTGTCCCGGCTCTCCGGAATGCTGTCCCACAACATTCGCGCCGTCACCGGCATCGGCGGCCGCGCCAGCCTCAACGTGTTCGCCGCCATGGTCGGTACCTCCGGCGCAGGTAAGTCCATCTCCGCCGGCTGCGTCCGCGACCTCATGGCCCCGCCCGACGACGACTTCCGCGACGGCCTCCCCATCGGCACCGGCGAAGGCATCGCCGAAGCGTTCATGGGCACCGTCGACGAGGCGACCGGCGAGCTCCACCAGAAGGGCCCCTACAAGGGCGACCCCGTCATGGCGAAAGTCCGCAAGCAGACCCGCCACAACGCGTTCTTCTACGTCGACGAAGGCCAGACCCTCGCCAAGCTCGCCGAACGCTCCGGGTCCATCCTCGGCGAGACCCTCCGCCGCGCCGCGATCGGCGAAGCCCTCGGCCAGACCAACGCCTCCGAGGAACGGACCCGTTACATTGCGCCCGGCTCGTACAGCCTCGGCCTCCTCGCCGGGTTCCAGCCGTCCATCGCCACCGTCCTCCTCGCCGACGCCCACACCGGCACCCCCCAGCGCTTCTACTGGGGTTGGGCCGACGACCCGACCATCCCCGACGAGCCCCCGCCGTGGCCCGGCCCCATCGAACCCCACCCCGGCCGCCACCGGCCCGACCAGCCCATCGACATCACCTTCCCCACCCGCATCCGCAAGATGCTGTGGCAGGACCGCGTCGCCCGCGGCCGCGGAGAGATCGAAGTCGCCGAACTCGACGGCCACGCCGGCCTGATGAAGGTCAAGCTCGCCGCGATGTTCGCCCTCCTCGACGGCGGCCGGTACGCGGTCACCGAAGAGGACTGGGAGCTCGCCGAGATCGCCTGGGACTCGTCCTGCAAGGTCCGTGACGCGCTCGTCCTGCGGGCCCAGCGCGAGGCCGCAGCCGAACGGCAGCGCACCGAGGACGCGAAGGTCCACGCGGAGCTGCGGTCCCACGTGGCGAAGAAGGACGCCGACCTCACCCTCGAACGCGTCGCCCACCTCGTCCGGCGCCACGCCTCGACGGTCGGAGGCGTCACGTACGGCGGGTTGAAGAAGGCGCTCGCCTCCCGCGACCGGCCGGTCGCCGAGAAGGCGGTGTCGCTTGCGGTGGCTCGGGGCTGGGTCTTCGAAGAGGGAGACCGGATCTGTATCAAAACGGACTAATCGAAGGTGGACAAGCTCGTGTCCACGTCCACCTTTTCCCCCGAGGTGGACAGGTGGACATCTGTCCACCACCCCCTGCCTCGGGAAAACGAGCCTCAAAAATATGCGAACTAACTATAAGAAAAAGGACATCTTCTCTTTCACGTGTTACGCGAGACAGGGGGTGGTGGACACGCGTCCACCTTGTCCACCTGTCCACCTCGTTCCGCATTCAACTACCAACGCCGACCCCACCACCGGCAGCCACCCCGACACCGCCTGAAAGGCCACCCCATGCCCCAACCGCACGAACCCACCCCCTTCCACGCCGACGCCGGCACCCCCGGCTGCACACACGGCCCCGGCCCCCACCCCCAACACCAACCCGACGGACTTGCACTGTGGCGCTGCCTCGACGTAACCGCCGGCCACTACTGCCCCGCCTGCTCCGACCAAACCGGCACCGGCATCGCCTGGAACCACTGCCGACAGACGACCACCTGACCGGGCCTCCGGTTCAGCCCAACCCCGCGCCCAGGAAGGACCACCATGACCAGCCACACCCTCGGCCTCTTTGCCGGCATCGGCTGGGCCGAAGGCCTCAACACCCTCGGCCTCACCGAACTCGGCCTCGAACTCGCCACCCCCGCCTGCCGCACCAGGGCCGCGGCCGGGCACCCGACCGTGCAGTGCGACGTCGCCGCCTATCCCACCGCGCCGTTCACCGGCCGGACGAACGGGATCATCGCCTCACCGCCCTGCCCCGGCTTCGGCAAGTCCGGCAAAGGCCTCGGCCTCCTCGACCTGCCCCTCGTCCACCAGGCCGTCAGCGACCTCGCCGCCGGCCACGACACCCGCACCACCCTCAACGGCGCCTGCCGCGACCCCCGCAGCATCCTCACCGCCGAACCCATGCGCTGGCTCCACGCCCTGCGCCCCGCCTGGATCTGCATGGAACAGGTCCCGTCCGTCCTGCCCGTCTGGGAGCAGTACGCCGCCATCCTCCGCAGCTGGGGCTACAGCGCCGACACGGCCGTCATCGACGCCGCCCACTACGGGCTGCCGCAGAACCGGCTCCGCGCCATCCTCACCGCCTCCCGCAACACCGACGCCCGGATCCCTGCCCCGACGCACGGCGGGCCCGGACAGCCCGCACAGCAGGTCATGGCCGACGCCATCGGCTGGGGCTACACCCAACGGCCGGCACCCACCGTCACCGGCGGCGGCACCGCAACCGGCGGCGCCGAACCCTTCGGCAACGGCACCCGGCAGGCCATGCGCCGCGCCCACGGCACCAGCCTCTGGGCCGACCGCGGTATCCGCAGCCTCACCCCGACCATCGCCGAATGCGCCACCCTCCAGGGCTTCCGGCCCGGCCTGCCCTGGCAGGGCGGCAAGGGCGAGCAGCACCTCATCGTCGGCAACGCCGTCCCGCCGCTGCTGGCTGCGCACATCGCGGCCGCCGCTGCCGGCATCCCGATGCCCGCCGCCCTCGCCGCCGCCGCGTAGCCCGCCCCGCCTGACCACCGCGACCACCGCCCGACACAACACGAAGGACCAGACATGTACCCCAGCCTGTTCACCACCCCCGGCGTCGCCCGGTTCGCCGAGGAGCTCGACGCCGAACGCGCCCGGCAGCTTCAAAAGTTCGGCGACCAGCGGCACCCCGACGGGACTGGCCCGAACACCCCCGTCTGGGCCCCTCTCCTCCCCGCCGACCGCTTCGCCGCCGCAGCACGCACCCGGTGCCAACACGCCGCCGAACGCGGTGACCTGACCTGGCTGCACGTCCTCAACGAGGAGGTAGCCGAGGCGTTCGCCGAGTCCGACCCCACGAAGCTGCGCGCCGAGCTGATCCAAATTGCCGCGGTGTGCGCGGCCTGGGTGTCCGACCTCGACCGGCGGCCCGCCGACTGCCCGGCCTGTGAGGTCGGCATCGACCACGACGTCCACTGCCCGACCCCGGAGTCCCACAACTGGGGCTGCGGCTGCCCCACCGACGAACGGCCCGCCGCCGCCCAGCGGGAGGCCGAAGCCGAGCCATGGGACGCGCCCGACCTGCCCGACGACCGGGACCACTGCCAGGCCTGCAACGGGACCGTCCGCACCTGCGTGTGCTCGGACCTGGTCACCCCGCGCCCGGCCGACCTGTAGCCCCGTGACGCAGCAGCCCGGCCCCCTCGCTCGTGACGAGGGGGCCGGACCAGCCCGATCTTCCACTACCCAGGAGCAGACCGCCATGACCCTCCCGTTCAGCCTTGCCGACCTTGACGATCCGACCGGCTACTACCCGTCCCAGATCGGCGTGTTCTGCGACGGCTGCGGGACCACCGTCACCCACGACTACGTGGTCCACACCGACATGACCCGGACCCAACGCCTCGACGTCGCCCGTACCCACCTCACGGACAACGAGGGCTGGTCGTGCACCGCCGCTGCGGACCTGTGCGCCAGCTGCAAGACCCGGGACGGCGCCGAAGCCGCGGAGGTCGGCCCGCGCTGCGGCAACAACCCGAACATCCGCCTCAGCCCAGACGACCAGCAGGCCGTCGACGAGTTCAAGGCCTACCTCAAGCGCCGCAAAGCCCAGGCCTGACCCCCGCCGCCTGGCCGCTCCGCACCACCGCGGGGCGGCCACCACCCGCACACCAACCCGGAGGCAGGCCGTGCCCATCCGCCCCGAGAACCGCGACCGCTACCCGATCAACTGGCCCGACATCAGCCGCAGCATCCGCGTCGACCGTGCCCGCCTCCGCTGCGAGTGCGACGGGCGCTGCGGAACCAGCCACGACGGGCGTTGCGCCGCCCGCAACAGCCGCCCCAGTCCCATGACCGGCTCGCTCGTCGTCCTCACCGTCGCCCACCTCGACCACAACCCGGCGAACTGCGACCCCGCCAACCTCATGGCCGCCTGCCAGGTATGCCACTTGCGCTACGACCGCGAGCACCACGCCCAGACCCGCGCCGCCACCCGCCGCGCCGCCATCACCGCCGCCGGCCAGCTCACCTTGGAGAGCCCGTGACCGCTCACCCGCCCCGCATCCGCTGGCACGTCGAGACCTACGACCCGGTCGCCGCCGAGTGGTCGTCCGGCACCTCCTTCACCGACCGGCAGACCGCCGTCAAGGCGATGGTCTACCGCGACGAGAGGTACTTGAAGTGGGCTGACGAGACGCCCGTGCGGCGCCGCATCGTTGTGGAGATCACCACCTACCAGGACATGACCGGGCCCGCACCGCTGCCCCGCTTCCCGAGGGGCGGGTTCGTCTACACCGACTTCGCCGGCCAGGACTTCGCCGCCGTCCCCGGCGAAACCCCCGACGGCCGGCCCGCGGCCCGCATCCTCACCGGCAGCGAGGAGGTCGGCCACGCCGAGGCGACGATCCCCCTCGACCGGCTGGAGGAGATCATCACCGGACTCCGCGACATCGCCCGGCAGCAGGCCCCGGCCCGGCCGACGGTCGTCATCCACGAGAAGCCCGCCGAGCCGCCGATCATCATCGTCCGCCGCGGCCCCGAAGGGCGGGCCCGAGCATGAGCGAGCAGCCCGCACCCGGCGAGGTCCGCCAAGTCCTCGTCCCCGCCACCCTCTGGGCCGGCCTGGAACTGTTCCTCGCCGCCTACCACGGGGCCGAACTCACCCGCGTCGGACAGTTCGACGGGGACGAGCTGACCACGTGGTCCATCACCCCGATGCAGTCCCGGCTCGACCGGGCCGCCGCCGGGGAGCAGCCGTGCTGACCCTCCTCCTGGCCGTCGCGGCCGCCGTCGGCTACCTCACCGGCCGGACCCGGCCCGCGCGTCGCGTCTCCGACTGGGCGCACTGGCAGACCCGGCCGACCGGCCTCCGGCTCGCCGCGGTATGGACGATCCGCACCGCCGAGGATCTCAGCTGGATCGCCACCCACCCGCGGCAGGCCTGGCGCTCGTGGCGGACTCGCAACGACCCGCCCGCCCGGGTGCCGGTGCCCGTCCGCGCCGACCCCTGGCCGCCCGAGGGCCCACGGTGAACGGCTGGGTGTTCGGACTCGCCGCCGGGTGGGCCGTAGGCGCCGTGGCCGTGTGCGCCTTCCTCGCCGTCGGACGCCGCCGCCGCGACCGCCAGGCCGCCCACCGCGCCACAGCCCTCCAGGCCCGCCGTCAAGCCGCGTCCTGGGGCAAGCAGCACCAGAACCCCAACCGCCCCCGCACAGCCCGGCAGACGCCCGCCTGGGCCCGCACCGACCACCACAACGGAAGGCACCGACGATGAGCCAGCCCAGCGCCTACGAACGGCTCCAACAAGCAGCAGCCGCAGCGAACAGGGGCGCCGCCCTCCTCGCCATGGACACCCTCCGCAATGTCCACCGCGAGTGCGCCGACCTCGAAACCGAATGGCGCCGCCGTCAAGACCCGGGTGCCGACCAGGTCCGTGCCGTCCTCGCCCGCATCCGCGCCCAGCTCACCCCGGCCGTCGGACCGTACGACTCCATCGAGGAGCGGGCGCAGCGCCTCGTCGACCACCTCTTCGCCGACACCGAGGGAGACCGCCAGTGACCACCCGGGAAGAGCTCACCGCCCTCCGAGCCCGCGCCCTCGAACGCGCCTACGCCCTCACCGACCTGTGGACCGGCGACACCACCCCCACCACCCGGGCCGACGCCGCCGAGATCTTCGCCGACGTCCTCGAACTCGGCGGCTGGGAACAGCACGACCCCGAGCCCGCGACCCTCCGGCTCGTCCCGGACGGGAGCGGCCGATGACGCCCTCCGAAGAGCTGCGCGCCGCGGCCGAGACCCTGAGGGCCGCCACGATCCGCGGCGCGATAACCGCCACCCCGGCCGTCGCCGCGCTGGTCCGCGCCCGGGGCCCGCTCGCCGAGCTCCTGGACGACCACGCCGCCCGCCTCGACGCCACCACCCACCCCAGCTGGCAGGAGGGCATCGCCGGACCCGCCCTCACCGTGGCCCGCGCGCTCCTCGCCACCCAGCAGAACGGAACACCCCGATGACCCAGCCCCCCGGCCCGATCGGAGCCGCCCTCCAACAGCAAGCCGAACGAGAGCAGGGACAAGGCGTCTGCTGCGGCTGCCGCGGAGCGCACGGCCCCGTCGTCTACCACAACCACCGCGAGCTGCCGTTCTGCGCGCACTGCGCTGACTGCTCCTGCGGCGCCCACCCCTGCGCCCGGCCCGAGCAGCCGGGCCGGCACACTGCGGACAGCGTCACTGACGCCGCCCTCGACCAGCTGTACGACGAGCGGGAGCAGCTGCTCGCCGAGCTCAACGGCCGCGACGAGGAGGCACGCGAGCGCTGGATCAAGCGGCAGCTCGACGAGACCGGGCTCAAGGCCATGGACTTCCGCAACGGCATGACGATGGACATCGAGCCCGCCCGCGAGCTCGTCGCCCACTGGGTCGGCGCCGCCCGCGCCATGCTCGGCGACGCGGAGAACTACAGCGAGACCCCCATCGCGATGGAGGTCAAGGTCGCCGAGGACCCGGAGCGGTTCGCGTTCACCCTGCAGCGCGTTGGCAAGCTCACCCCGCACCAGGCCCGGCAGCAGGCCGAGGCCACCGTCGAACGGGTCCGCGCCGCCATCGCGTCCGCCGACTGGCCGCACGCCCAGGTCTACGCCCGCGACATCCGCGCCGCCCTCGACCCGCCGAAGGAGTCCTGACCATGGCCCGCTCGATCGGCATGGCCGCCAACGCCACCGTCTTCCGCGCCGTCATCACGATCACCAACCGCGACGGCACCGAGGACACCAAGCACGAAGGCCCGTACGGATCCATCGGTGCCGCCCGCGCCCGCGTCTCCTTTTGGACGAACTACCTCGCCGACCGCGACCACGAGACCTGTGAGCGCACCGGCACGAGCCGCGCCCGCGGGTACGTCGAAGAGGGCGCCGTCACCTGGCAGCCCGCCTGAGCCTGCGCCCGGCCCGCTGTCAGTGCGGTGACCGACACTGGACGCATCATCCGCGAGCAGTACCTGAGCACGCGGGGATGCTGCGGGCTGCAGCTGCACGACACCGCCCCACCGGACCCCGACGAGGGGACAGCGCCCGGTGGGGCGGACTGCTGTCACAGCGCGTTACGGGCGGCGCGTGAAGGACGCAGCGTTCGTTACGCCCAGGATGTAACAAACGCTGCACACCCCGGCCGGACCGTAACGCTCAGTATCCGATCAGGCCGCCGGCTCCACCTCAGCCCGGACCGCGGCCGCCCACTCCTCCAGCAACTCCCGATACCGGACTGTCCCCGCACCGCCCGCGGTTACAAGCTGCCTGATCTCGTCGTTGACGACGTGGGCAGGGCGCAGCGCGGCAGGGCCGGTAGGGGTGGGGAGCATGTGATCAGGATATCGGCCGGGGCCCGCGGGCGGGAGACGACGGGTGGCCCGCCGCCCCTGCCACACTGGAGCCCCACCCCGAGGAGGCGCCATGCACCACCCCCAGCCGGAAGCCGATCGGGCCCACCTGAGTGAGGCGGAAGCCCGAGCCTTCTACGACGCCTTCGACAAGCGCAGGGACTACATGCGGGCCGAAGGATTCCACTGGCTGGTCGACGGCGGCGAGGAATGCGTGCCGCTTCCCGGCTGCCCTGGCTGCGGGGCCCCGGGGGAGTCTGTTTCCTGGAGCCTCTACGAGATCGAACTGCTCGTGGATGTTGATCCGTGCGGGCATCGCTTCATCGTGGAACCCGTCGCAGACGAGCGGTGGTTGAGGTAGCGCCGGTCTTCTTCCCCCGTGCCAGACTGGCGGTGCGGTAGCTCAGCGGCCAGAGCTGTCCAGGGAGCAGGGATCGAGGCCCGCCGAAAGGCAAGCGGCACCCCCTCGGGCGTAGGCGCCGGTTCGAGTCCGGTCCGCAGGGTCGATCGCGACGACCGCACGAAGCCCGTCCCCGCGTACGTCGGGGGCGGGCTTCGTCGTGTCACGGCTACTCAGCGGCGGGGGGCGCACCCTTTAGGTCCGTACGCCAGCCCGGGCGCGGAGTGCGAGCCCGGAAGTAGGGCAGCGCCAGCCGCCAGTCCACCGCCTTGGATCGCCCCACCTCGACGACCGGCGGGAAGGCGGGGTCCTCGCGCGACAGCTGCGACACCCGCTGATGGCTGATGTTCTTCACCACCTGCTCGGCCACCAGCCGGCGCGCCAGTTCACGGAACGAGACCATCTCCGGTCCTCCCTGCTCGTCGACCACAGGGCACCATTCTCTCTGACCTACTAGCCATATGGCTAGGAGGTCGCTACGTTTGATCCAGCACCAACAGAACGGCCCCGGCCGGCGCTCGCAACGCCACATGGCCGGGGCCAGCCATCCCACCTGCACAACCAGGAGGAACAGCTATGGCACACCGTACCGATCTCCCTCAGCCGGATGAAGCCCTCCGCCGGGCCGACGCCCACCCGGCCACCCTTCACATCCTCATGCGCCGCGTCGCCCAGTGGATCCGAACCACCGCCCCCCACGCCGGGTTCACCCTGGACGACCTCGACGAGATCACCAGCTCCACCACCTGGACACACCTCAAGCACGCGAGCAACACCGGACGCGTCGACCGCCCCCGGCACAGCGCCCTCCACGCTGTGCTCGTCGCCGCGATGCCGACCCCGCGCGACGGGGAGACCCGTGGGGAGTACGCGCTCCGGCTGATTGCCGCCTCCGGGAGGCCGTCGTGATCGAGGACGCGAACGCCACCGCCGCCGAGCTCCTTGCGCGCGCCGCCGAGGACTACCGGCGCGAGCAGGCCGCCCGCGCCGCCGTCGCCGACCGCCGCGCCTGACCCACCCCGCCCGGCCGGGCCGCACCCGCGAGCCCGGCCCCCGCACGCCCTGGAGCACCCGTGCGCTTCCGCGCCAAGACCAGCGCCCCACCCCGTCGCCGCGGCCCCCGGCCGCCCGCGATCCTCTACGGCGCGGTCGTCCTCGCCCTGCTCTCCCTCATCTGGTCCGGCTACGCCATCACCGACCTCATGCACTCCGGCCGCCTCGGCCTCTCCGTCGCCCTCGCCGGAGACATCGGCTGGATCACCGTCCTGTGGGTCGAGTACCGCCGCATCACCATCACCATCCGCGACAGGGTGATCAGCGCCACGCCCGCCGGCTGGACCATCGCCCTCGGCGTCGCCGCCCTCCTCGTCTTCCACGGCGTCGACGAGCGCAACACCGCGCAGGCCGTCGCCGGACCGTTCGTTGTCCTCGTCGGCAAGGTCGTGTGGATGTATGCGCTCGCCGCGCTTCGCGACCCGGCTGCCCTCACCGCCGACCAGGAAGCCGAGATCGCCTCCGTCATGCGCGACGCCGAGTTCGAGGCCCGGCTCCACGCCGCGCAGCTCGACCAGCTCGACCGGGCCGCCGACGCGGAGATCGCCCGGATCCGCGCCGAGGCCCGCATCACCCGGGCCCGCGACGAGACCGACGCGGAGATCGTGCTGGAACGGATCGAGCAGCGCCGCGCGATCGACCGCCGCACCCCGCTCGCGATCACGGCGAGCAGCGGCGAGCATCCAGCCGAGCCGATCGCGATCACCCCGATCCCGCTCGCCAGCGACCAGCCCGCCCCCCAGCGAGCACCCGTCCTGACCAGCACGATCCGGGATCGCGAGCAGCCGAGCATCGCCGATCTCGCTCGCGATCAAGTCGCGATCACCCCCGACAACCCGACCGCCGTCCGAGCGGTGCTCGCGGCCCGGCCCGACGCGCACGAGCCGTCCGTCGCCGCCGCGGTACGCAGGGCTCGCCGAATCATGAGCGGGGGCTACAACTGATGGCCGACGCCTCGATCACCCGGATCATCCCGCCCGGCGCCCCGCTCCCCCCACGGCCGCCCGACCCCCCGGGCCCGCCGCGGCTGACGCTCCCCGACGACTGGTGGCGCCAGCCGCCCCCGCCCCGGCCACCGACACCCCCGCCGTACACACCGCCCCCGCCACCGCCCGGCCAGGTCGACATCCACGTCACCCTCAGCTGGGCCGCCCCCGAACCCGAACGGCCCGCGTGGTGGCGGCGGATCCGCTGGGGCTACAACGCGGGCTGCCTCCTCTGCGCCGGCCCCGTCTCCGCCCCGCTCGCCTGGGCCCTCGCCGGAGTCCGCGACAGCCAGGGCCTCGCCGGGGCCTGGACCCTCGCCGCAATCCCGATCGCCGTCCTCACCCTCCTCGACAACGGCCGCCGCGTCGAAGCCGAACACGCCATCCCCGAACTGTGGGCCCCGAAGCTCCGCGCCATCCGCGCCCGGATCCTCCTCTACGCCGCCCTCACCGCCACCGCCACCACCCTCCCCGCCACCACCCTCGTCTACGTCCTCACCGGAGTCCGCACATGAACACGCAGTTCACCAGCTACGCCCTCACCGGTGCTGGCCTGGTCGTCGGCGTCGCCCTCCTCGTCGTCCAGCACGCCCGCTGGTGGAAGACCGGAGTCGCAGGGGGAGGGGGCCGCGACCCCAAGGAGCTCATCCCGTTCTGGTCCGGCATCGGGTTCGGCACGCTGATGGTCGCCTGCCCCGCCGGCCTCCTCGGCGTCGCCGCCGGCGCCCTCCGCTGGGGCGGCAACTCCCTCGGCGACTTCGTCATGTCGACCATGACCGGCCAGCGGTCCGCCGTCGTCGCCGCGGCCGCCGCGCCACGCCTCGACGGCAACGGCGCCCTGATCGTCACCGTCCTCGTGATCAGCCTGTTCCTCCTCCGCAAGGCGTTCGCGAAGGTCGCCAAGTCCGGCTTCAAGACCGGCGTCTGGTCCGGGACGCTCCTCGCGATCGGCACCGGCGTGTTCGCCGTCATCGGCAACGCCGTCATCCCCGCGGTCAACTCGGTCGGCGCGCAGCTCATCGGCAGTGCCGTCCACGGGACGTTCCTGTGACCGCCCCGACCTCCCGCGCCTGGGCCCAGGCCGCCGCCGCCCGCCTCACCCTCGGCTCCAAGCGCCTCACCAGCCACCTCACCCGCCGGATCGCCGCCTGGATCCGCAACACCTGGCAGCGGACCATGGCGTGGCTGTCCGACGCCACCGGCCTCGCCTGGGCGGTACGGCTGTGCGTGCTCCTTGCCGCGGCCTGGATTCTCCGCAAGGTCGGCGTCTCGATCGCGGCGGCGGCCGCCCGCCGGATCGAGGCCTCGGCGTGGCTGCTGTGGCCCGCACTCGCCCTGTGGATCATCGCCGCGTGGCGGGCCGGACACCCCGACTGGAAGCCCCGCCCCGCCCCGGCTGCCGCGGAGGAGCCGGAGCCCGAGGCCGAACCGGAGACCGTCTCCCTGGCCAAGGACCACCCCGTCGGGCCGACCCTCGATGACGTCCTCGCCGCCGCCCGGAAGCTCGGCACGCCGCACGTCCATCTGGCCGCGATCGAGCGGCACATCAAGGCCCCGCGCGGCACCGTCCGACCGGTCCTCGTCGAGGCCGGGATCCCCATCTCCGACGTGCGGATGAAGGGGGCCGGCACCAGCACCGGCATCCAGGACTCCGACATCCCGCCCCTCTCCTCCCCCTCTCCGGAAGGGGTTGGCGGCGTTGTTGGTGCAGGTCAGGACGCCAACAACAACAGCAACAACATCCGGGTCACCCGCTCGGCAGGGGGAGCCCAGGTCACCGTCACCGACCTCGCCGAGCAGCGCGCGTACACCGTCTGACCCCGGGGCGGCCGCCGCCTGGCAGCAACCGGCCGCCCCGGGTCCCCGTCACCTCACGAGAGACAGGACCGCCATCATGGACCGCCAAACGATCAGCCTCAATGACCTTCGCAAGGCCAACGCGCAGTCCAAGGATTCCGCACCCCCGCCTCCACCGATCCCGCCCCACCTCCGCCCGAAGGGCCGATGATGGACGGCATGGACGACCTCGTGCAGTTCCTCCGCGACCGCTACGACGAGGACGTTGTGGAGGCGGGCAAGCTGGCTGACGGCGACGACTGGGAGATGGAGCCGTGGCAGGTGCGCCGGGATGAGACCGGCACCTACGACAGCTACGCCTACCTCCGGATCGCCAAGGCGCGCGTCCTCGCCGAGGTCGTCGCCAAGCGGCAGCTCCTCGACGAGCACGGGGACACCAACGACGGAAGCTGCGGCACCTGCGTGGACGGCCAATGGGGCTACCCCGTCCTTGGAAGCAGCACCCCACAGCCCCATCCGTGCCGCACGCTCCGCCTGCTCGCCCTGCCGTACGCCAACCACCCGGACTACCGCGAGGACTGGCGCCCAGCAGGCGGCTGAATTCAGCCACGCAGAAGGGGTGCCGTACCAGCCACCCAGGGCGTAGCGTGAGCCCTGCTGGCGGTGGGGCCACCCCCCGAAGAGGCGTGCTGGATCCTCCCCCCGCAGCGCGCCCAGCAGAGAGCCCCACCGTGCTCCGACACGGCGGGGCTCTCCTGCGTCCGGGTGCGCTATCCGCTCACGGGGCCACCTCTCCGCCGGGGCGCTCCGGAAGCTTGGCGTCGGGGCGCTTGACGTACCACTCCCAGAACTGGCGGGTGACGGCGGACCGGTCGATGCCGGCCCTGTTCGTGGCGGCGTCGAGGTCTTCCCAGAGCTGGTCGTCTGCGCCGCGGATGACGCGCTGCTTGTGCTTGTGGGCGTTGGCCATGGACCCATTCTCTCAGGTGGCTTGCCACCCGTCAAAAGGTGTGCCATTCTGAGGTGGCAAGCCACCCATGAACAGGGTGAACGCGCCAACAAGGGGGACCCCATGACCGAGCACACCAACTGCCTCCGCTGCGGCCGGGTCCTCCGCAACACCAAGTCCATCGCCGCCGGCTACGGCCCCACCTGCAAGGCCAAGGTCCGCGCCGCCGCCAAGGCCGAGATCATCGCCACCTACAAGCCCCACCAGATCGAGAAGGCCCACGAACTCATCGAGCAGGGCGCCCTCATCCCCCTCCGCGGCCACATCTACCTCGCCGTCAGCAGCGACGGCACCGAGACCTACCGCACCCACCGCGCCGCCTGCAACTGCAAGGCCGGCCTCAAGGGCCACCACGTCTGCAAGCACCGCATCGCCGCCCACATCCTCAGCCTCGCCGCCTAGGAGGCGCCGTGAACAACCTCGCCCCCGGCGCCACCCCCGACCCGATCCCCGCCTGGGAAACCACCGGCCAGCACCTCGCCCAGGAAGACCGCGCCTGGGACCTGTGGGAGCAGGACCACCACGACACCGACAACGACTGACAGGAGCACCACCATGAACACCACCCCGCACCCCTTCACCGTCACCATCCTCGATGACGGCGGCCGCGACTACGACTGGACCCACCCCACCGACTGCCCCGACGGCGACCACTGCGACATCGCCCGGCGCGCCGCCCGCCTGCCCGACTGGGACATGGCCGCCCTCGCCGACGGCCGCCCCGACGGCGCGTACCTCCTCGGCCGCGTCGGCTTCCACGGCCTGTGCCTCATCGACACCGCCGGCCGTATCCTTCCCGACACGGGGGCCAACCCGCGCTAAGTGGCCCCTCACGGCCCGTCTCCCTAACCTGGGAGGCGGGCCAATCTGCTGTGTGGCATGCGATCCTGGGGCCAGGAGGGAGGCCACCCATGGGAGACGCACCAGTCCACAAGGTCCGCGACGGACACAACCGGTTCACGGCCACCGTCGACGCCGCCGAGAAGCGGGCCCACGCCGCCCGCCTCCGCGCGATGGGCTGGTCGTACGAGCGGATCGCCAAGGAAGTCGGCTACGCCTGCAGAGGGTCCGCGTACAACGCGGTCAAGCAAGTCCTCGAAGAGACGGTGCGGGAAGCCGGCGACGAGCTGCGCCAGCTGGAACGCGAGCGCCTGGACCGCATGTCCGAAGCGGCATGGGAAGTGCTGGAGCGGCAGCACGTCGTCGTCTCCAACGGCCGCGTCGTCGACCTCAACGGCGCCCCGCTCCCCGACGACGCGCCCGTCCTCCAAGCCATCGACCGCCTGCTCCGCATCTCCGAGTCGCGGCGCAAGCTCGTCGGCCTCGACGCCCCGTCGAAGGTCAGCGTCGAAGCGGACCAGATCGGCAGCGAGATCGCACAGATCCTCGACCGGATCGCGCAGCGGCCGGACGATGACGGCACCCCCTGACCTGACCCGGTTCCGCGCGCAGGTCGAAGAGCTCGTGCGGGCCGGGGACTCCAAGCAGCTGCGCGTGATCCGCGACCGTCTCAAGGCGGGCCTGGAGCAGCGGGAATTGGCCGAGCGCGCGGCCCGCTACCAGGGCCATCCGGTCACCTGGGTCCGCGAACGCCTGCGACAGACGGTCTGGTCGAAACAGCGGGAGATCCTCAACGCGGTCCGCGATCACCGGCGTACGGCCGTCCGCTCCGGCCACGGCGTCGGCAAGAGCTGGACAGCGGCGCTCGTCGTCACTTGGTGGCTCGACACCCACCCGCCCGGCGAAGCGTTCGTCGTATCGACGGCTCCGACGTTCTCCCAAGTCCGGGCGATCCTGTGGCGGTACATCCGCAAGCACCACCGCTCCGGCCAGCTCGCCGGCCGCGTCAACCAGACCGAGTGGCTGATCGACGATGAGCTCGTCGGCTACGGCCGCAAACCCGCTGATCACGATGCGAGTGGCTTCCAGGGCATCCACGCCCGGTACGTCCTCGTGATCCTCGATGAGGCGTGCGGGATCCCCGAGCAGCTATGGATCGCGGCCGACGCGCTGGCGACCGGGCCCGACTGCCGGATCCTCGCCATCGGCAATCCGGACAATCCGGCGTCCCACTTCCGGAAGGTCTGCACGCCGGGGTCCGGCTGGCACCAGATCACCATCTCCGCGTTCGACTCCCCGAACCTGACCGGCGAGGAAGTCCCGGAGGAGATGTCCGCGTCCCTCGTCGGCGCCGACTGGGTCGCGGAGAAGACACGGGAGTGGGGCGAGGACAACCCGGTCTACAGGAGCAAGGTCCTGGGGGAGTTCACGTCCGACGCTCCCAACCAGGTGGTGCGCGCATCCGACATCGCAGCATGCCGGGTCGCCCTCGACGCGCGCCCGCGGCCGGAGACCATGGTGCCCGTCGAGCTGGGCGTCGACGTCGGTGGTGGTGGCGACGAGACCGTCATCCGCGAGCGCCGCGGCCGGCACGCGGGCAGGGAGTGGCGGGCGCACACCGACCGGCCGGAGCTGATCGCCCCACTCATCATCCAGGCCATCAAGGACACCGGCGCGACCGCCGTCAAGATCGACAGCATTGGCATCGGCTTCGGGGTGATCGGCGAGCTCCGCAACGCGGCCAACCGTGGCGAGCACACCGCGTCGATCGTCGCGGTCAACGTCGCCGAGTCCGCCAGCGACAAGACGAAGTACGTCAACCTTCGCGCGGAGATGTGGTGGGAGGTCGGCCGCGGTCTGTCTGCGTCCGCCGGCTGGGATCTCGCCCGCATGGAGAACGCGGACACCACGATCGCCCAGCTCCTGGAGCCCCGTTGGGACGTCGACCCGAACGGGAAGATCCGCGTGGAGCCCAAGGCCGAAATCATCAAACGGCTGGGTCGGAGCCCCGACAACGCCGACGCACTGCTGCTCGCGTTCTACAGCGCGGGCCGGACCCGGGTGAGGTGGCTGTGAGCCGCAAAACGATCGTCAGCGTCCTAAATAGGGCTCTTCCCGCCGTATTGGCATTGACTGGAACTATGCTAGTGGCGATCGGCATAGGTATGATCTATCAACCAGCCGGCTGGATCAGCCTCGGCCTGGGGGCATGGCTCCTCGAATGGCGCTACGACAGCACCAACGAGGCCGGACGGTAGGAGGTGGCCATGGGGAGGACGATGCTCGGCGCCATCCTCAACCGCGTCGCCGCCCCCGCCGCACCGCCTGTCCCGTTCTCCAGCCGCGCCCAGTCCCACGGCTTCGGCTTCGGCGGACGCCGCGACGCCACCGCGCAGATGGCCGCCATGGGCAGCGTGGGCACGCTGTTCTCCATCGTCAACCGCACGTCGAACGCCACGTCGCAGGTCGAGTGGAAGCTGTGGCGCAAGGCGAAGTCCGGCCGCAAAGAGGACCGGGTCGAAGTCACGTCGCACGCAGCCCTCGACCTGTGGAACAAGCCGAACCCGTTCATGCCGCGGCAGGAATTCGTCGAGGTTGTGCAGCAGCACGTCGACCTCACCGGCGAAGGCTGGTGGGTCGTCTCCCGACACAAGGCGTCTCCGATCCCGCTGGAGCTGTGGCCCGTCCGCCCCGACCGGATCACCCCGATCCCGGACCCGGAGACCTACCTCCGCGGCTACATGTACCAGGGCCCCGACGGACAGCAGATCGCGCTGGAGCTGAACCAGGTCATCCAACTGCGGATGCCGAACCCGCTGGACCCGTACCGCGGAATGGGCCCCGTGCAGGCGATCATGACCGACCTCGACGCCACGAAGTACAGCGCCGAGTGGAACCGCAACTTCTTCCTCAACAGTGCTGAGCCCGGCGGGATCATCGAGGTCCCCAACGCCCTCTCCGACCCGCAGTTCGACGAGCTGCGCGCCCGCTGGAACGAGCAGCACCGCGGCGTCGCCAACGCTCACAGGGTCGCGATCCTGGAGCACGGCAAGTGGATCGACCGCAAATTCACCCAGCGGGACATGCAGTTCGCCGAGCTACAGGGCGTGTCCAACGGCGTGATCCGGGGCGCCTTCGGCATGCCGAAGTTCGCCGTCGGTGACGTAGAGGACGTGAACCGCGCCAGCGCTGACGCCTCTGCCGCCTGGTTCTCCTCCATGCTCACCGTGCCTCGGCTGGAGCGCTTCAAGAGCGCCCTCAACCACGACCTGCTGCCGATGTTCGGCGCCACAACGCAGGACCTGGAGTTCGACTACGAAAACCCCGTCAGCGAAGACCGAGAGCTGGCAGCCAAGGAGCTCACTGCCCGTACATCCGCCGCCCGAACCCTGATCGAAGCCGGCCTGTCCACCGAGGCGGTCCTCGCTGCGGTTGGGCTGCCGGACATCGAAGCTGCGCCCGCTGCGGGCGGCGAAGGCCAGGCGACGCCGCGTGAGATCGCCGACATGGTCCAGTCGATCTATCTGGGTGTCGGCACCGTCCTCACCTCCGCGGAGGCCAGGGAGATCTGCAACCGGGCCGGCGCCGGGCTGGATCTGTCCGTGGTGCTGTCCGGCGAGAGGTCTCGCCGGCCCAAGTCTCCCGCTGTCGCGGCTCCGGCGGCGAGCGGGGAGGAGGAGGCGGTCGGCTCGCTGCCGCTCGGGCCTGAGCTGGCCGCCTTCCTCGGCGTGCCCGACGTGCAGGCGGCGCAGCGCTGGGTGGTCGTGGCCTCCGACGACGACAACTCGTGTGAGCCGTGCCGGGACAACGACGGCCGCCTGTACAAGAACCGGGCGGCCGCCTACCGGGACTACCCGGGCGGGGCGGGTTACATCCACTGCATCGGCGCCGAGCACGGCAACGCCTGCCGCTGCAAGGTCATCAAGCGCGGCAAGGCCAGCGAGGGCGAGGAGTGACGCAGATGTCGACGTGGTGCATCATGAGTAACGACTCGCGGGGAGTTGCGGAGTCCGCTGTGCGCAGGCTGGGGCCTCTCCCGCGCCGTGCCCGTACGTTCAACATGGCCCTGTCGCAGGGGGCCATCCGGGAGTTCCTCGCTGGCGCGCCTCGTGCCGCAGCAGGGAATGACAACGTTGTCAGGCCTGGCGTGAACCTCCAGGCGGGCGCCGTCGTCGAGCGCCGCGACTGGTACCGCATCACCAACCAGGCGGGCGGCCAGGCCGTCGTCGACATCTTCGACGAGATCGGGTTCTGGGGCGTCAACGCCGCCGCCTTCCAGCGGGAGCTGGCGCAGGTGTCCGCCACCGACATCACCGTGAACCTCTCCAGCCCGGGCGGGGAGATCTTCGAGGGCATCGCGATCTACAATGCGCTGCGCACCCACCCCGCCAACGTCACCGTCCGCGTCTCCGCGCTCGCCGCATCGATCGCCTCCGTCATCGCGCAGGCCGGAGACCGGATCGTCATGCTGTCCGGCAGCCAGATGATGATCCATGAGGGCGCCGGGCTGTGCATGGGCAACGCCGCCGACATGGCGCAGATGGCCGCCCTCCTGGAAAAGCAGTCGGACAACATCGCCGCGATCTATGCCGAGCGCGCGGGCGGGACGCCCGACGAGTGGCGCGAGCGGATGAAGGCCGAGACCTGGTTCAACGCCGAGGAGACCGTCGCGGCGGGCCTGGCCGACGAGGTCGAGACGCTGCCTCGGAAGGGCGAGCAGCCCGCCGAGCAGGTGACCGCCCGCTGGGACCTGTCCGTCTTCAACTACGCCGGCCGCGAGCAGGCGCCCGCCCCGGTCATCAACACGGCGCCCCCGGCGGCCGCCGTCGAGCCGGTCGTCGAGCCCCTGCCCGTCGCTGAGGTGACGGTCCTGGAGATGACGATCCAGGGCGAGCATGGCCCCGAGACCGTCGACCTCCTGCCCCACCTCGCCGCCCCGCCGGCGCCCGCCGCCGAGCCCGAGCCGGACCCCTGGACCGCTCTCACCGCGCGCCTCTGCGAACCCACCACCGACCCGTGGGCCGCAGCCGTCGCCCACCTCACCGACACCACCCCGTCGCACAGCGCGGCGACAGGCAGCGCCTTGAAGGAGGCATCGTGACAACCACCATCCCCACGCCGCGCAACAGCGATGAACTGGCGGAGATGATCGCCGACCCCACCCGGGCCAAGGAGATCTTCGCCACGAAGGAGTCCACGAAGGACTTCATCGACGCCTACGCCCAGCGGCAGCAGGGCGACGGCACCGACATGCAGCGGCAGATCGAAGTCGAGACGCAGCGGCAGCTCGCCAACCTGCTGCGCGACAACGGCCAGAACGCCGACCGGGACAACATCCAGCGGCTGAACCTCGACCCGCAAACCCGGCCGGCGAACATGCTGTCCAGCCACAAGCAGGCCACCGCCTACAACGCGAGGGCCGTCGGCTCGGTCCTCGACGGCAAGTTCGAGAACGCCGCGGATTATTTCCGGCACGCCTGGCACCTCAACCGCGACCCGCAGGCCCTCGCCAAGATGGACGAGCTCCGCAACGCGTACAGCTCCGTCATCCCGGCCGACGGCGGGTTCCTGGTCCCTGAGACGCTGCGCTCGCAGCTGCTGCAGATCGCGCTCGAAGAGTCCGTAGTCCGTCCGCGCGCGACCGTCGTGCCGATGGAAACCGCCCGCGTCCCCTTCCCGATGATCGACTCGACGACCAACGTCGGTTCCGTCTTCGGCGGCATGGTCGGCTACTGGGGTGAGGAGGGCGCCGCCCTCGTCGAGTCCAACCCGAAGTTCGCCCGCGCCGTCCTCGACGCGAAGAAGCTCACCGGCTTCGCCGTCGTCCCGAACGAGCTGCTCCAGGACTCCCTCATCAGCTTCTCGTCGCTGATCGAAACGCTGTGGCCGCAGGCCCTGGCCCACTTCGAAGACCTGGCGTTCATGTCGGGCACCGGTGTCGGCGAGCCCCTTGGCTTCCTGGGCGCCGCCAACCCGGCGGGCGTCGCCGTCACCAAGGAGACCGGCCAGACCGCGGACACCATCGTCGTCGAGAACGTCATCAAGATGTACTCGCGGATGCTGCCGTCCAGCCTCTCGCGCGGCATCTGGGTGTGCTCTCCGGAAGCGATCCCCGAGCTGTACACGATGGCCCTGTCGGTCGGCACGGGTGGCGGCCCGGTCATGCTGACCAACGTCGCCGGCCCCGCCCCGATGACGATCTTCGGTCGGCCGCTCGTCGTCGCGGAGAAAGCCGGTCGCCTCGGCGACCGCTCCGACCTGTGCTTCGTGGACCTGTCGTACTACCTCATCGGCGACCGGCAGCAGATGACCGCCGCGAGCAGCACCGAGTACAAGTTCGGCAACGACCAGACCGCGTACCGGATCATCCAGCGCGTCGACGGCCGGCCGTGGCTCCAGTCCCCGATCACCCCCGCGAACGGCGGACCCACGCTCAGCCCGTTCGTCGAGATCGCGGACCGCGCGTAACAACCCGGCGGGCGCCGGCAATCAACCCCCGGCGCCCGCCACCACCCGGGCCGGCAGTGTCGCCCCGGCAGGGCCCCTCAGACAGGAGAAAAGCTCATGGCACAGGACGGACTGGGACGCCTCTTCGACATCTCGACGGCGTTCGTCCCCACGGACGCGGTCGCGGGTGCAATCACCGGCAAGCGCGTATCGCTGCGCAACGCGGGCGGCTGCACGATCGTCGTGCAGACCACCGGCGCGTCGACGGACATCACCGACGTCGACCTTCAGCAGCACACCGCCTCGTCGGGCGGCACGACCGCCGACCTCGACGTGATCACGTACTACTACTACAAGTCAGAGGCCACCCTCGACGGTGACGAGACCTGGACCCGGGCCACACAGTCCGCCGCCTCGGAGATCACCAACGCCGGCGCCGCATCCGAGGAACTCCTCCTCGTCATCGAGGTCGACGCCCGCCAGCTGTCGGACGGCTACGACTACATCAGCCTCGACATCCCCGACCTCGGCACCAACGGCACCCGGCACTGCTCCGGCCTGTACCTGCTGCGTGACCTCGCGGTCCAGCGCACCCCCGCCAACCTCGTCGCCCCGCTGAGCTAAGGAGCCTGACAGATGTCTGCATCTCCCACGTCGGGCCGCTCTCAGCGGACTCTCGTCCTCGGCTCCGCGCCGGTCTCGAAGGCAACCGGCACGCTCGCCGCGACCACCGTGCCCCTGTTCACAGTGGCTGGCGGCCGGGTCATGGTCACCAGCCTGTTCGGCGTGGTCACCACGTCGATCACGGTGGCCAACAGCTACAAGCTGCAGTTCAACCCCACCACAGGGGACACGACCGACATCAACGCCGCCACGGACATCGGAACCACCGACACCGCGGCCGGCACGGTCATCGGCTTCGGGCAGGGCACCACCGCGGCACCGGCCCTCCTCAAGGGCGGCTACAACATCCCGGCTTCGCTGCCGCTCCCGGTCGGACAGATCGAATCCGTATCTGCTGGGACCGACGGCGATATCACCTGGTACCTGACCTACGTTCCGTTCGACGACGGCGCGACGGTAGTGGCGGCCTGACATGGCGGTCTGGGTGTGCGCGGACTGCACCGCCGTCTACTCGGTGGGTGCTCCGCGCTGCCCGCACTGCCACTCCACGGCCTACCTCGACGAGGGAGAACCCATGCCGAAGATCACCGTTCACGGTGGGGCGTCCAACGCTGCCGCCGACCCCGAGACAGCCGGTGCCGCTGAGCCCCCCGCGAGCGCGGCACCGGCCCCCGACGACGGAGGTGCGTCATCTCCTGGGAAGAGCTCCTCAGCATCGTCAAAGACATCCGAGCAGAGCAGCGAGCCGAACAAGACCGGACCCCCGTCGCCTGCCCGCAAGACGGCGAGCCGCTCAAAGAAGGCCCCGACGGCGAGCTCTTCTGCCCCTGGGACGGATGGCGGCCCGGCGGCCGCCACGTCTGACGACTGACCGCGCCACCCACGACACGGAAGGAGGTGACGAGTGAGCACCATCAACACAGCAGCGGAGGGCCGATCCCGACTCGGGTTGGGTGATGCCGCCGTCCTGGACGTCGGTACGACGGCTGGCACTGTGGCTGCGGGCGATGACGAGCGGTTCTCTGCGGCCAGCCCGTGGGTGTTCGACGTCACCACCTACGGCGCCGTCGGCGATGTCCGGATCGCGACCGACGGCGCCATGTCCTCGGGCAGCGCTGTCCTCACCTGCGCGTCCGGCCCGTTCACGGTCGCGGCCAGCCCCGTCGGGAAGTACGTGATCGTCAAGGGTGCGGCGGCGACTGGCGTGACTAGCTTGGTTACCACCATCGTCAGCAGGCAGAGCGACACCCAGGTCACCCTCGGCAGCAACGCCGGGTCGACGGCCAGCGGCGCCCTCGTCATCTGGGGCACCGACAACACCGCCGCCATCCAGGCCGCGGTCGATGCGGCGGAGGCGTACCTGGCCGCGGGCAGCACGTACGCGCAGGTGTACACCCCGCCGCAGTCGTTCCTCATCGCGGGCCCGCTCAACAACACCAAGAGTGGGAACGGGCAGATCGTGTTCGGGGTGTACCCGACCACCGGCAACAAGCCGATCCTGGAGTTCCGGGGCGAGAGCGACGGGGCGGCCGCGGTCCGGCACTGGCAGCAGACCGTGCCGCAGCTCGCTGGGAGCTGCTGGGTGTCCGCCGGCGTGTTCGCCTCCACCGTCGCGCAGACCAACAGCATCAACGCCGACGGCAACCCGGCCGTGCTGTGCGGGCCCAACGAGGGGTTCGGGTACGGGGCGGCCGCGCTGTTCAGCAACGTCATGCCGGTGATCCGGAACATGGCGATCCTGACGACGCACAGCACGTACGGCCTGACGTACGGCGCCGCCAACCTGTACGGATGCGCCAACGCTCACATCGAAAACCTCGGCATCGGCACGCTCGGTACCGTCGCCAGCCCGTCCACGGACTACACCTCGCCCGGCACCCTCGGTACCGGTCTCAGTGCCGGTCTGCTGCTCCCGGCGCCCGGGAACAACGACAACGTCGTGGCGAAGAATCTGTCCGTCGGGGGCGGCTACACGTACGCGGCGTTCATCACCGAGCACGCGATGGTCGACCGGTACATGGCCCTGTACTGCTGGGCCGGGCTGGTTGCGGTCGGGACGTACGCCAGCTCGGTCGGCTCCGTCCACGCCATGAAGATCCTCAACGCGAGCATCGAGGCGTGCACCAACGAGCTGTACATCATGGGGACCGGCTCGAACGGGATCGGCCCGATCGTCGACATCGACCAGCTGTCCACCGAGTCGGGGACGCCGAACATCGCGGGCAGCAGCGCCGGAGCGATGGCCGCCGCGCGCGGCATCGTCCGCCTGACCGGCCTGTTCACCGAGTCCGGTGTGACCGTCGGCAACCCGTGCGGCATCAAATTGATCAACGCGCAGGCCCCGTTCCCCGTTCGGGCCGTGTCGACGAGCCAGACTGTGCGCGTTATTGACGACGTGCTGCTCGTCGACGCCACCGCGGGCGCCCGGGTCATCACCCTGATCTCGGCCGTGGCCACCCCGAACAGCTACACCGTCAAGAAGGTCGACGTGTCGGGCAACACGGTCACCATCGCGGCCGCAGGTGCGGAGACGATCGACGGCGCCGCGACCAAAGTCCTCTCCGCCCAGTGGGATACCGCCACGGTCATCCCCTCCGGCGGCAACTGGTACGTGGTCGCATGAGCACCCTCAGCACAGCCGGAGACGCCCGCGCGAACCTGCTCCTCGACGCCGACCTGCCGTCCGAGCAAGGCCTCCTCGCCTGGACGTACGACCCGAACATGGCCGGGCACGTCACCGCCCAGTCCTCGGGCGGCGTCGCCGGCCGGATCACCCTCGTCCGAATCCTGATCCGGCGCCGCATCACCTGGTCGAACGTGTGGATCGGCCTGTCCGGCGTCGACGCGGGGGCGTCCCTCGCAAACTGCTTCCTCGGCGTGTACGACGCGGCGGGCACCCTGCGCGGCACGACCGCCGACATCTCCGCCAGCCTCATGACCGGCGCCACCGCGAAGGCCCTCCCGCTGACGGCCCCGTTCGACGCGGAGCCCGGCGCGTACTACATAGCCATGCTCCTCAACGGCACCTGGACCACGAACTCGCTGCACTTCAAGGCCAGCGGCGCCGGGGTGTCCGTCAACGCGGGCCTCACCGCGCCGAACCTGCGCTACGCCAACATGCTCACCGCACAGACCAGCCTCCCGACCAGCCTCACCCTCGCCAACCAGCTGACAACGATCATCACGACCGGCTGGGCCTCCCAGTGGTACGGGGTGAGCTGACCATGGGCATCTGGTACGCCACCCGCGAGGACGTGCAGCGCGCCCTCGACAGCAAAGAGACCGCCCGCAACGCTGGGCAGATCGACCGTGGTCTGGACGCCGGTTCCCGGGCGGCCGAAAGGCTGTGCCACCGGATCTTCTACCCGGAGATCGCCACGCGGGCCTTCGACTGGCCGAACGCGCAGCGCGCGGGCGCAAGCCGCCTGTGGCTCGACGGCAACGAGCTGCTGTCCGTCAGCGCCATCACCTCGGGCGGCACCGCCATCAGCCCGGCGGACGTCCTGCTGGAGCCCGCCGCGTACGGGCCGCCGTACAACCGGCTGGAGCTGTCCCTCGCCTCCAGCGCGGCGTTCGGTGGCGGCCCGACGTGGCAGCGGGACATCTCCATCACCGGCCTGTGGGCGGGCTGCCCCGTCGAGGAGACCACGTCTGGGACCGTCGTCGGCGCCCTCGACGCAACCCAGACGACCGTGGCCGTGGACGGCCCGGCGTCCGCCCGGCTCGGCGTCGGTGGCCTCCTGCGCGTTGACACCGAGCGGATGACCGTTACCGAGCGGGCCATGCTCGCCACCGGCCAGACCCTCACCGCCAACCTCGACGTCAAGGCCGCCTCGGTCCTCGTGACCGTCGCCTCGACGGCCGGGTTCACCGCCGGGGAGGTCGTCCTCGTCGACGGCGAGCGCATGCTGATCGTCGACGTTGCCGGCAGCAACCTGGTCGTGAAGCGCGGCTGGGATGGCAGCGCCCTGGCCGCGCACACCACGGGCGCCGCCGTGTACGCCTCGCGGTCCCTGACCGTCCGCCGCGGTGTCCTCGGCACGACGGCCGCCGCCCATAGCGCGGCCGCGCCGGTGCACCGCTGGGAGCCGCCCGCGTTGATCCGCACCCTGGCGATCGGCGAGGCCTTGAGCACCCTCGGCCAGGAGCACTCGGCGTACATCACCACGGTCCGCTCCAGCGAGTCGGGCGGCGAGCGGACCCGCGACCTCCGCGGGATCGCCGCGCTGCGCCAGCAGGTCTACGACGCCTACGGCCGTATGGCCAGGATCAGGGGGGTCTGATGATGTCCGACGTCGAGATCGTCACGACGGGCCCGCTGTTCGACGGGCGGGCCGCTACCGCGCTCGCCGAGTACGCCGACGATCTCCGCGAGCACCTCGCTGAGTTCGCCGAGGAGCACGCCCTCAATCTGATGGGCCTCGCCTTCAAGCATCCGACGGGCTACTACGAGTCGCAGGTCATGACCGAGCGGGTGTCCGCCGAGGTGTCCCGCGTCCACGACTCCGGGGTGGTCTACGGGCCGTGGCTGGAGGGCGTCGGCTCCCGAAATTTCCCCGTCACCCGCTTCAAGGGCTACCAGCACTGGCGGCAGACGAAAGCCGTGCTGGCCGCGCGGGCGCCGGAGATGGCGCAGCGACTGCTGGAACGCTACCTGCCGAGGGTGAGGTGACCCGATGACCCTCAACATCGCCGGGATCCTCGACGGAGTCGTCTCCCACGCCATGGCCTTGGGCCGGTTCGAGCAGGTCAACGGCCACGAGCCGGTGAAGAACGCGCCGTCGCTGGGCCTGACCGCCGCGGTGTGGGTGGACGCGGTCCAGCCGGTGCGGGCGTCCGGCCTGGACTCGACAACCGTCCGCCTCGCCGTCAACGTGCGGATCTACACGTCGGCGCAGTCCGAGCCGGCCGACGCGATCGACCCGGACATGATGGCCGCGGTCGATGAGCTGTGCGCGGCGTACGTCGGCGACTACACGCTGGACGGCCTGGTCAGGAACGTGGACGTCCTGGGCGCGCACGGTGTGCCGCTGTTCGTCCGCGCCGGCTACCTCCAGCAGGGCGGCGCCACGTTCCGGGTGATGACGATCACCCTTCCCCTCATCGTGAATGATCTCTGGGAGCAGGTGGCCTGATGGCAAAGCAGTCCGGGCTCGGCGATGCGCTGTACATCGCGGGCTACGACCTGTCCGGTGACATCGGCGCCGTCAACGGCATCAGCGGGGGCCCCGCGCTCCTCGACGTGACCGGCATCGACAAGTCCGCGTTCGAGCGGATCGGCGGGCGCCGCGACGGCCACATCGACTACACGTCGTTCTTCAACCCGGCGGTTGGCCGGGCGCACGCCCGCCTGTCGGCGCTGCCCACCACCGACGTGATCATGACGTATTTCCGGGGCACCACCCTGGGCGGCGCGTCCGCGAACCTCGTGTCGAAGCAGCTCAACTACGACCCCACCCGGGCGGACGACGGCGCGCTCACCTTCGCCGGATCCAACCAGGGCAACGGCTACGGCCTGGAGTGGGGCACGAACCTCACCGCAGGGAAGCGGACAGACACCACCGGCACGAACGGCAGCAGCGTCGACTTCGGCACCGGGTCGACTCTGTTCGGCCTCCAGGCGTACCTGCACGTGTTCGCGTTCACCGGGACCAGCGTCACCGTGAAGCTCCAGGAGTCCAGCGACAACGGCGGCGCCGATGCCTGGGCCGACGTTACCGGCGGTGGTTTCACCGCGGCGACCGGCGTGACCAGCCAGCGGATCGTCACTTCCGACACCCAGACCGTCGAGCGGTACCTCCGCGTCGTGACGACCGGGACTTTCACCAGCGCGGTCTTCGCCGTGTCCGTCAACCGCAACGAGGTTGCGACCAGCTTCTAGGAGGTGCCATGCAGCAGTCCATCAACCGGATCGACCCGTTGTACGCCGTGCAGGCGTACCAGACGTACAGCATCCGCCGGCAGCCCGACGTTCTCGTACGGGCGGCCTGCCAGCAGGTCGGCTGTTCGGCGTGGCTGTCCGGCTGGGAGTCGACGGTCGACGAGATGACGTCGCTGGGCCGGTCGCAGGCCGCGTACATCCGCACGCAGGCCGGGCGGACGTTCAGCGAGCTGCGCACCGCCGCGGGTCTGACGGTCTTCCGGTTCGACTCCGGGCAGCGGTGCTTCGCGGAGCACAAGACGAACCCGGAGACCTACGGGGTTCGGGACGGCGACTGGCGGGGCAACCCGACGGGCCGGGTCCGCCAGCACCAGCGCCCCAGTGACTGGGTCGAGGACTTCGGTGAGCACCAGCTGGTGCTCACCGACCAGCAGCAGAAGGGATAGACCATGGCGAAGGAAAGCGGCCTCGGCTGGACCACGTGCAGCGTCGATGACGCGTCGGGGTCCCCGCAGGCGATCAAAAACGATGTCACCAATCTCCAGTTCGCGACGCCGCGAGCGGTGCAGGACGTCACCGGTATCGACAAGTCAGCGATGGAACGGCTGCTCCTGCTCGCCGACTTCTCGATCACCCTGAACGGGGTTTTCAACGACGCGGCCAACCAGAGCCACGCCGTGTTCAAGACGGTCCCCAGCACGAGCGTCGCCCGGACGGTGACCCTCGCCGTCAGCGGCCAGACCCTCACCAACGAATGCCTGTTCACCGACTACCCGCTCCAGCGGTCCGACTCCGGCGAACTGACCTGGGCCGTACCCGGCGTCCTGTCCGACGGCACTGTCCCGGTCTGGAGCTAATACCACGTCATGGCATCCCTGGAAGGCTTCCGGGCGCTCTGCCACAACTGCAATTTCGGTCGACAGATAAACGGCGGCGTTTGTCCGCACAACCAATAGGGGGCTCACCGTGGGCTACAGGCACAAGATTCCGCGTATCCACCTCGACTTCGAGGAAGGCCACGACTACCACGGCTGCGAGGCCGTCCTCCGCCGTCTGACCCTGGGCGAGTGGCTGGAGATCACTGGCATGGGCGCCGGGACCCCCGAGGTCCGCCACGTCGGCGACCAGCTTCGGAAGATGGCCGACAAGCTGATCTCCTGGAACCTGGAAGAGGAGGACGGCACCCCGGTCCCCACGACGCAGGAGGCCGTCCTCGCTCAGGACCAGGCCCTGATGCTCGCCATCCTCAACGGCTGGATGGACTCGCTCTCCAAAGAGGCTGAGGTGCCTGCCCCTTTGGAGCCGAGCTCGCCCGATGGCGAGCCGTTCCCGGAGGCGTCGCTACCGATGGAACCCCTGTCCGACAGCCTCGTGAGCTAGCCCACGCGGATTTGATCCTCGGGCTGTGCGAGCGGTTCCACTGCCTGCCCAGCGCCATCTACAGCGAGCCGATCGAACTGCTCCAACTCATCAAGATCCAACAGACTGGACGTACGGAAGGGGACGCGGATGGCGAATGACGTGGAAATCCGGGTTCGCGTCTCCAACCAGTCCGCCGGCGGCCTGGCCCCCGTCAACGCCTCAATGCGGCAGCTCCGCCAGAGCGCGCGCGACGCAAGCCAGTCCGTAACCCAACTTCGTACGGCACTGGCCAGTACGGCCGCATTCGACGTGTCCCTCAACGACCGCACCGAGACCGGCGTGGCCGAGCTCCGGGCCCGGATCGCGGCGCTGCGTGGCGAGGCCCCGGTCCGGCTGAACGTCGAGGTTCACGGCGACAGCGCCGAGCTGGCGACGTCCGCCCGCGCGATGCGTGAGCTCCGGACCAGCGCCACCGTCACGGGCACCGCGATGACGGCGCTGACGGGCCGGGCGGGGGCGGCCGCCGCGGCGCTGGTGGTCCTCCGGCACGCTGTCGACGAGGCGGCGCAGGCCCTGCGGTCCCTCCGGGGGCAGGCGGCGCTCGCCTCGGTCGCGTTGCAGGAGCTGCGGGCGTCGAGCACCAGCCTGTCGACGTCGTTGCGGAGCGTGTCCCGGAGCGCGGACAGTGCGGGCGGCCGCATGGACGCGATGGCTACCCGGGTGGGCGCCCTGCGCGGGCAGATGAGCGGCCTCGACGACGCACTGCGCGGGGTCGGCGGGCGCCTGGCCGCGGTCCGCGGGAACGTTGGGTCGCTCGGGTCGTCGGCCGGGAACTCCGCGGACGGCATGAACAAGCTGCTCCTTGCCGCGCTGGCCCTGGCGCCGGCCATCATCCCGGTCGCGGCGGCTGTCGCCCCGGTCGCGGCGGGCCTGGGCGCGGCGGGTGTGGCCGTCATGGCGTTCACGGCGGCGGTCATCCCGCAGATCAAAGCGCTCGGTGAGGTGTCGAAGGCGGAGCAGGCGGTCACCGACGCGCGCGAGCAGTTCGGGCGGACGTCGGCGCAGGCGATGCGCGCGGAGGCCGCGTTCACGCAGCAACTCGCCCACACCCCGCGCGTCGTGCAGGAAGGCGCCGCCGCGTTCACCCTGTTCAAGACGGCCTACAAGGACTGGTCCGACGGGCTGGCCAGTGACACCCTGCCCGTGGCGACGAAGGGGTTCGCGGCGCTCGGGGCCCTGTTTCCGAAACTAACGCCGCTGGTGAGAGGCTCGTCGGAGCAGCTGTCCCGGTTCATGACGATCCTCGCCGGCGGTATCGAGTCCCCCGGCTTCGACCGGCTCATGGCCCGGTTCACCAAGTTTTCGACGGAGACCCTGGCGCGCGCGAACCTGGGCGTCGTACGGCTGGCGGAGTCCCTGGCCTCCGGCACGGCGTCCGGCGGGATCGCCGAGTTCATGCGGTTCGCCGAGGAGCACGGGCCGCTCGTCGCGGACACCCTCGGCAATCTGGCCGAGGCCGTCGGCCGGCTCCTCGTCGCGGCCGCGGAGACAGGCGTCGGCGTCCTCGGCCTGGTCAACGCTTTCGCGCAGATGGTCAACGCGATCCCGCCGGAGCTCCTGGCCCGGCTGGTGCAGCTGGCATCGGCGTTCGCCATGGTGCGTCTGGCGGCGGCCGCGCTGGGTGCTGTCGCCCCTGCGGTCATGGCTGCGTCGGGCGCCGTGGCCATGTTCATCCGCTCGGCCCGCTTCGCCGGGGTGAGCGCTGCGATCCAGGGTGTGACGGCCAGCCTGTCCGCGATGCAGAAGTCCACGGTCGTCCTGGCTGTGCTGACGGCGGTCGTCATGGGGATCAACGAGCTGGCGGAACGGGCGAAGGGGGCGCCGCCGGACGTCGACCGGCTGACGACCAGCCTCAAGAAGTTGGGCGAGGCCGGGAAGTTCACGGGGGAACTCAAGTCGACGTTCGGCGATATGGACGGGTTCGTTCAGAAGGTCGCGGAGATGAAGGCGGCCACGAAGACCTTCGACATGGCCGAGCAGTTCGGATCCTGGGTGCCGGGCATCGAGGCCGTCACCCGGATGACGGGCAAGCTCGACGAGCTCGTACGCGGATCGAAGTCCCTGAGCGCGACGAAAGAAGATTTCAAGGCCTTCGACGAGGCATTTGCCGGCATGGCGAAGTCCGGGTACGCCGAGGAAGCCAGCATCCAGTTCATGCAGTTCGAGCAGGCGCTGCGGGCCGCCGGGGCCACCTCGCAGGAGATCGCGGCGATCTTCCCGGAGTACCAGGGTGCGGTGGCGGGACTGGCGGCTGAGCAGGAGTTGGCGGCCCGCAGCATGGGCGTCTTCGGCGAGCAGGCCATGGCGGTGCAGGCGAAGTTGGAGATGCAAAAGCAGAGCGTGTCGGGGCTGGTGCAGTCGCTGCACGCCCTCAACGAGGTGTACTTGCTCGCGCGTGGCGGGGTCCGGGCGATGGAGGCGGCGATCGACGCGGCCGCCGAGGCCCTCAAGCGGAACGGGGCGACGCTCGACGAGAACACCGAGAAGGGCCGCGCCAACAACCAGGCCCTCGACGACCTTGCGGCCACCACCATGCGGGCGGTCGAGGCCACGATGGCTAACGGGCAGGGCTGGGAAGCGGCGCAGGAGGTGTGGGAGCGGGGCCGCGGGAAACTTATCGAGAGCGCCGGCGCGATGGGCATGACCGAGGCGCAGGCCCGCTCGCTCGCCAATCAGATCCTGGCGACGCCGGACAAAACAGCCTACCTGCGGGCCAACAGCGAGGATCTGCACACGAAGCTGAGGGACGCACAGTCGCGGCTGGCGAAGGCCCCGCTGGACAAGCAGGCGTCCATCAGGGCGGAGATCTCGGACCTGATGGCCAAGGTCCGGCAGGCGGACGCCGCCGTGAACGGCCTTGATGATCGAACCGTATTCATCAACACCGTGTACCGGACGTTCCGTGAGCAGCACCCGGGCGGGCAGGCGCGGGCCCATGGCGGTCTCATCGGCGCCGCGGGCGGCGGGCCCCGCTCCCGGATGACGCTGGTCGGCGAGCAGGGCCCGGAGCTGGTGGATCTGGCGCCCGGCTCCCGGGTCCGGTCGAACCCTGACTCGAAGCGGATCGCGGACGGCATGGCCGGCGGGGCCGGCGCGAGCATGCCGGTCCTGGAGATCCAGTCGTCGGGGTCGAGGGTCGACGACATGCTGCTGGAGCTGCTGCGGGAGTCGATCCGGGTGCGGGGCGGCGACGTTCAGCTGGTCCTCGGGGGGCGGCGCTCATGACGTTCCCGCAGACGCCCTTGGGTCTCCAGACCGACCTGATGATCGACGGCGCCTGGACGGAGATCACTTCCGACGTCTACACCCGCAACGAGATCCGCATCAGCCGCGGCCGCGCCAACGAGGGCGGGCAGGTCGACGCGGGCCGCTGCTCGCTGACCTTGAACAATCGGCTGGGGAAGTACGCGCCGAAGAACCCGACGGGCGAGTACTACGGGAAGATCGGCCGCAACACCCTGATCAGGGTCAGCGTCAACACCGGGACCCCGTTTCTCGACCTCACCGCCAGCACCGAGCAGCGGGCCAGCACAGTGGACCATGCGTCGCTCGACATCACGGGCGATATCGACGTCCGTTTCGAGGGGCGCCTCGATGACTGGTCGCCGTACGTGACGACGTCACTGATGGGGAAGTGGCTGGAGTCCACCGACCAGCGGTCGTGGCGGCTGCTGCTGTACCGGGGCTGCCTGCAACTCGCCTGGTCGACGTCCGGGACGTCCGGCGCGGTCCAGTCGTCGACGTCCACGGCGCGCCTGAACGCGGCGCCGGGCGCGCCGCTGGCGGTGCGGGCGACCCTCGACGTCAACAACGGGGCCGCCGGCCGGACCGTGACGTTCTACACCTCGGACAGCTTGTCGGGGACGTGGACGCAGCTCGGTGACCCGGTCGTTACCAGCGGCACGACCAGCATTTTCAACAGCACCGCGAGCGTGGACGTGGGGCACCTGACGCTCGGGGACACCCCGGGCTGCACGGGCCGGGTCCACGCGGTGGAAGTCCGCAACGGTATCGGCGGCAGCGCCGTCGCGAACCCCGTGTTTACCGCGCAGGCCGTCGGCGCCACAACGTGGGCGGACGCGGCGGGCCGCACGTGGACGGTGTCGGACGCGAGCCTGATCTCCAACCGGCGCACCCGCTTCGTCGGCGAGGTGACGTCGTGGCCTACCCGCTGGGACACCTCCGGCAAGGACATCTGGGTACCGGTCGAAGCCGCCGGGATCCTGCGCCGGCTGGGCCGCCGGCAGGCGCCGATCAAGTCTTCGATGCGGCGCGAGCTCGCCAGCCCGGCGCGGGCCGGGATCGTCGCCTACTGGCCGTGCGAGGACGGCGACTCCGCGACGTTCCTCGCGTCGGCCATCGAGCAGGCCCCACCCCTGATGATCACGGGGACGTTGCGGACAGGCTCGTACAGCGGGTGGGCGGCGTCCGCCGCGCTGCCCGTGCACACGGCCGACAGCCGTCTCACCGGGTCCGTACCTGCACCCGCACCCGCAGGGTTCACGGGGTTCCTCTCGCTGCGCCTGTTCGCAGACTTTTCGCAGGCCATCACCGGCACCCCGCTGCTCATGTCGATGACGACGACGGGGATGCGCAGCTACAGCATCTACGTCGACTCCGTCGGCGACTTGAAGCTGATCGTGGTGGACACCGGCTCGGCGGCGACGCTCGTCGACTCGGGCTGGCTGCCGTTCGCGATCGGCCAGCAGTCCGTCATCGTCGCCCTCGACCTGAGGACCGCGGGCGTCGGTGTCGACTGGGACCTGACCGTTTTTTACCTGGACGGTCTTTCCCCGACGTCCGGCACCACGTCCAGCGGCACCGTCGCCCTGACGGCCATCGGCGCGGCCACCGACGTCGTCATAGGTGACGGCCTCGACGGGGTTGCCGTCGGCCACGTCGCGGTCGGCAACACCGCCGACGCGTTCACCTCCACCGGACCGGCGACGATCGCGAACCGGGGCGAGACCGCGGCCTCCCGGATCGCCCGCCTCGGCGCCGAGGAGGACATCCCCGTCGCGGTCAGTGACGCGGGCAGCGAGCAGCTCGGCAACCAGCGCGCCGCGACCATCATGGAACTGTGGCGGGAGGCCGAGGCCGCCGACCACGGTCTGCTGTACGAGTCGAGGAACACCCTGGCGGCCGCGTACCGGGACCTGACGTCGCTGTGCAACCAGACGCCGACGGCCGCCCTCACCTACTCCACCGACCTGATGCCGCCCCTCGACCCCATCGACGACGACCAGATGACCCTGAACGACGCGATCGTGCAGCGGACCGGGGGCGCGACCGGCTACGCCTCCCTCGAATCGGGGGCCCTGTCCGTCCTGCCCCCTCCGGCCGGAGTCAACCGGTACTCCGAGAGCTTCACCCTCAACCTGCACACCGACCAACAGACCACCAACCATGCGGGGTGGCTGGTCAACCTGGGGACCGTCGACGAGCACCGGTACCCGACGATCCGTGTGGCGCTACAGGCGAACCCGGAGCTGATCGGCACAGTCGCCGAACTCGACTGCGGAGACCGCCTGCAAGTCCTGAGCCCGCCGGTGGCGAAACTCCCGCCGGGAACGATCGACCAACTGGTGCAGGGCTACACCGAGACACTGTGGCAGTACGAGTGGGACCTGCGGTTTCACTGCGCGCCGGCGTCCCCGTACACGGTGATCATCCTCGACGACGATGACCACCTGGACACGGACGGCTCCGTCCTCGGAGCCGCGGCTACCAACTCGGCGACGACGCTGGTCGTGCACACCACGCAGACCGCTGACGGGCTGGTCCCGATCTGGACGGAGACCCCGGCCGACTACCCGTTCAGGCTGCGGGTCGGCGGGGAGGTCGTCACCGCGACCGCAGGCGCGCCGCTCGCCGCGGACACGTTCACGCGGACGGTCGCCGCGGGCGGCTGGGGCACCGCTTCGGACGGCCACACCTACACGCTGACAAACGGGACGGCGGCGGAGCGGTCGGTGGCCGCAACGTACGGAATCGTGACGCTGGCATCAGCGCCAACAACGATCCGGCACCAGACGGTCGCCGAGACCTGCCAGGACGTCGAGATCCGGGCGGCGGTCGCAGTGTCCGCGACGGCAACCGGCGGCTCGCTGGTCGCGGCGCTCCTCTGCCGGTGGCAGAGCTCGTCCGCCTACTACCGGGTCCGTGTCGAATTCACCACCGGCAGCACCGTGTCGTTGACGCTGACCCGCGGGGGCACCGTTACCGGCTCAACAGTAAGTACCGGCGTCACCTACACACCGGGCGCCGTGATCGAGGTCCGGGTCCGGGTCATCGGCAACCGTGTCCTAGCCCGCGCCTGGGCAACCGGAGCTGTCGAGCCGGTGACGTGGCACCTCGACGAGACAGTCGTCTCCAGCCCGATCACGGACGGAGTCGTCGGCCTGGCCGCGTCCGGCCTCACCGGCAACACCAACGTGTCACCGCAGATCCGCTTTCACGACTGGGTGGTCCTGTCGCCGCAGCGCCTCACCGTCACCCGGTCCTACAACGCGATCAGCAAGGCCCAGGTCGCCGGTGAGGACATCCGGCTTGCCAATCCCCCCATCCTCGGACTGTAGGAGACCACCGTGGCTACGCATCTTCGGGCCGGGCAGCGCCTCACCGCGGGCCTGCTGACGATCGAGAGTTCACAGGTCGAGGACACCACGACCCGGACGACGGTGTCGACGTCGTACGGCAACGCGGCGACGGGCGGCGCGTTCTCGACGTCGGTGATCGTGCCGGCGTCGGGGGCGGTCGTCGTTGAGCTGCGGGCAACACAGCGGAACTCCTCGACGAACAACACGATCACGTCGTGGAACGCGTCGGGGTCGATCGCGGGGTCGGTATACACGGCGAACGACACGGCCGCGTTGATCGTCAACGGGACGCAGAACTTGCCCGTGGACCTGTCGTACCGCCTGTCGGGGCTGACGCCCGGCGAGACCCTCACGGTGACCATGCAGCACCGGGTCAACGCCTCGACCGGCACCTACGACTACCGGCAGATCCTCCTCGTCGGCATGCCCTAACCCACCAGCACTGGAGACCTGATGTCGCATCCCCCGATCCTGCGGTACTTCGAGTCCGGGCACCTCCCGGACCGCCTGAAGTCGGTGTCGTCCCCGTTCTCGGTCCTCGCGCGCCAGCTGGTGGACAGCCTGCCGCCGGGCCCCGAGCTGTCGGTGGCGCTCCGCAAACTGCTCGAAGCCAAGGACGCGGCGGTGCGCGCCGCTTTGCCGCCCACAGAAGGGGAGGCCTCCTGATGTCCAAGACCGGTCCGCAGAAGTACCCGCCGGCGTCGCTCGCGTACTGGTGGCAGGGCGCCTTCCCCGGCAACCCGATGGAGTCGAATGTCGGTGTCCTCCACACCACGGAGGGCCGCACCCTACCCGACTACCGCGGCGGCCGGGACGCACCCAATTTCACCGCGCTCCCCGACATCCCCAACAAGCGGCTGCGCTGGTACCAGCACTTCGACTTCGACACCTCCAGCCGCGCCCTCATGAACCTCGCTGGTGGCGTCGAGACGAACACCGCGAACGCTGTGCAGATTGAGCTCGTCGGGACCTGCGACGAGCGGAAGGCCGTCACCTGGGACGGGAAGCGCGCGGGCGTCGACTACATCTTCTGGCCCGCCGCCCCCGACTGGGTCCTTGCCGAGCTCGCGATCTTTGTCCGCTGGGCCAGCGAGGCACACAACCTCCTGATGCAGTCCGGCGTGACGTGGAAGCCCTACAAGAAAGGCCAGGTCGGCGGCTCGTACGGCGCCAACGGCGTCCGACTCACCGGCACCCAGTGGGGCGACTACTACGGGTGGCTTGGCCACCAGCACGTCCCCGAGAACGACCACGGCGACCCCGGCGACATCGACTTCGCGCGGGTCCTGGCTCTCGCCCGCGGCGAACAGCCGGAAGAACCGACCAACAGCAACCCCACCGAGGAGGAAGACCCCATGGCTGGCCTCACCAAAGAGGACATCGCGCACGCCACCCTGTACTGGCTCAACCAGGCGATGTCCGAGAAGCCCGAGTCGGCGGGCACGCACCCGCTGGCGGGCGTCGTCGCGTCCCTGAACACGAAGTTCAAGGCGCAGAACGCGATCCTCGCGGCACTACCCGCCGCGTGCAAGCTCACCCCGACCGAGATCGCCGCGGCCCTCGCCGACGGCACCCTCAAAGTCCAGATCACCGTCGCCCCCGCCACCACCCCGAAGGAGTCCTGATCATGCGCATCTTCGGACGCGAGCCCGTCTACCTTCTCGCCGTCATCGCCGTCACGCTGAAGCTGTCCGCGGCGTACGGCTGGGAAGTCACCGAGTTCCAGCAGACCCTCATCAACACGTTCCTCGCCTGCGCGGTTGCGGTCGCCTCCGCGATCGTGCTGAAGACCGGCGCCGCCGGAGCCGCGATCCTCCAGCTCGCGCAGGCGGCGCTGGCTCTGTTCGTCGGGTTCGGCCTCGACCTCTCGGCGACCGAGCAGGCCACGTGGATGTCTCTCGTCTCGGCGGTCCTGGCGTTCGTCTCGCACGACCAGGTCGAAGCGCCCGTCGCCCGGCTCCCGATCGAGCAGTCCAGCCCGGTCAAGCCGGCCGCGCCGCAGGCGGTCTGAGTGCGGGCCGCCCTGTGGAGGCACCTCCAGTGGCGGGGCCTGGCGCTGGGCGGCACCGGCCTGTGCTGGATTGCGTACGGCATCGGTCTGATCGTGACCGCCCGGCCCGGGGTCGTGGCCGCGGCGGCGCCCCTGATTCGGATCATGTGCGTTGAGGCGTGGGGCGGGGTGTGGATCGCCTGCGGCGTAGCCGGAGTGTTGACCGCGGCCCTGCGCCCGGGTCGGGATCTCCTCGGCGTTGGCGGTGTGTTCCTGCCGCCCGCGGTGTGGGGGCTGGCGTTCGTCGGCTCGTCCGCGACGGGCGAGTACGAGGTCGCGTGGGCGTCCGCCCCGCTGTACGCGGCGATCGTCCTGCTGGTGTTCGTTGTCGCCGCGCTGACGGGGGGTCGCAGGCGCTCATGCACGTGTGATGAGGGGGCGCCAGATGGGCACTGAGGGAACCGTTCTGGGAGTCGTGATCGCGGTCGTCGGCGTGATCGGCTCCGTCCTCGTGGCGCGGGTGTCCGCACCGAAGGGCCCGCAGTCTCCCGTCCACGGCCCGCCCGCGGCGGCCGAGGGTGATGACGACCGGGCGCCGGGTGCGCTGGAGGTCAGCCCGCAAATCTGGTCGCATTTCTCCGGGAAGATCACCACCCTGGAAGCCAAAGTGGATCATCTGACGGAGCTCGTCGAGCACCAGACCATCCGCGTCTCCACCCTGGAGAAACTGCTCCGCCAGGCGATGCGTGTCATCCGCCGCGCGAACCGCCGACTCCGGACGGCCGAGCTGGAACCGGAGCCCATCCCGCCCGAGCTGATCCCGTACAGCATCGACTGACCGAACTGGAGTCCGACCAGCGCCAGCCCCTCGCCAGAACGGTGGCGCGCGCTGCATGATGCAGCCCACCCGAACCCTAGGGGGGACCATGCGCACCACCCGCCGCGCGACCGCGGCCACCATCACCGTCCTGTTCCTGGCCACCGGCTGCGGGCAGAGCTACGACGACACCGTGAAGGAATGCCGCCGTGTTCTCATCGAGCGCCCCGCCAGCGAGACGGGCAAGCCGGGGGCCTGCAAGGACATCAAGCAGGAGGACTACGCCCCGATCGCTGTCAGTGCCACGATCGAGCGGCTCGGCTGGGCGGACGAGAACGGCCGGTTCAGCAAAGAGAAGATGCTGAAGGACAGCGGCAAGTAGGCGGGCGCCCCCTTCCGGCCCTTCGGGGTCGGGAGGGGGCGCTTTCGTGCGTCCGGGGTCGGTGGCTACGCTGCCGCCATGACGATTCGCGCAGTGGTTTTCGACGTCGGCGAGTGCCTCGTGGACGAGACGCGGGAGTACGGCACCTGGGCGGACTGGCTCGGCGTCCCGCGCCACACCTTCGCCTCGATGTTCGGCGCGGTCGTGGCTCAGGGCCGCGACTACCGCGAGGTGTTCCAGGAGTTCGCGCCCGGCTTCGACCTCACGGAGCAGCGGGAGGCCCGCGCGGCCGCGGGCAAGCCGGAGCACTTCGACGAGTCCGACCTGTACCCGGATGTCCGGCCCGCGCTCGCCGAGCTGCGCGCCGACGGGCTGTGGCTGGGCATCGCAGGGAATCAGACAGTCCGCGCGGGCGGCATCCTGCGGAGCCTGTTCACCCGGGACGTCGACCTGATCGGCACGTCGGACGACTGGGGCGCCAGCAAGCCGGACCTCGCGTTCTTCGAGCGCGTCGCGGCCGTCGTCCCGCACGCCAACGACGAGATCCTCTACGTCGGGGACCGAGTCGACAACGACCTCCGGCCGGGCGCCGCCGCCGGGATGCACACCGCGCTGATCCGCCGCGGCCCGTGGGCCACCATCCAGTGGGACACCGAGGAAGCGAAGAAGCTGCCGACGTTCCGTGTCGACAGCCTCCTCGAACTTCCCGGTCGGATCACCGAGTTCAACGCGTCAGCGCGCTGAGCGTCGGCCCCCACCCGTACAGCCGGTCGTCGAGGTCGCGGACGCACTGCTCGTGCTGCCACCGTGCGAGCGTGCGCCGCACCTCCCGGACCCGTTCCATCCCGGTGGCGTACCAGTGCGTCTCCAGCTGGTCGAGGGCGCGCAGCGCGTACCCGCACGCGGCCTCCGGCAGTCCGGCCGCAGCCTCGACGGCGGCGAGATCGCCGAGCAGGACGGTCCGCTGTTTGTCGGCGTCGGTCGGCAGCGCGTCGAGGGCGCCGAGCAGCGTCGTCCGCGCCTGCGGCAGGTGCCCAGCGATCAACTGCGTGTTGCCCTTGAACGCGGCGAGACGGGCCGGGCTGAACCAGTCCATCCACTCCGGAGCCGGCGCCGCTTCCCCGCCGCCGGCCAGGAGGTCCTCGCCGTGCGCGATCAGGTTCAGGGCGGTGCGGGTCTGCCCGCTGCGGGTCTCACACTCGGCCTCGACCGCGTCGAGCCACGCAAGGAACAGGGGCGACGCCGGGCCCCGGCGGGCGTACGTCCGCGCCATCACCATCCGCTCGGCGGCGCCTTCGCGGTCGCCGGCCCAGCCCGGGGCGAACGCCATGTGGGCGAGGATCGCCGATCCAAGTATCGAGTCGTCGGCTTCCCCGGCGGCCTGGACTGCGCGCAGCCACGTGGCGGTGGCCTGCTGGGGTTCACGCAGGTCGAAGAACTCGATGCGCCCGGCGAGGAGCAAACTCTCGGCGAGGGCGGCGGCGACGGTCTGCCCGGTGGCGCCGGCTGTCGCGGGGAGGAGTTCGGTGCCGAGCGCGGCGTGCGCGGTGACGGCGGGGTGGAGGGCCGCGGGCGCGACGGTCCAGTAAAGGCGGCGGTGGGCGCGGGTCACGGCGAGGTAGTCGGCGGCGACGGTGGCGGGCTGCATGGCGCCGACGTTCTGCATCGGCGTGCGGGCGGCCGGGGCGTGCGGCGCGGTGACGCGGCGCCGGGTGGTGACGGGGCGGTCGCGGCCGTCGGGCGGGGTGAAGCCGAGTTCCTCGATGCTCGCTTTGAGGAGGCTGGTGAGTGCGTCCTGCGCGGCCTGGTAGGGCCAGGGCGGGGTGGCGGATTCCCAGCGTCTGACCTGCCGTACGTCCACGGCGAGGCCCTCGCGGGCCAGGGCCTTCACGAGGGCCTGTTGTGAGGGGTAGCCGGCGGCTACGCGCGCGGCCTTGAAGCGTCGGTTCCCATCGGGCTTGGTCACGCTCAACCTCCGTATGGTGATGGGTATATGCCACTGTCCCAGGAAGTCCCATCGGCGACCAGTGGATGCCCGTTCGGAGCATAGGAAGTCCCCTTTGGCACGGCAAGAAGTCCGCTAAAAGTCCTCGTATTGACGGTCCGGCAGGACGACGCTTTCCCTCCCGGCACCGAGGAGGGCAACGTGAACGCGAGAACCGAGGCCGACCGACTGCCCACCACCCGGTGCCGAGACGTCCCCGTCCCAGTCACCAGCCAGCTGACGACGGAGCAGTTGAAGGGCGTGGCGTGCGTCGCCTGCGGTGGCCAGCTCTCCACCAACCGCGTGCACCGCGGCGTCGCCATGGTCCACGACGGGCCGTACGCCCTGGACTTCGACGTCTACTCCTGCCCGGCGCCCGGCGGCACGGCATGACAACGCCGACGTACCCGACCGGGCGGTGGACCGCGCTGCCCCGCAAGTGCGGCGGCTGCGGCGTCAAAGCTCTGCCGATCGGCGGCCCCGAGGGCGGGGCGATCCTCCACAAGCCGAGCTGCACCGTGCGTCGGCCGGAAGAGCCGGTCGAGCAGTGACCGAGCGACAGAAGCAGGCCCTGATCGTCGCCGCCACGGTGGTCGCGTTCGTCGCGGTCACCCTCTGGGCCGCATCCACCTGAACCACCGACCTCTCACCGAAGCGAGGACCGAGTGATCACCACCACCGAGTTCAAGGCGTCGCCCACCGACGTCACCACCTGCGAGGCCTGTTGGCGCGCGCCTGTCGAGGCGGCTCGCGTCGGCCAGGGCGCCCGCGATCTGCTGTGCCTTAACTGCGCTGTGCTGGGCAACGCGCCCCGCGTCGTCCTGTTCCCGCCGCTCGGCCTGTACGGCCTGAGCACGGCGAGGATCAAGATGGGCAAGCACGCCGGCGGCCCGCCGAAGACGCCACCGAACCCCGGCCCGGCGTTGCCCACTCCGAAGCCGACGACAACCCCGGGCCGACCGCCGGTGTAGTAGCTCCACCCCTGCGCCTCGGCCGGTCACCCTTCCGGCCGGGGCTACTCGCGTACGAGGTGCGCAAGGGGAACGCCCACCGCGCGGGCGAGGAGCATCCAGACCGTCAACCGCGCGTCGCTGGCGCCACCCTCCAGACGTACGACCGTCTTCCGGTCGATCCCGGCGCGCTCGGCCAGCTCCTCCTGGGAGAGGCGCGCTGCGGTGCGGGCGGTGCGTAGGCGCTCGCCGATGACCCGGCGTCGGGCGACTGTCCAGGTGGGCGGCGGATCGGCAGACATCCGGCCCACGCTGTAACGATCTTGTTATTTTGTCTGTACCTGGCCAGGTACACCTGATCGTTAGATGTCCCTTCCAATTTGTTGACCGAAACCCATTGCGTCAGTGGCTTAAAGCAACCAAGCTCATGACAGAGCCGCGCCGATCAACAACCCAGGGTGATACACAGTGCACGAAATGCCGGACTCGCCAGTCGCCAACCTTGGCCCCGCCCAACGCATCGAGCGTGACGCCGCCGCCCGCGCCCTCGCCGCATCCCGCGTAGCCGACCTGGCCGCCCTGGATGCTGCCGGATCCATCGTGATGATCGAGAGCCTCCGCAGCTCCCTCGATGACGTCCTCAGACTGCTGTCGAAGTACGCTCAGTAGCCCCCACCCGCCAGGCCCCCCGGCTCCGCATCCGGGGGGCTTTCCCTTGACCAGAACACATGCGCAGTGAAAACTTTTCGGAGGCGCTCATGTGCGCGTACTGGGTGAGGGAGTGGTGCTCGACGGCCCAGATCCGGTCGAAGCCCATCTCCTCGGCGAAGACGGCCTGTTCGACGCAGTCGTGGATGACCCGGCGCTCCCGCTCCGGGGTCGGGTCGACGAGCTGCGCCTCGAAGATCATCGAGAACTTCACGGAGCCTCCGGACTTCCTGGACATATTTCGATTAGAAATATTCCTAGCAGGCATGGCCTCTCCGGGGAAGGGCCGTCGCGGACACCGGTCGTAGACTGCGCTGCGTGGCAGACGAGACGAACAGGCGCACGCTCCCCGCGACCAGCTGGGCGGTGCTCGGGCTGCTGTCCTTCGGGGAGGAGCTGTCCGGCTACGACCTGAAGAAGTGGTCGGACCGGTCCTTGAAGTTCTTCTACTGGAGCCCCTCCTTCAGCCAGATCTACAGCGAGCTCAAGCGGCTGGAGGGTGCGGGGTACGCCTCCTCGCGCCTGGTCGCCCAGGAGACCGGCACCCGCGACAAGCGCGTCTACCGGATCACCGGGGACGGCATGGCGGCCGTACGCGAGTGGGCCCGGGAGGCGGCCGTCGACCCGCCCGTCCTGAAGCACGGGCCGATGCTCCGGCTGTGGCTGGGCCACCTGCTGGAACCCGCCCAGATGCGCGAGGTCCTCGTCCGGCACCAGGAGTTCGCGGAGGACATGCGGCTGCGCGCGGTCGCCGACGCGCAGAGCGCGCAGGACGAGCCGGCCTGGGCCTACCCCGCCCTCACCCTCAAGTGGGCCGAGCGGTACTACGCCTCCGAGCGCGACCTCGCGGCCGCCATGCTCGACGACATCGAGGCGGCGGCGGCCGAACGGGCCGAACGGGCCGACCGCCCCTAGCCGGGCCGGGAGCCGGCGGCACGGCCGTGGCGGCCGTCGCCGCCCGCCCCCGCACCCCGGGATGCGCACGGATGTTCACCGGCGCCGGCCGGCGCGTCCTCCCGTACCCTCGGCCCCATGACGGGCAGTGCGATGGACCTCCGCAAGGTCGAGGAAACGGCTCCGGCGCTCGTGAGCCTCTACAAGAGCGCCGGGGTCTCCCTGCGCAAGTACGGCCTGGAGGGCGGGCGCGCCGCGGTCTACCTGGTCCTCGACTACTCGGGGTCGATGCGCCCGTACTACGACGACGGCAGCGTCCAGGCCCTCGCCGACCGGGTGCTGGGGCTGTCGGCGCACCTGGACGACGACGGGCGCGTCCCGGTCGTCTTCTTCTCCACCGACGTCGACGCGGTGGAGGAGGTCTCCCTCGCCGGGCACGAGGGACGGGTCACCGAGATCGCCTCCCGGCTCGGCCACATGGGCAAGACGGCCTACCACGCGGCGATGGACGCGGTGATCGACCATTACCTGGACTCCGGATCCACGCGGCCGGCCCTCGTCGTGTTCCAGACGGACGGCGGGCCGATCAACAAGCTCGCGGCGGAGAGGTACCTCTGCAAGGCGGCCCGGCTGCCGCTCTTCTGGCAGTTCGTCGGCTTCGGCAACACCCGCAGCTCGCAGTTCGACTTCCTGCGCCGGCTGGACGAGCTGCCGGTCCCGGGCCGGCGCGCCGTGGACAACGCGGGCTACTTCCACGCGGGCCCCGACCCGCGCTCCGTCGCGGACTCGGAGCTGTACGACCGGCTCGTCGGGGAGTTCCCCGCCTGGCTGGACGCGGCCCGGCGGCTGGGCATCACGGTGGCCTGAGGGGTTTCATGGCGGCATGACGATCACCAACTGGGCGGCCTTCGAGAAGGCAGAGCCGGAGTTCGCGACGGCGGTCCGGGACCGCTTCGCGCAGTACCCGCACCACGTCCTGGCCACCCTCCGCAAGGACGGGTCCCCCCGGGCGGCCGGGCTGAACGTCGACATCCGCGGCGGGGAGCTGTGGCTCGGCATGATGCCGGGCTCGATGAAGGCCAGGGACCTCCAGCGCGACCCCCGCTTCGCCCTGCACACCAACCCGGGCGCGGGCGAGACGATGCCGGACGGGGACGTACGGGTCTCCGGGCGGGCGGTCGAGGTCGTCGACCCGCCCGAGCTGCACCGGTACGCGGAGGAGACGGCGTCGGAGTCCCCGCACCCCTTCCACCTCTTCCACGCCGACCTGACGGAGGTCGTCCACGTCGGCGTGGCGGGCGAGGAGCTGGTGGTGCGGTCGTGGACCCCGGCGGGCGGTCTGCGGACCATCCGCCGGGGCAACGACGACGAGCCGGCCCGGGAGGACCCGAGGGACCCGGCCGGCGGGTGACCGCCGGCTTCCGGACCGCCTGCTCCCGGACCGCCTGCTCCCGGACCGCCGACTTCCGGACCGCCGGCCGGCGCCCTAGCTGAGCGGCAGGAGCGGTGCGGGGATCCCTCCGGTCCCGAGGACGGAGGGATCCACTTCCACCCGGTTCCGGTCGATGTTGATGGTCACCCCGCCGTACGAGGCGTCGTGGTCGCCGCGGAACTGGTGGGCCCGGCGCGGTCCGGCCCACTGGGCGGTGCCCTTCGGCAGGCCCATATCGGCGTCGGAGACGGAGGCCGTCCCGTTCCACCGGGCGACCCACAGCACGTCGGGCATGGCCTCGCGGGCCTGGTCGTAGTGGGCGCTCAGGGCCTTGACCCCGGAGCTCGCCGAGACGTAGGCGGCGGACAGGTAGCGCAGCTCGTGCAGCCGGACCGTCCAGGCGGTCAGGTAGGCGACGACCGGGGCGTCCCAGGTGGCGCGGTCCGAGTAGTTCTCCAGGTCGTTGTAGAGGACGGTGCCCTCGGGCAGGCCGAGCGACCGGGCCGCGGCGACCGCGCCGTCGGCGGCGGAGCGGCCCTGCGCGTCCGCCTCGGAGGGATCGGTGGACAGGCCGGTGCTGGCGCTGTGCCAGGGCTGCGGACCCACCCAGATCGGCATCAGGTGCCAGCCGGCCTGGGCCTGCTTGCGCACCCAGCCGGCGGTGAGCTGCGGCTGGGCGCAGGCGCGGGCGCGGCCCCCGATGTAGATGCCGACCGCGCCGAAGGGGGAATCGGCGCGCCACGTGTCCATGGAACGCTGGGTGGGCGCGGTGCAGGCGTCGAAGCCCTGGCCGGTGAACGGCTCCTGGGCGGTACGGAGCGCCGGGGCCGCGAGGGCGGCGGTGGCGACGGCCGGACCGGCGGGGGCCGCGGCGGCCGCGCCGGCGACGGTACGGGCCCGGGCCAGGACCTCCCGTACGGTGTCGGGCGCGAGCCCGTAGGAGACGGTGGCCATGATCCCGGAGCGGCGCAGGGCGTAGCGCAGCTCGTTGCTGTCGGAGCGGGGCGGGACCTCGGGCAGGGCCTCCACGGACTCCGCGGCGACGGTCGGCACGTCGGCGCGCGGCGGGGCTCCGTCGAGGGGTTCGAGGTGCAGGGTGTCGGCCCGGCGGACGGCCGCCCGGCCGGTGCACTCGGCCTGGGTCCCGGCGTGGCCGAGGTACAGGGTGGGCAGGTCGAGGCGCACACAGGCGCCGGGGTTCCGGTCGAGGTCGACGACCCGCCAGTCGGCGGGGACGGAGAGCCGCAGCCCGCGGTAGTCGACGGTCCGCCCGTCGCCGGCGGCGTTCGGGGTGGCGGTGGCGGTGGCGGTGGTGAGCGGGAGGGGGAACAGCAGGGCGGCTCCGAGGAGGCCGCTCAGCAGCGTTCGGGTGGGGGCCATGGTGCCGATAGGTACCAGACGACGGCGCGGGCGCCGTGCTGGCGGGGCGGGGCGCGCCGGGGCCGGCGGCGGAGCGGTACGCGCGCGGCGCGGGCGGCGGCCGACGCGAGTGCGGCGCTGTGGCCGTCGCAGGCCCTGCCGGCAGGCGCCGGCCTGACGGGCCGACCGGTGACCCGGGTGCGGCGGCGGCGGCGCTGTGGCGGCGGGGCCGCCGCCTGGCGGAGGCGGGCGGCTCCCGGCTCCTCACGGGCCTGGCGGACCTGTTCCCCCCGCCGCCGCCCGCACCGGCCCGGGTTCCGGCGCTCCTCCCCCGCCCCTGGCGGCGAAGGGCTTCACGACCCCGGCCATCGCGGCCCGGCTCCACCGCAGCCCCCGTACGGACGACACCCACTTGTCGCACATGTTCCGCACGGCGGGCGTCACGACCCGCTAGCCCCGGCAGCCCTCACATCCCGCTCGACACCAACCCCGTGAGCCGCTGCCGACACCCCGGCCCACCGCGCTTACGCCCGTCCGAACGCGCCGGCGCCGTCCACCCCGACCTGCCCGACCGGCACTCCGGCCCCTGCGCACCCCCTCGGCACCGCCTCCAGGGCAGCGCCCTCAGCGCCCCGGCACCACCCGCCCGTCTACGACATGCGGCGGCAGCCTGAAGACCGCGCGGGCCGACTTGCCCACTCCTTCGTCCCGGACCTCGAACGCGTCCGCGACCGAAGTGACGAGCCACAGCCCCCTGCCGGCGGAAGCCTCCCACCCGGGCCGCTGAACGACAGGGCATCCCGGACCGCTGTCACGCACCTCGATCCACAGATCGCGCACTTCCCACACCAACTGCACGGAAAATTGGCGCCCTACGGGAACTCCGTGGACGACCGCATTGGCGGCGAGCCCCGACGCGCAGAGCCGCACGTCGTCTCGACGCTCGACGATCCCCCACCCGGCGAGCGTGTCACCAACGAAGTGACGGGCCGCCGGCACGGCACTGCGCACCCGAGGAAATCGCTGTTGCCTGGACAAGCGCATATACATCCCACCGCCTTGACTCTCAGCTTCCAAGACCACACGGAACGTATCGCTATTCGCAAAAAGCAGCAAGGTTTGCGAGGGTAGGCCCACACGAAGGAGTCGCCTAACGTAGTGCGGGACACAGCGGATCGGAGCGCGGAGGCATCGTGAGCGGCAGCGGATGGACCAGCACGTCATTGCCGTACCTGACGCCGCGCCACGCGGGAGAAACGGACACGTGGACCGAGGAAGCGCGGGCCGCCGGGCGTCGAGGCGGTCAGCGCATCCTGCACGCGGGGGAAACCGCCGCCCCGCCCGATGTCACCCGCGCCCTCGGACTGGCCGGCCCGGAAATAGTCGTGGTCCGTCGCAGGCTGATCGAACTGGACGGAGTTCCAGTGGAGTTGACGGACACCTACTACCCTGCCGACATCGCCTCCGGCACTCCTCTGGCCGGCACCGCCAAAATCCGCGGTGGTGCCGTGACCCTGCTGGCGCAGCTCGGTTACGTCGGCGAGCGCGTTGTCGAGACCGTCACGGCCCGCATGCCGGATGCACGGGAGCAGCGGCAACTGAGCCTCGGTCCGGCCGAGCCGGTGCTGCACCTGACCCGCACCACCTACGACGGATCGGACCGTGCGATCCAGGCGGATCTGATGCTCATGCCCTCCGGACGCCAGCAGCTGCGGTACGAGATCAGGATCGGATGACCTTGAGCAGTCCCGAAACCGATGGGTCGGACCCCCGCCCGCTCCACGTACGCATCGCTGCCGACCTTCGCGGCGAGATCATGAGCGGAGGGCTTGCGTCCGGGGCGAAGCTGCCGTCCACCGCGCAGCTGAAGAACCGGTTCGACGCGTCCAACGCCACGATTCAAAAGGCCGTTCAGCTCCTGAAGAGCGAGGGGCTGGTCATCGGCAGAGCCGGATCGGCGATCACCGTACGGCAGAACCGACAGCGCACCGTCCGCCCGGCGGGTTCTCTCGCCCCGGCGGGAGACGGCACCACATACCCCTGGCTCGCCCGGGCCGTCACGGAACAGTCCGCAGCCGCCCGTGTCACTCTGCTCTCGGTGGAAGAGGTACCGGTAGCCGGTGACGTCGCCACCGCGCTCGGCCTCCCGGGGGGCGGCAGGGCAGTCCGCAGATACCAGCTGATCACTCTCGACGGCGAACCCGCCGAACTGGTGAGTTCGTACTACCCCCTCGATGTCGCGCACGGCACCGCCCTGGCGGCGGCGCGCCGGATCCGGGGCGGCACACCGACCCTGCTCACCGGGCTCGGCTTCCCGCCCGCGCACAGTACCGACCGGATCTCCGCGCGGATCGCGACGCAGGAGCAGTACGCCGCGCTGCGGTTGCCGGGAGACCTGCCCGTACTGCGTACCCTGCGCACCGTGTGCGACGGGGACCACCGTCCGGTCGAGGTCACCGTCATGGTGAAGGCCGGGCATCTCTACGAGCTCCAGTACGAGTTCACCCCCGAGTAGCCCCGGAACGCCACAGCGCCCGCCATCCCTGGTCGGGGACATGGCGGGCGCGGTGTCGGAGTTCCGTACACCGTTGTACGGACCGTATGAGGGGTCCCGCCCTGTGCGGGGGCGGGGGGCCGACGGCCGGAGGCCGGCGCAGCAGGGCGAAGCCCGGGAGGCCGCCTGCGGCCGAGCGGTGCGAGCCCGGCATCCAGGATGGTCATGGCGGGCGCGGTGTCGGAGTTCCGTACACCGTTGTACGGACCGTATGAGGGGTCCTCCCGTTCGGGAGGGGCCCGGCGGCCCGGAGGCCGCCGGGGTGCGGCGGGTCAGACGGTGAGGGAGCGGTCCGTCGGCTTGACCGGGTACGGGAGGGCGCTGGTGCCCGTCAGGAAGCGGTCCACGCCGCGGGCGGCCGAGCGGCCCTCCGCGATGGCCCACACGATGAGCGACTGGCCGCGGCCGGCGTCCCCGGCGACGAAGACGCCGTCGACGTTGGTCGCGTAGGCCGCGTCGCGCTCGATGTTGCCGCGCGCGTCCAGCGCCAGGCCGAACTGCTGGACCAGGCCGTTCTCCTGGTCCGTGCCCGTGAAGCCCATCGCCAGGGTGACGAGCTGCGCCGGGAGGACGCGCTCGGTGCCGGGCTTCGAGGTGAGCTTGCCGTCGACGAACTCCACCTCGGTGAGGTGCAGCGACTGGACGTTGCCGTCCTTGTCCCCCTCGAAGTGGGTGGTGGAGACGGAGTAGACCCGCTCGCCGCCCTCCTCGTGGGCCGAGGTGACCTTGTACAGCATGGGGAACGTCGGCCACGGCTGGTGGGTGGGCCGGTCCTCCGACGGGCGCGGCATGATCTCCAGCTGCGTGACCGAGGCCGCGCCCTGGCGGTGGGCGGTGCCCACGCAGTCCGCGCCGGTGTCGCCGCCGCCGATGACGACGACGTGCTTGCCCTCGGCCGTGATGGGGGGCGCCATGAAGTCGCCCTCCTGCACCTTGTTCGCGAGCGGCAGGTACTCCATCGCGAAGTGGATGCCGTTCAGCTCGCGGCCCGGGACCGGGAGGTCGCGGGAGACCGTGGCGCCGGCGGCGATGACCACTGCGTCGAACCGCTTGCGCAGGTCGGTGGCGGTGATGTCGCGGCCGACCTCGATGCCGGTACGGAACTTGGTGCCCTCCGCGCGCATCTGCTCGATGCGGCGGTTGATGTGCACCTTCTCCATCTTGAACTCGGGGATGCCGTAGCGCAGCAGCCCGCCGACGCGGTCGGCGCGCTCGTACACCACGACCGTGTGTCCGGCCCGGGTCAGCTGCTGGGCCGCGGCGAGACCCGCCGGGCCGGAGCCGATGACGGCGGCGGTCTTGCCCGACAGCCGCTCGGGCGGCTGCGGGGTGACGCTGCCGTTGTCCCACGCCCGGTCGATGATCGAGACTTCGACGTTCTTGATCGTGACGGCCGGCTGGTTGATGCCGAGCACGCACGCCGACTCGCACGGGGCCGGGCACAGCCGCCCGGTGAACTCCGGGAAGTTGTTCGTGGCGTGCAGGCGCTCGGACGCCGCCGTCCAGTCCTCGCGGTACGCGAAGTCGTTCCACTCCGGGATCAGGTTCCCGAGCGGACAGCCGTTGTGGCAGAACGGGATGCCGCAGTCCATGCAGCGGCCGGCCTGCTTGCTGATGATCGGGAGCAGGGAGCCCGGAACGTAGACCTCGTTCCAGTCCTGGAGCCGGTCGGTCACGGGACGGGTGCAGGCGGTCTCGCGCGCTGTGGTGAGGAAGCCCTTCGGGTCAGCCATGGGTCGCCGCCTCCATCATCTTCTCAGTGGTCTCGGACTCCGAGAGTCCGGCCAGCTCAGCGGCGTCCTTGGCGGCGAGCACTGCCTTGTACGTGGTCGGGATGATCTTGCTGAATCGATCCGCCGCGGCGGACCAGTCAGCGAGGAGCTTCGCGGCCACGGTCGAGCCGGTCTCCTCCTCGTGGCGCCGCACCACACCGTGCAGCCACTGCTTGTCCGTGTCGGACAGGTCGGTCTCGACGGCTCCCGCGTTGCCGAGGTTGACGTTGTCCGGGTCGAGGTCGATGACGTACGCGACGCCGCCCGACATGCCGGCCGCGAAGTTGCGGCCCGTCTCGCCGAGGACGACCGCCCGGCCACCGGTCATGTACTCGCAGCCGTGGTCGCCCACGCCCTCCGAGACGACCAGCGCACCGGAGTTGCGGACGCAGAAGCGCTCGCCGGTGCGGCCGCGCAGGAACATCTCGCCGCCGGTCGCGCCGTAGCCGATGGTGTTGCCGGCGATGGTCGAGTACTCGGCGAGGTGGTCGGCGCCGCGGTCCGGGCGGACCACGATCCGGCCGCCGGAGAGGCCCTTGCCGACGTAGTCGTTGGCGTCGCCCTCCAGGCGCAGGGTGATGCCCCGCGGAACGAAGGCGCCGAAGGACTGGCCGGCCGAACCGGTGAAGGTCAGGTCGATGGTGTCGTCGGGCAGGCCCGCGCCGCCGAACCTCTTCGTGACCTCGTGGCCGAGCATCGTGCCGACGGTCCGGTTGATGTTGCGGATCGCGACCTGGGCGCGCACCGGCTGGGCCTGCTCGGCCGTGTCGGCGTTCAGCGCGTCGGCGGCGAGCTTGATCAGCTCGTTGTCGAGGGCCTTCTCCAGACCGTGGTCCTGCTCGATGAGGGCGTGGCGGACCGCGCCCTCGGGCAGCTCGGGCACGTAGAAGAGGGGCTCCAGGTCGAGGCCCTGGGCCTTCCAGTGCGTGACGGCCTTGGTGGTGTCGAGCAGCTCGGCGTGGCCGACGGCCTCTTCGATCGTGCGGAAGCCCAGCTCGGCGAGGATCTCGCGGACCTCCTCGGCGATGAACTCGAAGAAGTTGACGACGAACTCGGGCTTGCCGGAGAACCGGTCACGCAGGACCGGGTTCTGCGTGGCGATGCCGACCGGGCAGGTGTCCAGGTGGCAGACGCGCATCATGACGCAGCCGGAGACGACGAGCGGCGCGGTCGCGAAACCGAACTCCTCGGCGCCGAGCAGCGCGGCGATGACCACGTCGCGGCCGGTCTTGAGCTGGCCGTCCGTCTGGACCACGATGCGGTCGCGCAGCCCGTTGAGCAGCAGCGTCTGCTGAGTCTCGGCGAGGCCGAGCTCCCAGGGACCGCCCGCGTGCTTCAGCGAGGTGAGCGGCGAGGCGCCCGTACCGCCGTCGTGGCCGGAGATGAGGACGACGTCCGCGTGGGCCTTGGAGACACCCGCGGCGACCGTGCCCACGCCGACCTCGGAGACCAGCTTCACGTGGATGCGGGCCGCCGGGTTGGCGTTCTTCAGGTCGTGGATCAGCTGGGCGAGGTCCTCGATGGAGTAGATGTCGTGGTGCGGCGGCGGGGAGATCAGGCCCACGCCCGGCGTGGAGTGCCGGGTCTTGGCCACCCACGGGTAGACCTTGTGGCCGGGCAGCTGGCCGCCCTCGCCGGGCTTGGCGCCCTGCGCCATCTTGATCTGGATGTCGTCCGCGTTGACCAGGTACTCGCTCGTCACACCGAAGCGGCCGGAGGCGACCTGCTTGATGGAGGAGCGGCGCGCCGGGTCGTACAGGCGGTCCGGGTCCTCGCCGCCCTCGCCGGTGTTGGACTTGCCGCCCAGCTGGTTCATGGCGATGGCGAGGGTCTCGTGGGCCTCGCGCGAGATGGAGCCGTACGACATGGCGCCGGTGGAGAAGCGCTTGACGATGTCGGCTACCGACTCGACCTCGTCGACGGAGATCGGCGGGCGGGCCGCCGCGCCCTCGGTCTTGAAGCCGAAGAGCCCGCGGAGCGTCATGAGGCGCTCGGACTGCTCGTTCACCCGGTCCGTGTACTGCTTGAAGATGTCGTACCGGCGGTTGCGGGTGGCGTGCTGGAGGCGGAAGACCGTCTCCGGGTCGAACAGGTGCGGCTCGCCCTCGCGGCGCCACTGGTACTCGCCGCCGATCTCCAGCGCGCGGTGCGTGGCGGCGATGCCGGAGGCCGGGTACGCCTTGGCGTGGCGCGCGGCCACCTCCTTGGCGATGACGTCCAGGCCGGCGCCGCCGATCTTGGTGGCGGTACCGCTGAAGTACGCCCCGACGAACTCCTCGTTCAGGCCGACGGCCTCGAAGACCTGGGCGCCGCGGTAGGAGGCGACGGTGGAGATGCCCATCTTGGACATGACCTTCAGGACGCCCTTGCCGAGCGCGTAGATCAGGTTCTTGATGGCCTGCTCCGGCTCCAGGCCGGACAGGAAGGTACCGGCGCGCAGCAGGTCCTCGACGGACTCCATGGCGAGGTACGGGTTGACCGCGGCCGCGCCGTAGCCGATGAGCAGCGCGACGTGGTGGACCTCGCGGACGTCGCCGGCCTCGACCAGCAGGCCCACCTGGGTGCGCTGCTTGGTGGCGATGAGGTGGTGGTGCACGGCGGAGGTGAGCAGCAGCGACGGGATCGGCGCGTGCTCGGCGTCCGAGTGGCGGTCCGACAGGACGATCAGGTGCGCGCCGTTCGCGATGGCCGCGTCGACCTCGCCGCGGATCTCGTCCAGGCGGGCGGCCAGCGTCTCGCCGCCGCCGGAGACCCGGTAGAGGCCGGAGAGCGTGGCGGCCTTCATGCCAGGCATGTCGCCGTCGGCGTTGACGTGGATGAGCTTGGCCAGCTCGTCGTTGTCGATCACCGGGAAGGGCAGGGTCACGCTGCGGCAGGACGCGGCGTTCGGCTCCAGCAGGTTGCCCTGGGGGCCGAGCGAGGACAGCAGCGAGGTGACGAGCTCCTCGCGGATGGCGTCCAGCGGCGGGTTGGTGACCTGCGCGAACAGCTGCGTGAAGTAGTCGAAGAGCAGCCGGGGCCGCTCGGACAGGGCCGCGATCGGGGAGTCCGTACCCATGGAGCCCAGCGGCTCACCGGCGGTACGGGCCATCGGCGCGAGGATGACGCGCAGCTCTTCCTCGGTGTAGCCGAAGGTCTGCTGGCGGCGGGTGACCGAGGCGTGGGTGTGCACGATGTGCTCGCGCTCGGGCAGGTCCGTCAGCTCGATCTCGCCGGTCTCCAGCCATTCGGCGTACGGAGCGGCGCCGGCCAGCTCGGCCTTGATCTCGGAGTCCTCGATGATCCGCTTCTGGGCGGTGTCGACGAGGAACATCTTGCCGGGCTGCAGGCGGCCCTTGCGGACGACCTTGGCCGGGTCGATGTCGAGCACGCCGACCTCGGAGCCGAGGACGACGAGGCCGTCATCGGTGACCCAGTAGCGGCCGGGGCGCAGGCCGTTGCGGTCGAGGACCGCGCCGACCTGGGTGCCGTCGGTGAAGGTGACGCAGGCCGGGCCGTCCCAGGGCTCCATCTGCGTGGAGTGGTACTTGTAGAACGCGCGCAGCGCCGGGTCCATGGAGGTGTGGTTCTCCCACGCCTCCGGGATCATCATCAGCACGCTGTGCGGCAAGGAGCGCCCGCCGAGGTGGAGCAGTTCCAGGACCTCGTCGAAGGAGGCCGAGTCGGAGGCGTCCGGGGTGCAGATCGGGAAGATGCGCTCCAGGGCGCCCTCGCCGAACACTCCGGAGGCCAGCTGGGACTCGCGGGCCTCCATCCAGTTGCGGTTGCCCTTGACCGTGTTGATCTCGCCGTTGTGCGCGACGAAGCGGTACGGGTGGGCGAGCGGCCAGGACGGGAAGGTGTTCGTCGAGAACCGGGAGTGGACCAGGGCGAGCGTCGACGCGAAGCGGCGGTCGGAGAGGTCCGGGAAGAAGGGCTCCAGCTGGCCGGTGGTCAGCATGCCCTTGTAGACGATGGTGCGCGCGGAGAGCGACGGGAAGTACACCCCGGCCTCGCGCTCGGCGCGCTTGCGCAGCACGAACGCCCTGCGGTCCAGCTCGATGCCGGTGCTGCCTCCCCCGGAGCCTTCGGCCTGGGAGGTACCCCCGGCGACGAACAGCTGGGAGAAGGCCGGCATGGTGGCGCGGGCGCCGTTGCCGAGCAGGTCGGGGGTGACGGGCACCTCGCGCCAGCCGAGGACCGTGAGGTCCTCCTCGGCGGCGATGGCCTCGATCCGCGCGACGGCCTGTGCGGAGCCGTCGGCGGGCAGGAAGGCGATGCCGACGGCGTAGGCGCCGGCTTCGGGGAGCTCGAACCCGGCCACCTCGCGCAGGAACGCGTCCGGCACCTGGGAGAGGATTCCGGCGCCGTCGCCCGAGTCGGGCTCGGAGCCCGTCGCGCCGCGGTGCTCGAGGTTCCGCAATACGGTCAGCGCCTGCTCGACCAGCGTGTGGCTGGCCTCGCCGCTGAGGTTGGCCACGAAGCCGACGCCGCAGGCGTCGTGCTCGTTGCGCGGGTCGTACATGCCCTGCTGGGCGGGGCGACCGTCCATGGGCGACCAGGCAGTGGTGCTGGGGCCGGTCGCGGAGTGCGTGGATGCGGAACGCATCGGCTCTCCCGTCGTCGTCGTGGCATATGTGCATAGCCGAGGGACGACGTTGGCCCTCTGCGAAATTTCGTGCAGATTACATGATGACGACAATCCCGAGAAGCGGATACGCCATTCCAGCATGCGGACAGTGCACGGGGCAGAAAAGTGGGACCTTCGCGGGCGAATCAGCTTGCGATCACGGGCCGAAGGTCCCGGCGCGAGGGGCATCGTTGCCCCTGGGCGCCTCCCGGTAGGGACCGGGGAGACGCGATGGTGTGATGCCCGGCGGACACGGAAGCGAAACCGCCGAGTAACGAACTACTTATGTCGCGTACTGCATAGTGTCTCACTCCCTGCGCGGTCAGCCTACGGCCCCACCGATCCAGGTTCCCAGGATGTACGTCACACCCGCGGCCGCGCCACCCAGGACGAGCTGGCGCAGTCCGCTGTACCACCAGGACCTGGCCGTGACCCGCGAGACGACCGCTCCGCAGGCGAACAGCCCCACCAGCGCCAGCAGCACAGCCGGCCACAGCGACACGGCCCCGAGCAGGTACGGCAGCAGGGGCAGCAGCGCGCCCAGCGCGAAGGAGCCGAACGAGGACACCGCCGCGACCATCGGCGACGGCAGGTCCTCGGGGTCGATCCCGAGTTCCTCGCGGGCGTGGATCTCCAGCGCCTGTTCCGGGTCCCGGGAGAGCTGCATGGCGACCTCGCGGGCGAGGGAGGGGTCGACTCCGCGCGAGGCGTAGAGCTCCGCCAGCTCCTCCATCTCGTCGACGGGGTGCTTGCGCAGCTGCTGGCGCTCCACGTCGAGTTCCGCGAGGACCAGCTCGCGCTGCGAGGCGACGGAGGTGTACTCGCCGGCCGCCATCGAGAACGCGCCGGCCGCGAGGCCCGCCAGCCCGGTGATCACCACGACGTGCGGGGCGACGGCGCCGCCGGCGACGCCGGTCATGAGGGCGAGGTTGGACACGAGCCCGTCCATCGCGCCGAAGACCGCCGGGCGCAGCCATCCGCCGTTGACGTCGCGGTGGGTGTGGTTGTCGCGGTGGGCGGCGTGCAGCGGTGCTTCGATGTCGATGATGGACATGGCGGCGCCTTTCTCCCCTTTTGTACGAATGGGTACGCGAATTCGCCACGCGGCCGACGCGCGGACACCCACTCCCCCTGACCACCTCGAACCTACGCCCGATTTTTGCCGCCCGCCAGCAAGGAAGGCCGTACTTACCTGCGGTTTTACGGATCGGCGACCGGGTGACGAGAGCCCGCGCGGGGTGTTTCGCGGCGAGCGACAAACCTCATGTCATGGAACAAATCCCCCAAGGGCTCATCATGAGTCCCATCAAGTGGAGAGGCGCGCCATGGAGCTGATTGCATGCAATCCGCAGGTCCTCCTCGAACGGGCCAGGGGTGCTCTTCTGGGGCTCGCGGTCGGTGACGCGCTGGGCGCCCCCGCGGAGAACATGAAGCCGTCGGAGATCCGGGCCAAGTGGGGCCGCATCGAAGGCTTCGTGTCGGACGACCCGGCGGGCACCGACGACACCGAGTACGCGATCTTCTCCGGGCTCCTGCTTGCCCGGCACGGCTCGGCGCTCACCGTCGCCCACGTGGAGCGGGCCTGGCACCACTGGATCGCGGACCTCGACGAGGGCCCCTTCCGCGGCGCGGGCTTCTCGGAGCGCGGCACCCTGGAGAACCTCCGCCGGGGCCTCGCGGCTCCCATCTCCGCGCAGCACCGGCACGCCTGGTCGGACGGGCTGGCGATGCGGGCGGCGCCCTTCGGGGTCTTCGCGGCCGGCCGCCCGGCCGAGGCGGCGCGGCTCGTCGCGATCGACGGCTGCGTGAGCCACGACGGGGAGGGCATCTACGGCGGCCAGGCCGTCGCGGCGGGCGTCGCCGCGGCGATGGCCGGCGGGTCCCCGGCCTCCGTGGTCTCGGCGGCACTGTCGGTCATCCCCTCCGACTCCTGGACGGCCCGCTCCCTGCGGCGCGCGGTGACCGCCGCCCCGCGCGGCGAGCGCGCCGTGCGCTCGGCCGTCGTCATCGGCGGCTACCCGTGGACGGACCTGGCCCCGGAGGCCGTCGGCCTGGCCTTCGGCGCGTTCGCCGCGTGCGGGGGCGACTTCGCCGCCTCCGTCCTGACCGCCGTGAACATGGGGCGCGACGCGGACACCACGGCGGCCGTGGCGGGCGCCCTCGCCGGTGCGATGTCGGGGGCCGCGGCGATCCCCGTCGCCTGGGCGTCGGCCATCGGCCCGGTCCGCGGCAGCTGCCTCCCCTCGATGCGGGGCTACCACGTCCTGGACATCGCGGACCTCCTCACCCCCGAATACGAGACCCCCCGGTGACCCCGCCCCCGTACACCCCGGACCCCGCGCCCCCCCACCCGGCCCCGGCGGGCCCCACCCCCGCCATCCCGGCGGCCCCGGCCCCGGCGGGCCAGGCGTCCCCGGCCGGGACTGCCGCCCGCCGGCCCGACCCGGCCATCCCGGGCACGGAAGCCCCGAGCGCACCGGTCCCGGACCCGGCAGCCGCCCGTCCCAGCGCACCCGACCCGGCAGCCCCGGACCCGGCTCCCGGCGGCCCGGCGGCCCCGGAGCCCGGCACCGCACGCCCCGCTCCCCCGCGCTGGACGGCCGCCGCCCCGCGGACCACCGCCGTCCCGGCCCCGGACACCCCGGGCGCGCCGGGCGGCCCGCGCCCCCAGGACGGCCCGAGCGCCCAGGAGGCCCCGGACCTGCGGGACGCCCCGGCGGACCCCGCCGCGCCGGGGATCCCGGGCCCGGGCGGCGGCGGCCCGGGGCCCCGTACCGCCGCCGCGGGGCTCGCACCCGTACCGGACTCCGCGCCGCGAGCACCCCGTACGGCCGGGGTCCGGATCGCCGAGCGCCCGGCCGTGCGCCCCGCGGACCTCCCCCGCCCGGAGCCCCGTACCGCCGCGGACGTGACCGGCGGCGCGGTCGACCGGCGGCGGATCGAGGGGCTGCTGCTCGGGCTCGCCGCCGGGGACGCGGCCGGCTGGCCCGCCGCCCGCCACCGCGCCAGCCGGATGCCCGAGTGGACCCGGCGCCTCACCCGGGAGCTCGACACCTTCGCCGAGCAGAACGCCACCACCACCCTCCCCGTCCCGATCGCCCTCAACCAGCCCCCGGAGCCGCTGCGCCTCGGCCCCAGCGACGACGCCGAATGGGCGGCCTTCGCCGCCGAGTCCGTGCTCACCGCCGCCGGGGTCCTGCTCAGCGACCTCTCCCGCTCCCGCCGCATGCGCGCCGCCATCGACCTCGCGTGGAACGCCCTCGCCTCCGAGGTCGCCGCGGCCGCGGAACGCGCCCCCGAGGTCGAATCCGCCGTGCTCCCGCTCCGCGCCCGGATCTCCGTCCGCGCCGGCCTGGGCAACCTCGCCGCCGGCCTGCGCCCGCCCGCCACCGGCCACGACAACCCGCACTACTTCGACGACGCCGCCTGCGTCCGCGCCTGCGTCCTGGCGGTCGTCCACCCCGGCTCCCCGGCCGCCGCCGCGGACCTGGCCGAGTTCGACGCCCGCTACACCCAGGACGGCGACGGCGTCCACGGCGCCCGCGCGATGGCCGCCGCCATCGCCACCGCCCTCGCCGGCGCGGACGTCGACGCCGCCGTCGAGGCCGCCCTCGCCCAGCTCCCCGACTCCACCGAGATCGGCCGCAACGCCCGCCACGCCGTCGGACTCGCCCGCACCCACCTCCGTGCGAGCGCCGACGGCGGCGCCTTCGCCATCGTCCCCACCCTCGAACACGAGATCGTCGACCACGTCTACAGCTACGGGATCGCCGCCGCCGAGACCGTGCCCGTCGCCCTCGCCCTCGCGACCGCCGCCCGCGGCAAGGTGGCGGAGGCCGTTCCGGCCGCCGCCTGCCTGTCCCGCGTCGCGGACTCCGCCCCCGCCCTCGCCGGCGCCCTCACCGGCGCGCTCGGCGGCGGCGACTCGATCCCCGCCGCCTGGCGCATGGCCTGCCGGACCCTGTCCGGCTGCGCCCTCCCCCGCCTCGCCGGCACCGACCTCGTCGCACTCGCCGCGCTGCTCGCGCGTACGGAACTCACCTCACCCAAGGGATGATTCGGACATGACGCTCACGTTGGAGGACCGGGCCCACGGCGCCCTCGTCGGAGCCGCCGTCGGTGACGCGCTGGGCGGCCCGGTGGAGGGCTGGACCCCGGACCAGATCGTGGACCGGCACGGCGGCCGCGTCCACGGCATCGTCGGCCCCTGGTACGAGGACTGGCGCACGGCGCGCCCCATCGCCCCGTACCACAAGGGCGACGGACACGTCACGGACGACACCTTGATGACGCACGCGCTGGTACGGGTCTACGAGACCGTGCGCGACCACCTCGACGCCTACGCGGTCGCCGACCACCTCGTCCCCGACCTGATGGGCAACCCCCGCTGGATCCCCGAACTGGAGGCGGAGGCACTGCCGTTGCAGCGGATCTTCCTCGCCGAGAAGTGGATCGTGACCCGGCTGCACTACGCGCACGTGGACCCGCGCGAGGCCGGCAGCGGCAACATCGTCAACTGCGGTGCGGCGATGTACATGGCTCCGGTGGGCATCGTCAACGCCGGCAACCCGGAGGGTGCGTACGCGGAGGCGCTGGACGTCGCGGGCGCACACCAGTCCTCGTACGGGCGGGAGGCCGCGGGCGTGTTCGCGGCGGCCGTGGCGGCGGCGTGCGTCCCCGGCGCCACCGCCGCCTCGGTGGTGGACACCGCCCTGGACCTGGCCAAGGACGGCACCCGCGCGGCCATCGCGGCAGTCGCCGAAGCGGCCTCCCGCCACCGGGACTTCGAGTCGGCCCTGGTCCCGCTGCGGGCGGCGGTGGCCCCGTACGACTCGGTGGGCCCGGACTATCGCAAGCCGTCCCTGGGCGCCCGGCGCCCGTCCCGTCTGCACTCCGTCGAGGAGCTCCCCGTCGCCCTCGGCATGCTGCTGGTCGCGGACGGCGCGTACGAGACCTCGGTCCTCGGCGCGGTCAACTACGGCCGCGACTGCGACTCCATCGCCACCATGGCGGGCGCGATCGCCGGGGCCCTGGGCGGGGAGTCCGCCGTCCCCGAGGCCTGGGCCAAGCAGGTCGCCGAGGCCAGCCGCCTCGACCTGCACGCGCCGGCGGCCGCGCTGGCCGCGGTGGCCCGCGAGGTCTTCGCCCTCGACCGCTCCCGCCGCCGCACCCACGAGGTCGCCTTCACCGCGATCACCACCCCCCGATGACCGGCCCCGACCCCACCCGGGCCCCCGCACCCCCGAGGCCGGCTCCCGAGCCCACCCCCACACCGACCACATCACCCCCGGCCACGCCCGTCGGCCCACTCACGTCCACCACCCGATCCACACCGCCCCCGGCCACCCACCAGACCACGCCCATCGACCCACTCCCGCCCACCACCCGAACCACACCGCCCCCGGCCACCCACCAGACCACGCCCATCGACCCACTCCCGCCCACCACCCGAACCACACCGCCCGACGCGTCCCCGGCCGGGGACGGCCGAATCCTCGGCGCCGACGCCCCCCTCGGCTTCCGCGCAGCATCCGGAACCCGGGCAGCCCGGGAGGGCCCCGCCGCCCCGGGCCCCGCCCCGGGCCCCGCCGAGGCAACCGCCGGGGGCACCGCCGAGGCAACCGCCGGGGGCACCGCCGAGGCCACCGCCGAGGTCGCCGTCACCGCCCTCGCCCGGCGCGGGCCGGAGCCGGAACGGCCGGCCGGGCGGAGGCCGCCGGCCGCCACCGCGCCGCCCGCCACCGCGCCGACGGATCCCGGCGCCGTACGGGCGGCGTCCCCGGGCCGGTCCTCCCCGCGCCCGGCCGCGGATCCCGCCGGGCAGGGCGTACGGGTCACCTGGGCGCAGCCCGAGGACCTCATCGGGCACGAGCTCCGGCAGGCGGACGAGGACGGCCGGGACCCCGGGCCCGCCCGCCGGGCCTGGCTGGCGGCCGGCGGGCATCCCGCGCCCGAGCGGGCCGGTGCCTCCCCCGGCCCGGCCGACCCGGAGCTCCGCGCCCTGGCCGCCCGGCTGCTGGACGAACTCGCCCTGTTGCCCTCGCCGTTGGCCGCCGACGAGCCCGTGTCCTGGGAGGCGGTCCGCGCCACCTGGCCGGACGGCGTCCCCGGCCCGATCGGGACACCGGGCCCGCCCGACGGCACCCGGCCGGGCCCCGGCGCCCCGGGCCCGTCCGCACCGGAACCGGCCCCCGCCGCCGATCCCCGCCTCGCGGCCCGGCTGGAAGCCGCCTGGCTGGGGCGGGCCGCCGGGTGCCTGCTCGGCAAGCCCGTCGAGAAGCTGCCCCTGGCCGTCATCCGGGCGCTGGCCCGCGCCACCGGGAACTGGCCGCTGAACCACTGGTTCACCGCCCGCGGCGTCCCCCCGGAGCTGCTGGCCGCCCATCCCTGGAACCGCCGCTCGGCCCCGACCTCCCTCGCCGAGAACATCGACGGCATGCCCGAGGACGACGACCTCAACTACCCCCTCCTCGGCCTGCTCCTGCTCCAGCGGCACGGCAAGCGGTTCACCACCGCCGACGTCGCCCGCCTCTGGCTCGACGAACTGCCCGCCGGACGGACCTTCACCGCCGAGCGCGCGGCCTACCGCAACCTCCTCCTCGGGCTGGAGCCGCCCGCCACCGCCGCCCACCACAACCCGTTCCGCGAGTGGATCGGCGCCCTCATCCGCGCCGACGTCCACGGCTGGACCCATCCCGGCGACCCGGCCGCCGCCGCGGCCCAGGCGTACCGGGACGCCACCCTGACCCACACCGGCAACGGCGTGTACGCCGCGCTCCTCGTCGCCGCCGCCACCGCCGAGGCCGCCACCGGCGACACGGACGTCCACGGCGCGCTGCGGGCCGGGCTGGCGGTCGTACCGCCCCGCTCGCGCCTCGCCGAAGCCGTCCGGTTCGCGATCGCCGCGGCCGCCGCGGAGCCGGACTTCGACCGCGTCGTCGACGCCCTGCACGCGCGCTACGGTCACTACCACTGGGTCCACGCCGTCCCCAACACCGCCCTGATCGCGGCCGCCCTCACCCACGCCGACGGGGACTTCACCCGCTCCGTCTGCCGCGCCGTGTCGGGCGGCTGGGACACCGACTCCAACGGGGCCACGGCCGGGGCCCTCGCCGGGCTGCTCGCCGGCTCGCCGGACGCCCTCCCGGAGCGCTGGACCGTCCCGCTGAAGAACCGCCTGTCCACCACCGTCCCCGGCTTCGACGGCACCGGCTTCGACACCCTCGCCCACCTCACCGCACAGGAGGCAGCACGCTCATGACGGCCATCGCCGTGCTCGGCAGTACGAACATGGACCTCGTCGCCTACGTCCCCAAGGCCCCCCGCCTCGGGGAGACCGTCACCGGCACCGCCTTCCGCACCGTGCCCGGCGGCAAGGGCGCCAACCAGGCCGTCGCGGCGGCCCGCCTCGGCGGGACGGTGGTGATGATCGGGGCGGTCGGGGCCGACGAGTTCGGCGTACGGCTGCGCTCCGCGCTCGCCGCGGCCGGGGTCGAGACGGCCGCCCTGCGCACGGTGGAGGGGGCCAGCGGCACCGCCCACATCACCGTGGACGACGAGGGCGGCAACAGCATCATCGTCATCCCCGGCGCCAACGCCCGCGTCACCGGGCTGGAGGCGGGCGACGACAGCCGCATCGCCGCCGCCGGCGCCCTGCTCCTCCAGCTCGAACTGCCCCTGGAGGCCGTCCTCGCCGGAGCCCTCGCCGCCCGCGCGCACGGGGTCCGCACGGTCCTGACCCCGGCCCCGGCCCGGCCGCTGCCGGCCGAACTCCTCGCCGCGACCGACCTCCTGGTCCCCAACGAGCACGAGGCGGCGTCCCTCACCGGGCTCACCGACCCGCGCCGGGCCGCGGCCGCGCTGCTGGACGAGGTACCGGAGGTGGTCGTCACGCTGGGGGCGGCCGGGGTCCTGTACGCCGCGCGCGGCCGCGAACCGCTCACCGTGCCCGCGCCCCGGGTCCGGGCCGTGGACACCACCGCGGCCGGGGACACGTTCGTCGGCGCCCTCGCCGTGGCCCTCGGCGAGGGCCGCCCGATGCCGCACGCGCTGCGCTGGGCCTCCGCGGCGGCCGCGCTCTCCGTCCAGCGGCCCGGAGCCCAGGACTCGATGCCCACCCGCGCGGAGGTGGACGCCTTCGCCGCGCCCCCGCCCGGCACCGACGCCCCGCCCGGCACCGACCGCAAGACCAGGCCCGCCACCGCCCCGGCCTCCGGCACCGGCCGCAAGACCGCGCCCGACACCAACCCGGCCTCCGGCACCGACCCCAGGACCAGGCCCGCCACCGCCCCGGCATCCGGCTCCGCGGCCGCGGACCGGGCAGCCCCAGAAGCCTCGCCCGGCCCCGGAACCCCGGTCGTCCCCGGGTCGGCCGGCGGCTCCGGAGCCGCCTCGTGACCCCCTCCGGTGCGGCCCCCGGCCCCGGCCCGCGCGCATCCACCACCGGCGCATCCCGCACCGCCACCGGCACCCGTCGGACCGCCGGCCCGGCACCCGGCCCCGCGGCACCCGCCCCGGGCCCCTTGCAAGGGCTCCGTGTCCTCGACCTCGCCACCCTCTTCGCCGGACCCCTCGCCGCCACCCTGCTGGGCGACTTCGGCGCCGAGGTCGTCAAGGTCGAGCACCCCGGCCGGCCCGACCCCTCCCGGGGCCACGGCCCCGCCAAGGACGGTGTCGGCCTGTGGTGGAAGCTGCTGGGCCGCAACAAGCGGACCATGACCCTCGACCTGTCCACCCCCGGCGGCCGGGACGTCCTGCTGCGCCTCGCCGCCACCGCGGACGTCGTCGTCGAGAACTTCCGCCCCGGCACCCTGGAGAAGTGGGGCCTGGGCTGGGCCGAGCTGTCGGCCGCCAACCCGCGGCTGGTCCTGGCCCGCGTCACGGCGTTCGGCCAGCACGGGCCGTACGCCCACCGCCCGGGCTTCGGCACCCTCGCCGAGGCGATGAGCGGCTTCGCCGCGATCACCGGGGAGCCGGAGGGGCCGCCGACCCTGCCGCCCTTCGGCCTGGCGGACTCGATCGCCGCGCTGACCACCGCGTACGCCGTGATGACCGCGCTCGCCGGACGCGACCGCACCGGCGCCGGGCAGGTCGTGGACCTGGCCATCATCGAGCCGATCCTCACCGTGCTGGGCCCGCACCCCCTCTGGTACGACCAGCTCGGCTACGTACAGCCCCGCACCGGCAACCGCTCCACGAACAACGCGCCCCGCAACACCTACCGCAGCCTCGACGGGCGCTGGCTCGCGGTATCCACCTCCGCCCAGTCCATCGCCGAGCGCGTGGTGCGCCTCGTCGGCAGGCCCGAGCTGATCGACGAGCCGTGGTTCACGACGGGTTCCGGCCGGGCCGCCCACGCTCCCGTGCTGGACGAGGCCGTCGGCGGCTGGATCGCCCAGCGCAAGGCGGACGAGGTCCTGGCCGCCTTCGAGGACGCCCAGGCCGCGGTCGCGCAGGTCTACGACGTACGGGACGTGATGGAGGACCCGCAGTACGCGGCCCTGGGCACCGTCACCGAGGTCGAGGACCCCGAACTCGGCCCGATCCGGATGCAGAACATCCTCTTCCGGCTCTCCGAGACCCCGGGCGGCATTCGCTGGGCCGGCCGCCCGCACGGCGCGGACACCGAGGAGGTCCTCGCCGAACTCGGCCTGACGGGGGCCGAGGTCAGCGCGCTGCGGACGGAGGGGGCCCTGTGATCCTCACCTGGCTCTACGCACCGGGCGACCGTCCGGCGGTGGTGGCCAAGGCCCTGGGCTGCGGGGCGGACGCCGTCATCGTGGACCTGGAGGACGCCGTACCGGCCTCCCGCAAGGAGTACGCCCGCTCCGCCACCGCCGAACTGCTCGGCGAGCGGCCCCCGCTCCCCGTCCACGTACGCGTCAACACCCTCGACTCCCCCTGGGGCGGCGCCGACCTCGCCGCCCTGGCCGGACTGCACGGCCTCGCCGGCCTGCGGCTGCCCAAGATCAGCTCCCCGGAGCAGATCACCACCGTCGCCGACCGCACCGGCGGCGTCGGCCTGCACGCCCTCCTGGAGTCGGCGCTGGGCGTGGAGCGCGCGTACGAGATCGCCCGCGCCCACCCCTCCCTGCGCGGCCTCTCGCTGGGCGAGGCGGACCTGCGGGCCGACCTCGCCGTCAGTGCCGAGTCGGGGCTGGACTGGTGCCGGTCCCGGGTGGTCGTGGCGGCGCGGGCCGCGGATCTCCCGCCCCCGGCCCAGTCGGTGTTCCCCGACATCCGGGACCTGGAGGCACTGGCCGCCTCCTGCGCCCGCGGCCGGTCCCTGGGCTTCCTCGGCCGGGCGGCGATCCACCCCCGCCAGCTGCCGGTGATCGAGCGGGCCTACGTCCCCGCGCCAGAGGAGGTGACCGCCGCCGAGGAGGTGATCGGCGCCGCCCGCGCCACCCCGGGCGCGCTGGCCCTGCCCGACGGCAGGTTCGTGGACCCGGCGGTGGTGGCCGCGGCCCACCGCACCCTGGCCCTGTCCCGCCGGGCCGCCACGCGGTGAGGGCGGCGGCGCCCGGCCCCGGCACGCGCCGCCCGGGGGAACGCAGGAGGGGCGCCGCGCGGTGCGCGGCGCCCCTCCTGGAACGTTCCGGTCAGGCCTTTCCGGCCTCCGGGGTCCCGCCCTCGGCCGGCTCCGCCTTCCGCAGGTCCGCCGTGACGGCGCCCTTCGGCTCGGCCGCGGCCCCGGCCGGCGCGGCGTCCGCGGGCTCGGCCTTCGTCAGGACGGGCGCCTTGGACTCCGCGGCCGCCTCCGTCGCGGCGCCGCCGGCCGGCTTCGCGCCGGACACGGCCTCGCCCTTGGCGGCGCCCTGGTCCGCGTCCTTGTCGGTGTCCTTTGCGGTGTCCCGGGCTCCGGCCACGTCCGTGGCCGTGTCCCCGGCCGCGTCCCCGGCGTCGCCGCCGGTCCCGCCCTTGTCCTTGTCCTTCGCCGCGCCGGAGGTCTCCGGCTCGACGATCTCCTCGCGGCCCGGCCGCAGCCTGGCCGACAGCACCAGGTAGACAACGGCCAGGACGAAGACGACGATCGACGTCCAGACGTTCAGCCGCAGGCCCAGGATGTGGTGCGCCTCGTCGACCCGCATGTACTCGATCCAGCCGCGGCCCGCGCAGTACGCGGCGACGTACAGCGCGAACGCCCGTCCGTGGCCGAGCGTGAAGCGGCGGTCGGCCCAGATCACCAGCACGGCGACGCCGACGCACCAGAGCGACTCGTACAGGAAGGTCGGGTGGTAGGTGCCGGCGACGCGGTTAGCGCCCTCGCTGATCTCCACCGCCCACGGCAGGTCGGTGGCCCGGCCGTACAGCTCCTGGTTGAACCAGTTGCCCCAGCGCCCGCAGGCCTGGGCCAGCGCGATGCCCGGGGCCAGGGCGTCCGCCCAGGCCGGCAGCGGGATCCCGCGCAGTCGGCAGCCGATCCAGGCACCGACCGCGCCGAGCGCGATGGCACCCCAGATGCCGAGGCCACCCTCCCAGATCTTGAAGGCGTCGACCCAGTTGCGGCCCTCGCCGAAGTACAGCTGGTAGTCGGTGATCACGTGGTAGAGGCGGCCGCCGACCAGCCCGAACGGCACCGCCCACACGGCGATGTCCGCGACCGTCCCCGGCTTGCCGCCTCTGGCGACCCACCGCTTGTTGCCGAGCCAGACGGCGACGAAGACGCCGACGATGATGCAGAACGCGTAGCCGCGCAGCGGGATCGGTCCGAGATGGATCACGCCGGTCGACGGGCTGGGGATGTAAGCAATGTCCATGGCAGAGCTGACGCTACCCTGCCGGGTGGTGCGGACCGCAACCACCCGGCAAGCCGAAACCAAATCCACACACGGCCCAGGGGCCGCTCAGTTCGCTCAGTTCCCGGACGTGCCGCTCGACGACCCTCCCGACGACCCGGTGGACGACCCGGCGGACGAGCCCGCGGACGAGCCGTCCGCGCCGCCCTTCGAGGCCGTCCGCGACCCGCCGCCCGAGGGCGTGGCCGACGGCGGGGCCTTCGTGCCGGCGCCCGCACCGCTGCCGTCGCCCTTGCCGGTGCCGCTGCCGGACGTCGCGTCCGCCGACGGCGAGGACTTCCCCGCCCCCTTCGCCGCCCCGGTGCCGGAGGCGCCCGTGGCCGAGGCCTCGACCTTCTCCTTGAGCTTCTGCGGGGTCAGCGGGTTCGCCTGGTCGGCGAAGATGTCCTTGCCGTCCAGGAGCACGGTCGGGGTCCCCCGGAACTTGCCCTCCCGGAAGGCCTCGTGCGACTTGGCCACCCAGCTGTTGTGGGTGCCCTCCTCGACGCAGGCCCGGAACGCGGGGGTGTCCAGTCCCTCCACCTTGCCCGCCAGCTCCAGCAGCCTGGCGTTCTTGCCGAGGGCGTCGTCGACCTCCTCCGGCTGGTTCTGGAAGAGCACGTCGTGGTACGCGGAGAACTTGCCGGCGTCCTGCGCGCAGGCCGCCGCGTTGGCCGACTTCAGCGAGCCGCTGCCGCCCATGTTCCCGTCGATGAGCGTGACGATGCGGTAATCGACCTTGAGCAGGCCCTTGGCCTCCAGGTCGTGGACGGTGTCCCGGTACTGGTCCTCGAAGCCCTTGCAGGCGGGGCAGCGGAAGTCCTCCCACACGGTGAGCGTGGACTTCGCCTCGCCCTTGCCCGTCTGGATGGCGAGCGCGTCCTTGCCGGTGGCCCCCGAGGGGGCGACCACCGGGCCCGCCTTGTCGGCGCCGCTCTTGCCGGTGTTGGCCGCGATCAGGCCGACGACAGCGGCCAGGCCGAGGACGCCGACCACCGCCGCCGACACGACGAGGGTCCGCCGGCGCTTGTCCCGGGCCTTTTCCCGCTGGCGCTCCTCCTGGAGTCGCTCCCGGGCCGATCGTTTCGTCGCATCGCGGTTCGCACCGTCGTTCTTCTCGCTCACGTTCCGCCAAACGAAGCAGGGAGGCACTCGCGTGCCTCCCTGCCCCCACTTCCACCCGATCGGGCTACAGAACCCGTCCGGAAACCGCTCCGCGTCAGCTCCTGCGTACGCCTTCCGCAAGCTCGGCCGCAAGCGCGCGCACCCCGGCCAGCCCGGCCGGCAGGTCCGGGGCGTCCAGCAGCAGCTTCACGAAGGCCGAGCCGACGATGACGCCGTCGGCGAAGGCGGCGACCTGCTTGGCCTGGACGGCGTTGGAGACGCCCAGCCCGACGCAGACCGGCAGGTCGGTGGTGGCGCGGGTGCGCGTCACCAGCTCCTCGGCCTGGTTGCCGACCGATTCGCGGGTACCGGTGACGCCCATGAGGGAAGCGGCGTAGACGAAGCCCGAACCGGCCGCGGTGATCGTGGCCAGGCGCGCGTCCTTGCTGCTGGGGGCCACGACGAAGACGGTCGCCAGACCGTGCTTCTCCGCGTGCTCCCGCCACAGGGCGGACTCCTGGACCGGCAGGTCGGGCAGGATGCAGCCGGCGCCGCCCGCCGCGGCGAGCTCGGCCGTGAACCGCTCGACGCCGTAGCGGTCGATGGGGTTCCAGTACGTCATCACCAGGACCGGGGCGCCGGTGGCCGCGTGGGCCTCCCGTACGGTCCGCATCACGTCAGCGATCTTCACGCCGCCGCGCAGGGCGATGTCGTCGGCGGTCTGGATGACCGGGCCGTCCAGGACCGGGTCGCTGTGCGGGAGCCCGATCTCGACGATGTCGGCGCCGCCCGCGATGACGGCCTTGACGGCCTCGATGCCGCCGTCGACCGTGGGGAAGCCCGCCGGGAGGTAGGCGACCAGGGCGGCCCGGTCCTCGGCCTTCGCCTTGGCGAGGGTCGCGCTCAGCAGGTCGATGGTGCCGGTTCCCGTTCCGGCCGGGGTGGTGGCGTTCACTTGTCGTCCCCTTCGGAGAACTCGTTCTCGGCGACTTCCCCGTCGGTGTCGTACAGGCCGAAGTAGCGGGCGGCGGTGTCCATGTCCTTGTCGCCGCGGCCGGACAGGTTGACCACGATCAGGCCGTCCCCGCCCAGCTCCCTGCCCAGCTCCAGGGCTCCGGCCAGGGCGTGCGCCGACTCGATGGCCGGGATGATGCCCTCGGTGCGGGACAGCAGCCGCAGGGCCTGCATGGCGGCGTCGTCGGTGACCGCGCGGTACTCGCCGCGGCCGGAGTCCTTGAGGTAGGAGTGCTCCGGGCCGATGCCCGGGTAGTCCAGGCCGGCCGAGATGGAGTACGGCTCGGTGATCTGGCCCTCCTCGTCCTGGAGGACGTACGAGCGGGAGCCGTGCAGGATCCCGGGCTCGCCCGCGGTCAGCGTGGCCGCGTGCTCGCCGGTCTCGACGCCGTGTCCGGCGGGCTCGAAGCCGACCAGGCGCACGTCCGCGTCCGGGATGAAGGCGTGGAAGAGGCCGATGGCGTTGGAACCGCCGCCGACGCAGGCCGCGACGGCGTCGGGCAGCCGTCCCGCGCGCTCCAGGATCTGGCGGCGGGCCTCGACGCCGATGACGCGGTGGAAGTCGCGCACCATGGCCGGGAAGGGGTGCGGGCCGGCGACCGTGCCGAAGAGGTAGTGGGTCCGGTCCACGTTGGCGACCCAGTCGCGGAACGCCTCGTTGATGGCGTCCTTCAGGGTCCGGGAGCCGGACTTCACCGCGATGACCTCGGCGCCCAGCATCCGCATGCGGGCCACGTTCAGGGCCTGGCGCTGCGTGTCGATCTCGCCCATGTAGACGGTGCAGTCGAGGCCGAAGAGTGCGCAGGCGGTGGCGGTGGCGACGCCGTGCTGGCCGGCACCGGTCTCGGCGATGACCCGCGTCTTGCCCATGCGCTTGGTGAGCAGCGCCTGGCCCAGCACGTTGTTGATCTTGTGCGAGCCGGTGTGGTTGAGGTCCTCGCGCTTGAGGAAGATGCGCGCGTTGCCCGCGTGCTCCGCGAAGCGGGGCACCTCGGTGAGGGCGCTGGGCCGGCCGGTGTAGTGGACCATGAGCTCGTTGAGCTCGGCGGCGAAGGCCGGGTCCCCCTTGGCCTTCTCGTACTCGACGGCGACCTCGTCCACGGCGGCGACGAGCGCCTCCGGGATGAACTTGCCGCCGAAAGCACCGAAGTAACCCTCGGCGTTGGGGACGTGACCGTCCGGGTCCGGAATGAAGAACTCGCTGGACATGTCCAGTGCTCCTACGGGTGCGAGATGCGGCGGGGTGCTGTTCACCGTATTGCGCCGCCCGCCCGTGACGCTCAAACCCCGCTGGGGCGTGGCGTGCGTACGGTCCGGAGCGGCCCGTGCCCGGAGCCGGCGGCTCGGGGGCACAGGGCCGTACGGGGACTCCGCGCGGCACTCGCCGCGCGGCGTTCCTCGTCTACGGCGCGCTGGGGCGCCGCCATCGCATGCCGTTGACCTGACCGGGCTCGGAGCCGATCACGTACCGGACCCGGCGCCCGTGCACCCGTCGCGCCGGGGCACGGCAGCCGCGGGGGCGGCAGCCGCGCGCCAGCGGCGCGTGCACCGTCGGCACTCCGGCCCGGCCGCGGAGGCCGGGTCGGGTGCGGACGGAGGGGCGGTCGTGGGTCACGGGACGGGTCAGCTCCGTCCGTGGCGCAGGGCGGGGTGGGCGCCGGCGGCGACGAGGTCGGCCACGGCAGACTTCGGGTCGCGGCCGGTGACCAGGGACTCCCCGACCAGAACGGCGTCGGCGCCTTCGTTGGCGTAGGCGATCAGGTCGTGCGGCCCGCGGATGCCGGATTCGGCGATCTTGACGATGTGGGCCGGGATCTCCTGGACGACGCGCTCGAAGACGGAGCGGTCGATCTTGAGGTCCTTGAGGTTGCGGGCGTTGACACCGATGATCTTGGCACCGGCGGCGACCGCGCGCTCCACTTCCTCCTCGTCGTGGACCTCGACGAGCGGGGTCAGGCCGATGGACTCGGCCCGCTCGATGAGGGAGACGAGGGCCTCCTGCTCCAGGGCCGCGACGATCAGCAGCGCGAGGTCGGCGCCGTAGGCGCGGGCCTCCCAGAGCTGGTACGCCGTGACGATGAAGTCCTTGCGCAGGATCGGGATGTCCACGCGGGCGCGGACGGCCTCCAGGTCGGCGAGGGAGCCACCGAAGCGGCGCTGCTCGGTGAGGACGGAGATGACCGCCGCACCGCCCGCCTCGTAGTCGGCGGCGAGCCCTGCCGGATCGGCGATCGCGGCCAGCGCGCCCTTGGACGGACTGGAACGCTTGACCTCGCAGATCACCTTGACGCTGTCACCGCGCAGTGCGGCGACGCCGTCCTTGGCCTGGGGCGCCTTGGCGGCACGCTCCTTGAGCTCGTCGAGGCTGACGCGGGACTGCCGTTCGGCAAGGTCTTCGCGGACCCCTTCGATGATCTCGTCGAGCACACTCACGCGAGCGGCCCCCTTCCGGGTCGATGACGGTCGGCCGCCTTGCAGACACGTTCAACAGCAAGGTCGACACTCAAATGGTATCCGCAGGACGCCTCGGCTCGGCACCCGGTTGACGCCGTCCCAATTACTGGACATTCGGAATGCCGGCTTCATTTGCCCTGCGTACGGGCCCTCAGGGGGCCAGGGCGGAACCGAAGGAAAGGTTCCGGACGACGGCGAAAACCAGTGCCGCGGTACCCAGACCCCACCAGTGCAGCGGCGTCAGCACCGGAGTCGGGACGGGCCCGCCGCGGACGGCGCGAACCAGCCACAGGGCCAGGAATCCCGCGAACGCGAAGTAGCCGACGACGGCGAGGGCATTTGCCCCGAAAGCTGTGATCAGATCGCCGTGGGCGAACGCGTGCGCGCTGCGCAGGCCCCCGCAGCCGGGGCACAGCACGCCGGTCAGCCGGAAGAGCGGGCAGACCGGATAGTGCCCGGGCTCGTTCGGGTCCACGGCGCCCACGTAGGCGAAGGCGCCGACGGCCGCGGCCAGGGTGAGCGCCGGGACGGCCGACCGCCGGGCCGCCGAGGCCCGTACGCCGGGCACGGGCGCCGTGGGCGCGGAAGCCGCGGGAGCAGGCTCCGTGGGCGCGGGACACCGGGGAACCGGGTCCGCGGGCCCCGGCCCCTCGGCGGGCGGGGCGGACGGCGGGGGCACGGGGGGTACGCGCGCCACCGGCGGCGGCCCGGCTTCGGGGGTGCGAGAGGCGTCCACCCGCTGATTCTCTCCGCTCACGACAAAAGGCGCAGCCCGACGGGGCCGCGCCTTTCGGATGTGCCGGAACTCAGACCTTGGCCGGGGCCTTGGACGCGGCGATGACCGCGGCGAGGTCGCGGTGGGTGGCCTTCGGCGCGCCCATGCCCGCGGCCTTCATCCCCATGCCCACGACACCGCCGAGGACGACGACGACGAGGCCGGCCCAGAAGCCGAGCGGGTTCGCCAGCACCATGAAGGCACCGGAGATGCAGAAACCGATGAAGGCGATCATTACACCGGTCCAGGCGGCCGGGGTGTGTCCGTGGCTAGTGCCCGCCATGAGTTGCTCCTCGTTGCTCTGTCGCACGTGCTGTGTCGAACGCTCGGTGTCATTGTCCCGTACCGCGCGCGGGGATCGTTCAGCGGGTCGGGTCCTCGCCGCGGTCCAGAGCCTTCCACAGATCCTCGGGCCGGTCGGGGTCAATCGCCGCGACCTTGCGGGTTCGGGGGCTGCCGTCACGCTCGTAGCGGCCCCCCATCGAGGGCCAGCTCCGGCCGTAGCGCAGCGCCAGCAGGCCGGCGGCCAGGATCAGCACCGCCCCGGCGGCCGTGACGTACGGCCATACCGTGTGGGTCAGGCCCGCCACGTGCGCGGCGGTGTCCGCGGTCGTACGGGCCGCCTGTGCGTCCAGGGCCCGGCGGCCGTCGGCGCCGAGGACGGCCGCCAGGGCCGCGCCCAGGCCGCTGAGCGCGAGCAGGCCGGAGACCAGGAGCCGGCTGCGGCCGCGTACCGCGAACACGGCGACCAGGGCCGCGAGGCCCACGATGGCCAGGGCGGCGGGCAGGCCGGTGACGGCCCGCCCGTCGGCCGTCAGCGGCAGCGCGTCGGCGCCGACCGCCGCGGTGCCCCGGGCCCAGGTCCGGCCGGAGGCCAGCAGGACGACGGTGGCACCGAGGGCGCCGAGCAGCAGGGCGACGGCCACGCTGCGGCGGCCGCCCCGGCCGTCGGCGGGGGCGTGGTCGGCGGCGGGGGCGTGGTCGGCGGCGGGGGCGTGGTCGACGGAGGCGCCGCCGGCTTCGGGGCCGTCGGCGCTCTCGGCGGCGGAATCGTCTCGGGACGGGGGTACGGCACTCACGTGCCCCACTATCCCCTACGCCCTCAGGAGCCGTGGAGGCGGTTCGCCGCTCCCACCGCACGGAGCACGGCGGCCGCCTTGTTGCGGCATTCCGCGTCCTCCAGCTCGGGCACCGAGTCGGCGACGACCCCGGCGCCCGCCTGGACGTACGCCGTCCCGTCGCGCAGCAGCGCGGTGCGGATGGCGATGGCCGTGTCGGAGTCTCCGGCGAAGTCGAGGTAGCCGACGCAGCCGCCGTAGAGGCCGCGCCGGGAGGGCTCCAGCTCCTCGATGATCTGCATGGCCCGGGGCTTCGGCGCGCCCGAGAGGGTGCCTGCCGGGAAGCAGGCGGTGAGCACGTCGAAGGCCGTCTTACCCTCGGCGACGCGACCGGTGACGGTGGACACGATGTGCATGACGTGCGAGTACCGCTCGACGGACATGAAGTCGACGACCTCCACGGATCCCGGCTCGCAGACCCGGCCGAGGTCGTTGCGGCCGAGGTCGACGAGCATGAGGTGCTCCGCGCGCTCCTTGGGGTCGGCCATCAGCTCCTCGGCGAGGTCGTGGTCCTCCTGCGGGGTGGCCCCGCGGTGGCGGGTGCCGGCGATGGGGTGGACCATGGCCCGGCCGTCCTCGACCTTGACCAGGGCCTCGGGGCTGGAGCCGACGACGTCGAAGCCGTTCTCGAAGCGGAAGAGGTACATGTACGGGGACGGGTTGGTGGCCCGCAGCACCCGGTAGACGTCCAGCGCGGAGGCGTGGCAGGGGGTCTCGAACCGCTGCGAGGGCACCACCTGGAAGGCCTCGCCGGAGCGGATGCGCTCCTTGATGTCCTCGACGGCGGCCTGGTACTTCTCGCCGCCCCACAGCGCCGAGTACTCGGGCAGCTCGGAGGCGGGCAGCGGGGCGGGGGTGTAGGGGGCCGGGCGGGAGAGGTCGGCCTCCATCGCGTCGAGGCGGGCCACGGCGTCGGCGTACGCCTCGTCCACTCCCGAGTCGAGGGCGTTGTGGTTGATGGCGTTCGCGATGAGCTGGACGGTGCCGTCCCAGTGGTCCAGGACCGCCAGGTCGGAGGTGAGCAGCATCGTCAGCTCGGGCAGTTCCAGGTCGTCCCGGGTGTGCTCGCCGATGCGCTCCAGGCGGCGCACGATGTCGTAGCCGAGGTAGCCGACCATGCCGCCGGTGAAGGGCGGCGTGCCGCCGGCGAGGTCGCGGGGGGTGTGCAGGGCCTCGACCGTGGCGCGCAGGGCGTCGAGCGGGTCTCCGTCGGTGGGCACGCCGACGGGCGGGGTGCCGATCCAGTGCGCCTGGCCGTCGCGGACGGTCAGGGTCGCGTCGCTGCGGACGCCGACGAAGGAGTAGCGGGACCAGGAGCGGCCGTTCTCGGCGGACTCCAGCAGGAAGGTCCCCGGGCGTTCGGCGGCGAGCTTGCGGTAGAGCCCGACGGGGGTGTCCCCGTCGGCCAGCAGCTTGCGGCTCACGGGGATGACGCGGCGGTCGGCCGCGAGCTTGCGGAACGTCTCAAGATCCATGGCGGTGCGAACCTACCTGTTCTCGGCTGCGGCGATCGGAAGGACGTCGGCGTCGAAGCAGGTGCGGGTACCGGTGTGGCAGGCGGCTCCGACCTGGTCGACCTTGACGAGCACGGTGTCGGCGTCGCAGTCGAGGGCGACGGATTTCACGTGCTGGAAGTGGCCGGAAGTATCCCCCTTGACCCAGTACTCCTGGCGGCTGCGGGACCAGTACGTGCAGCGGCCGGTGGTCAGGGTGCGGTGCAGGGCCTCGTCGTCCATCCAGCCGAGCATGAGCACCTCACCGGTGTCGTACTGCTGGGCGATGGCCGGTACCAGGCCGTCGGCGGAGCGCTTGAGGCGCGCGGCGATGGCGGGGTCGAGGTTGCCGGGGCGGGGGGACGTAACCATGCGGCCATTGTGCCGGGCGGCGGGCCGCGGTACGGATCACCGTCCGCCTGATGGGCGGGCACAAGGCGGGTTCCGGCCGTAGGCTGGCCCGCATGTCTACCCATGCGAAGCGCGAACGCCTCTTGCTGGCGGACCTGTTGGAGGCGGCCGGGCCGCAGGCGCCGACCCTGTGCGAAGGCTGGACGTGCCGGGACCTCGCGGCGCACGTGGTGGTCCGCGAGCGGCGGCCGGACGCGGCGGGCGGGCTGCTGCTGAACGTGCTGAAGGCCCGGCTGGACAAGGCGATGGACGAGTACCGGGCCAAGCCGTACGAGGAGCTCGTCCAGCTGATCCGGACCGGGCCGCCGAAGTTCTCCGTGTACGCGCTGAAGCAGATCGACGAGGCGGCGAACGCGGTGGAGTTCTACGTACACGCGGAGGACGTCCGGCGGGCGCAGCCCGACTGGTCGCCGCGGGAGCTGGACCCGGTGTTCTCGGACTCCCTGTGGTCCCGGCTGGAGAAGCTGGCCCGCCTGGCGGGGCGGCGCTCGCCGGTGGGCCTGGTCCTGCGGCGGCCCGACGGCCGGACGGCGGTGGCGCGCAAGGGCGTGCCGGTGGTGACGGTGACGGGCGAGCCGGGCGAGCTGACGCTGTTCTGCTTCGGCCGCCAGGACTCCGCCGCGGTGACCCTGGACGGCGACAAGACGGCTGTCGCGGAGCTGACGGTGGCGGAACTGGGCCTGTGACGCCCGGTGGCCCCGCCGGTCGGGCGGGGCCACCGGGGCCGGGCGTGTCGCGGGACGGTCAGCGGACCGGGTGGCCCGCTTCGCGCAGGGCCGTCTTGACCTCGGAGATCCGCAGGTCGCCGAAATGGAACACCGACGCGGCGAGCACCGCGTCCGCGCCCGCCCCGATCGCCGGCGCGAAGTGCGCGAGGCGGCCCGCGCCGCCCGAGGCGATCACCGGGACGGTCACGTGCCGGCGTACGGCCGCGATCATCTCGGTGTCGTAGCCGTCCTTGGTGCCGTCCGCGTCCATCGAGTTCAGCAGGATCTCCCCGGCGCCCAGCTCGGCGGCCCGGTGGGCCCACTCGACGGCGTCGATGCCGGTGCCCTTGCGGCCGCCGTGGGTGGTGACCTCGAAGGAGCCCGAGGCGGTGCGGCGGGCGTCGACGGACAGGACGAGGACCTGCCGGCCGAAGCGCTCCGCGATCTCCTGGATGAGTTCGGGGCGGGCGATGGCGGCGGTGTTCACACCGACCTTGTCCGCGCCGGCCCGCAGCAGCTTGTCGACGTCGTCCGCGGTCCGGACGCCGCCGCCCACGGTCAGCGGGATGAAGACCTGCTCGGCGGTGCGGCGCACCACGTCGTAGGTGGTCTCGCGATTGCCGGAGGACGCGCTGATGTCGAGGAAGGTCAGCTCGTCGGCGCCCTCGGCGTCGTACAGCTTGGCCATCTCCACCGGGTCGCCGGCGTCCCGCAGGTTCTGGAAGTTGACGCCCTTGACGACCCGGCCGTTGTCCACGTCCAGGCAGGGGATCACGCGTACGGCGAGGGTCATGCGGACGCCTCCCCGGGGGTCGCGGCGTCGGCGCCGGTGAGGGCCGGGCCGAAGGCCTCGACCTCCACCTCGACGACCATGCCCGGGTCGACGAAACCGGAGACGATGATCATGGAGGCGGCGGGCCTGACGGAGTCGAACAGCTCCTTGTGGGCGCGGCCGACCTCCTCCACGTCGCGGGCGTGGGTGAGGTACAGGCGGGTGCGCACCACGTGCTCGGGGCCTAGTCCGGCCTGGGTGAGCGCCTTGAAGGCGACGCCGAAGGCGCCGACCGTCTGGTCGTACGGGCCGCCGGCGTCGGCCGCGGTGCAGCCGGAGACCAGCACCAGGCCGTTCGGGAGCTGGACGGCGCGGGAGTAGCCGATGACGTCCTCGTAGGCGCCGCCGGAGGAGATGCGGCGTACGGAGTCGGAGCTCATGCGGAGACCACCTTCAGGGCTTCTTCCAGGGTGAAGGCCTTGGCGTACAGGGCCTTGCCGACGATCGCGCCCTCGACGCCCAGCGGGACCAGCTCGGAGAGCGCCCGCAGGTCGTCCAGGGAGGAGATGCCGCCGGAGGCCACGACGGGCCGGTCCGTGGCGGCGCAGACGTTCTTCAGCAGCTCCAGGTTGGGGCCGGTGAGCGTGCCGTCCTTGCCGATGTCGGTGACGACGTAGCGGGCGCAGCCCTCGGAGTCCAGGCGGGCGAGGGTCTCGTACAGGTCGCCGCCCTCGCTGGTCCAGCCGCGGCCCTTGAGGGTGGTGCCGCGGACGTCGAGGCCGACGGCGATGCGGTCGCCGTGGTCGGCGATGGCCTCGGCGGCCCACTCGGGGGTCTCCAGGGCCGCGGTGCCGAGGTTGACGCGGGTGCAGCCGGTGGCGAGCGCCGCGGCGAGCGAGGCGTCGTCGCGGATGCCGCCGGACAGCTCGACCTTGATGTCCATCGCGCCGGTGATCTCGGCGACCAGGGCGCGGTTGTCGCCGGTGCCGAAGGCCGCGTCGAGGTCGACCAGGTGGAGCCATTCGGCGCCGGAGGCCTGCCAGGCGAGGGCTGCCTCCAGCGGAGAGCCGTAGGAGGTCTCGCTGCCGGAGACGCCGTGCACGAGGCGGACGGCCTGTCCGTCGCGGACGTCGACCGCGGGGAGGAGTTCCAGCTTCGCTGAGGACACGGGCATCAGAGGGTCTCGATCCAGTTGGTGAGGAGCTGGGCTCCGGCGTCGCCGGACTTCTCGGGGTGGAACTGGGTGGCCCACAGGGCCCCGTTCTCCACCGCCGCGACGAAGGGCTCGCCGTGGGTGGCCCAGGTGACGCGGGGGGCGCGGATGGCGGGGTTGGTGACCTCCAGGCTCCACTCGCGCGCCGCGTAGGAGTGCACGAAGTAGAAGCGGGCGTCGGTGTCCAGGCCGGCGAAGGCCTGGCTGTCGGCCGGGGCCTCGACGGTGTTCCAGCCCATGTGGGGGACGATCGGGGCCCTGAGCGGACCGACCGTGCCGGGCCACTCGTCGAGGCCCTCGGTCTCGACACCGTGCTCGATGCCGCGCTCGAAGAGGATCTGCATGCCGACGCAGATGCCCATGACCGGGCGGCCGCCGGAGAGCCGGCGGCCGATGATCCAGTCGCCTCGGGCGTCCTTGAGGCCCTTCATGCAGGCGGAGAAGGCGCCGACGCCGGGGACGAGGAGCCCGTCGGCGTCCATCGCCCGGTCGTAGTCGCGGGTGATCTCCACGTCCGCGCCGACGCGCGCGAGGGCGCGTTCGGCGGAGCGGACGTTGCCGAAGCCGTAGTCGAAGACGACGACCTTCTTGGTCGGTCCGGCAGTGCTCATTCCCAGACCCCTTGGATGCGCAGGACTCCGGCGGCGAGACACATCGCGGAGCTGATGGCGAGCAGGATGACGACCGACTTGGGCATCTTCTGCTTCTGGAAGGAGTAGACGCCGCCGGCCAGGAAGAGGCCGAGGACGATCAGGATGGTGTTGAGGCCGTTCACGGCTAGAGGGCGCCCTTCGTGGAGGGCAGGATGCCGGCCGCGCGCGGGTCGAACTCCGCGGCGTAGCGCAGGGCGCGGGCGAGGGCCTTGAACTGGCACTCCACGATGTGGTGGGCGTTGCGGCCGTACGGGACGTGGATGTGCAGGGCGATCTGGGCCTGCGCGACGAAGGACTCGAAGATGTGCCGGGTCATCGTCGTGTCGTACGTGCCGATCATCGGCGCCATGTTCTCGGGCTCGGTGTGCACGAGGTACGGGCGGCCGGACAGGTCGACGGTCACCTGGGCGAGGGACTCGTCGAGCGGCACGGTGCAGTTGCCGAAGCGGTAGATGCCGACCTTGTCGCCGAGGGCCTGCTTGAAGGCGGCGCCGAGGGCGAGGGCGCTGTCCTCGATGGTGTGGTGGCTGTCGATGTGCAGGTCGCCCTCGGTCTTGACCGTGAGGTCGAAGAGGCCGTGGCGGCCGAGCTGGTCGAGCATGTGGTCGTAGAAGCCCACGCCCGTCGAGACGTCGACCTTGCCGGTTCCGTCGAGGTTTATCTCGACGACGACCGAGGTCTCCTTCGTGGTGCGCTCGACCCGTCCGATGCGGCTCATGCCTGCTGCTCCTTCTTCAGTGCGCGAACCGCTTCCAGGAACGCGTCGTTCTCGGCCGGGGTGCCGGCGGTGACCCGCAGCCAGCCCGGTACGCCGTTGTCCCGGACCAGGACGCCCCGGTCGAGGATCTTCTGCCATGCGGTGTGGGAGTCCGGGAACCTGCCGAACTGGATGAAGTTCGCGTCGGACTCGGTGACCTCGAAGCCGAGGCCCCGCAGCTCGGTGACGAGCCGGTCGCGTTCGGCCTTGAGCTGCTCGACGTAGCCGAGCAGGGTGTCGGTGTGCTCCAGGGCGGCCAGTGCGGTCGCCTGGGTGACGGCCGACAGGTGGTACGGCAGGCGCACCAGCTGGACGGCGTCCACGACGGCGGGGTGCGCGGCCAGGTAGCCCAGGCGCAGTCCGGCGGCTCCGAAGGCCTTGGACATGGTCCGGGAGACCACGAGGTTCGGCCGGCCCTCGATGAGGGGCAGCAGCGAGTCCCGGTGGCTGAACTCCACGTACGCCTCGTCCACGATCACGATCGAGGGCTTGGCGGCCTGGGCGGCCTCGTAGAGGGCCAGGACCGTCTCCGCCCCCACCGCGGTGCCCGTGGGGTTGTTGGGCGAGGTGATGAAGACGACGTCGGGGGCGTGCTCGGCGACGGCCCGCTCCGCGGCCTCCACGTCGATGGTGAAGTCCTCCCGGCGCGGGCCGGAGATCCAGCCGGTGCCGGTGCCGCGGGCGATCAGCGCGTGCATCGAGTACGAGGGCTCGAAGCCGATCGCGGTGCGGCCGGGCCCGCCGAAGGTCTGCAGCAGCTGCTGGAGGACCTCGTTGGAGCCGTTGGCGGCCCACACGTTCTCCCGGGCGACCGGGTGCTTGCCGGTGCGCGTGAGGTAGGCGGCCAGCTCGGTGCGCAGCTCGACGGCGTCCCGGTCGGGGTAGCGGTTGAGGGTGCGGGCGGCGTCGGCCACGCGCTCGGCGATCCGCGCGACGAGCTCCTCGGGGAGCCCGTACGGGTTCTCGTTGGTGTTCAGCTGGACGGGCACGTCGAGCTGCGGGGCGCCGTACGGGGTCTTGCCGCGCAGCTCGTCGCGGACGGGGAGGTCGTCGATGCCGAGGTCGGCGGTCACTGCTGGGGGACCTTCCATCCGCTGTGCTGGTTTGGTACGGCTCCGCCAAAACGCGCCTTCAGGGCGGCGCCGTGCGCGGGCAGGTCCTCGGCCTCGGCCAGTGCCACCACGTGGTGGGTGACCTCGGCGAGGGCGTCGCGCGTGTAGTCGACGATGTGGACGCCGCGCAGGAAGGACTGCACGGACAGGCCGGAGGAGTGGCAGGCGCAGCCCGCGGTGGGCAGCACGTGGTTCGATCCGGCGCAGTAGTCGCCGAGGGAGACCGGGGACCAGGCGCCGACGAAGATCGCACCGGCGTTGCGGACGCGGGCGGCCCAGGCGGCGGCGTCGGCGGTCTGGATCTCCAGGTGCTCGGCGCCGTACGCGTCGACGACCTTGAGGCCGTCCTCCAGGCTGTCGACCAGCACGATCGCGGACTGGCGCCCGGCGAGCGCCGGCTTGATCCGGTCCTCGACGTGCTTGGACGCGGCGACCTGCGGCTCCAGCTCCTTCTCGACCGCGGCCGCGAGGTCCTCGGAGTCGGTGACCAGGACGGCGGCGGCCAGCGGGTCGTGCTCGGCCTGGCTGATCAGGTCGGCGGCGACGTGCACGGGGTCGGCCGTGGAGTCGGCGAGGACGGCGATCTCGGTCGGTCCGGCCTCGGTGTCGATGCCGATGCGGCCGGTGAAGTAGCGCTTGGCGGCGGCGACCCAGATGTTGCCGGGGCCGGTCACCATGTTGACCGGCGGGCAGTCCTCCGTGCCGTACGCGAACATCGCGACGGCCACGGCGCCGCCCACGGCGTACACCTCGTCCACGCCGAGCAGGGCGCACGCGGCGAGGATCGTCGGGTGCGGCAGGCCCCCGAAGGGGTCCCCGTCGAAGGCGGGCCTCTGGGGCGGGGACGCGAGCGCGATCGACGCGACGCCCGCCTCCTGCGCCGGGACGACGTTCATGACGACGGAGGAGGGGTAGACCGAGCGGCCGCCCGGGGCGTACAGCCCCACGCGCTCCACCGGAATCCACTTCTCGGTCACGGTTCCGCCGGGGACCACCTGGGTGGTGTGCTCGGTGCGGCGCTGTGCGCGGTGCACGATCCGGGCGCGCCGGATCGACTCCTCCAGGGCGGCGCGGACGGCCGGGTCCAGCTGTTCCAGGGCGGCGTCGAGGGCCTCCGCGGGTACCCGGACCTGCGCGAGCTCGACCCCGTCGAACTTCTGCGCGTACTCGATGAGCGCCGCCGTGCCGCGATGGTGGACGTCCTCGCAGATGGGCCGCACCTTCTCCAGGGCGGCTTCAACGTCGAACTCGGCACGGGGCAGCAGATCGCGCAGGGCGCCCCCCTCGGGGAGGGAGTCGCCGCGCAGGTCGATACGAGAGATCACCCCCCAATTCTCTCAGACCGCCCAGCGGCACCGTTCGCCTGTATCACTGGCTGATACACGCCCCGGGTGTCACAGCCGCCCGTTAGCGTTCCCCTACACGCAGGTACGGCGGAGGGGGACCGCATGACCGAGGCACGCCCGGGCGAGGCGCCGGCGGACCTCACCGGTCCCGAGCGCCGCATGTGGGAGGCGTTCCGTACGGGCGCCGTCTGCGACCTGAGCGCGCGGGCCGCCGACCGGGACGATCCGCACGCCGAGCGGGTCTGGGGGCCGGAGCGGGCCGTCCGGGCCGACGTGGTGGCGCTGCTGCTGCTCCACGGGCCGCCCCCGGTGCCGGGCAGGGTGGCCTCGCTCAAGCTGCGCGGCGTACGGATCACCGGGCGGCTCGACCTGTCCGGCGGCGCCGTGGCCCCGTACGTGGAGCTCCAGTCCTGCCGGTTCGACGGCGAGATCCAGCTCTCGGAGGCCCGCTTCGGCACGCTGCGCCTGGTCAACTGCGCGGTCCCGCGGCTGGAGGCGGCGCGGCTGCACACCGAGGGCGACCTGCACCTGCCGCGCTGCCGGGTGGCCCGGGGCATCCGGCTGACCGACGCGCAGATCGGCACCGACCTGCTGATCAGCCAGGCGGTGGTGCAGCGGGACAACAAGGGCCGGGCCGTCGTCGCCGACGGCATGTCGGTCGCGCAGGACTTCCAGGGCGAGATGCTGGAGACGTACGGCGAGGTGAGCCTGCGGGGCGCGAAGGTCGGCGTGTCGATGAACCTGCGCGGGGCCCGTCTGCGCAATCCGTACGGGCGCTTCGCGCTCAACGCCCCGCAGCTGACCGTCGAGCGGACCCTGTACCTGACCTCGATCGCGCTGGACCACGTCCCCGGCTCGAACTCCTCCACTCCCCCGTACGGTCTGGGCCTGATGCCGCCGAACGGGCGGCGGCAGCAGCGCTTCGAGTGCCGGGGCGGGCTGCGGCTGGACGACGGGCGCTTCGGCGACGCGATCGACTTCTACGGCGCCCGCTTCCTCCTCACCGAGGAGCAGGAGATATCCCTGCGCCGGATCCAGACCCCCGAGTTCCGCTTCGTCGGCGAGCGGCCGGAGCGCGGGCGGGTGGTGGTGTCGGGGGCCAAGGTGGTCAAGCTGGTCGACAGCTCCACCAGCTGGCCGGGTCCGGGCGGGCTCGCCATCGAGGGCTTCGTGTACGAGACCCTCGCGCCCCGCGGCCACTTCCCCCTCGCCCGGCGCCTGGCCTGGGTGGAGGCGGCCACCCCCGAGTACTCGCCGGATCCGTACGAGCGGCTCGCCGCCGTCCTGCGGGGCGGCGGCGAGGACTCGGACGCCCGCCGGGTGCTGCTGGCCAAGCAGCGCCGCCGCCGGACCACCCTGCCTCCGGCGGCGCGGGCCTGGGGGTACCTCCAGGACTGGACGGTGGTCTACGGCTACCGGCCGGGGCGGGCGGCGCTGTGGATGGTGGTCCTCTGGGCGGCGGGCACGCTGCTGTTCTCCCAGCACGACCCCCCGCCGATCAAGGCGGACGAGCACCCGCAGTGGAACGCGACCCTGTACGCGCTCGACCTCCTGCTGCCGGTGATCGACCTCGGCCAGCAGGGGCACTGGAAGGTGGAGGGCGGCTGGCAGTGGGGCGCGGCGGCCCTCGTCATCCTGGGCTGGATCCTGGCCACCACGGTGGCCGCGGGCGCGTCCCGCCTGCTGAGGCGGGGGTGACGGGTCCGGGCCCGCGGCCATTACCCTGTGCCTCGTGACCACCGTTCGCCTGCCCCTCTTCCCGCTGAACTCGGTGCTGTTCCCGGGACTCGTCCTCCCGCTGAACATCTTCGAGGAGCGCTATCGCGCCATGATGAGCGAGCTCCTGAAGACGGGCGAGGACGAGCCGCGCCGGTTCGCGGTCGTCGCGATCCGCGACGGCCGGGAGGTCGCGCCGACCGCGCCCGGCCTCCCGGACCAGACGGCCCTCCCCGAGCGGGGACCGGCCGCCGGTTTCGGCGCGGACCCGATCCAGGCCTTCCACCGGGTGGGCTGCATCGCGGACGCGGCGACGATCCGGGAGCGGGAGGACGGCAGCTTCGAGGTCCTGGCGACCGGCACGACGCGGGTCCGCCTGGTGTCCGTGGACTCCTCGGGCCCCTACCTGACGGCGGAGCTGGAAGAGCTGCCCGAGGACACGGGCGAGGGCGCCGGCGCCCTGGCCGAGGGGGTCCTGCGGGCCTTCCGCGCCTACCAGAAGCGCCTGGCCGGGGCCCGCGAGCGGTCCCTGACGGGCGCGGAGCTCCCCGACGAGCCGTCGGTGGTGTCGTACCTGGTGGCGGCGGCGGCGGTGCTGGACATCCCGGCGAAGCAGCGGCTGCTCCAAGCCCCGGACACGGCGACGCGGCTGGCGGAGGAACTGAAGCTGCTGCGCGCGGAGACCGCGGTGATCCGGCACCTGCCGTCGCTGCCGGCGGTGGACCTGACCCGCTCCCCCACGAGCCCGAACTGATGGCGAAGAAGAAGGCGCAGCCGACGGGCACCCCGGCGATCGTGGCCCTGACGGCGGCGGGGGTCTCCTTCGCCACCCACGCGTACGAGCACGACCCGGCGCACCCCTCGTACGGCGAGGAGGCCGCCGAGGCCATGGGAGTCTCGCCGGCCCAGGTGTTCAAGACGCTGGTCACGGACGTGGACGGGGTCCTGACGGTGGCCGTGGTGCCGGTGTCGGGCTCCCTGGACCTCAAGGCCCTGGCGACGGCGGTCGGCGGCAAGCGGGCGGCGATGGCCGACCCGGTGCTGGCGGAGCGCACGACGGGGTACGTCCGAGGTGGCATCTCACCGCTGGGGCAGCGCAAGCGGCTGCGCACGGTGCTGGACGCCTCGGCCTCGGACCGCGCCACGATCTGCGTGTCGGCGGGCCGCCGGGGCCTGGAGGTCGAGCTGTCCCCCGCGGACCTGGCCGCTCTGACGGGTGCCGTCCTGGCCCCCATCGCCCGCACCTGACCGCGGGGCCCGCGGCCGCAGAGCCCGCGGACCACCGGGCCCGCCGACCACCGGTCCCCCGACCGCAGGGCCCCGGGCGTTTCAGCCCCGCGGGGGCTCCGGCGCGGCCGGATCGGCGTGGACGTGCGGCGGCGGGTACTGGGCGGCGGCCCACTCCGGCACCGGCTCCGGGTCGTGCGGGGACCACAGGGCCGTCAGCCCGAGGTGCACGAGCACCGCGGCCATCGGCCACGCGAGCAGCACCCCGTGCGCCAGCAGCTGGAGCGGCGCGTCGAACGGGACCCCCTTGCCGGCCTGCCGCGCGGCGGTGACCAGGTCCGCGGAGGGGCCCAGCCACAGGCCGAGCCGCCAGCCCACCAGCGCGGCGAAGCAGGAACCGACCGCCAGGCCGATCACCAGCGTCACGCCGCCGGCCCGGCGCCACAGGAAGACGCCGACGGCGCTCAGCACGCCCAGACCGGCGGCCAGCAGGAAGAAGGTGCCGTCCGCCCCGATCCGGGCCTCGCTCTCGGTGTTGCGCAGGAACACGGCCTCCCCGTTGGAGACGTACTGCGCCCGCGGCGCCAGCCACGCCCACAGCAGTCCCAGGAGCACGCCGGCCACACCGACCGCGAGGGCGACGGCGGCGCCGTCCCGGACGTCCGCCGGGGTGACGGCGGCGTCGCCCCCGCCGGCCTTGCGGGGCGGGAGCGACGGCGGGTCGAACGGGGAGGGCGGGGTCACGGCTTCGGTCACCCCCACATCGTGCCAGGTGAGCCCGGCACCGGCTTCAGCGGACCGCCGCCCGGCGGTACGCCCAGGTGGCGAGGGCCAGCGACAGCACGCCGACGGCGGCGCACACGCCCAGGTCGAAGAGGACCACGGCCCAGTCGGGGTCCGCCGCGAAGGTACGGGCGAACGCCTCCACCCCGTACGTGGACGGCAGCAGGTCCCGCGCCCACACGATCACCTCCGGCATCCGCTCCGGCGGCAGCACCCCCAGCAGCAGCGCGGCGGACATGCCGAGCTGCCCGGCCAGCGTGGCCAGCTCCTGTCGCGGCGCGAGCAGCCCCAGGGCCGCCCCGAGCCCGGCCAGCGCGGCCCCGGCCAGCGGAACCACGGCGGCCAGGATCCACAGCCCGCCCATCGGCAGCCCGAAGAGCACGCACCCGAACACCGCGGTGACCAGGGTGCCCGGCAGGGTGAACGAGGCGTACGCGGCGGCCGCGCCCAGCACCACCGACGCGGGCGGCACCGGCAGGGTGGCGTAGTGGTCGAGCCCGCCGCCGGCCCGCAGCTGCCCGAAGTACTGCGCGAGCAGGTTCAGCGCGACGAAGGCGACCACGAGCACGGAGGAGCCTGCCACGACGGCCCGCGCCTCCGAACCGCCGTCCACCACGCCCCGCATCAGGATCATGATGCCGACGGACTGGAACGTGGCCACGAACAGCAGCGGGATCCGCGCGACCCGCGCCCGGGACAGCTGCGCCCTGTACACGGCGGCCAGCGCGGGGAAGAACCGCGCCTTCGGCGCCAGCTCGGCGGGGGCGCACACGGAGCCGGCGTGGACGCCCACGGCGTCCGCGGCAGCGGTAGTCACGACTTGACCAGACCCTTCATCCGCCCGCCCAGCGCCAGGTAGACGTCCTCCAGGCTCGGCGTCGCCAACGTGAAATCGTCGAGGGCGGCGAACGCCGGCCCCCCGGTGACGGCGGCCACCGCGGCCCGCGCCTCCTCCGGCGGCAGCCGCAGCACCCAGCGGCGGCCGGACTCGGCGGCCAGCGGGGCGAGCGCCGCGACCTCCGGCACCTCCAGCGGCGCGGCGGAGCGCCACACCAGCTCCAGCCGGACCTCGCCGGAGACCTTGGCCCTCAGCCCGGACGGGGTGTCGCAGGCGATGACCTTGCCCTGGTCGATGACGGCGACCCGGTCGAGGACGGTCTCCGCCTCGATGACGTTGTGCGTGACGAGCAGGACGGTCGCGCCGTGCCGCTCGCGCCGCCGGTCCACGGCCGACCAGACGGCCCGCCGGGCGAGCGGGTCCATGCCGGTGGTGGGCTCGTCGAGGACCAGGAAGGGCCGCTCGCCCACCAGCGTGGCGGCGAAGCAGGCCAGGCGCCGCTGGCCGCCGGAGAGCTTCTTCAGGGGCCGCCCGGCGATCTCGGTCAGCCCGAGCTCCTCCAGTACGCAGTCACGCGCCGCCCGCGCCGCCCGGGCGTCGAGCCCCCGCAGCCGGCCGGTGGTCTCGGCGGCCAGGGACACGGTCAGCTCGTCCAGGGCGGTGGACTCCTGCCCCAGGTAGGCGAGCAGCCGGGCCGCCCGCCCGGGGTGGCGTACGAGGTCGTGTCCGAGCAGGGTCACGGTGCCCGCGTCCGGCCGCATCAGGCCGGTGAGCTGGCGGACCAGGGTGGACTTGCCGGCGCCGTTGGGGCCGAGGAGGCCGAAGATCTCGCCGCGCCGCACGTCGAGGCAGACGCCGTCCGTGGCGCGGGTCTCGGGCAGGGCCGGAGCCCCGCGCCGACCGCGCACCGCCGGATACGTCTTGACCAGGTCACGCACCGCGCAGACCACGTCGGAGGCCGTTTCCGCGGCTGCTGCCGTGCCGTGCTTCCCGCGTGGTTCCGCCTGTGCTGTGCCCGTGCTCACGAGGGAGCAGCCTACGGGGTTCCCGCCCCTACTCGGCCGCCGGGGCCGAGGGGGTCGCCGCGACTCCGGGGTCGGAGGGGCCCGCGCCGGGCGGGGCGGCCGGTACCGCGGCCACGTGCTCGGCGGCCGCGCGGACGTCGATCTCCCGCCAGAAACCGGCCCGGATGGCGTACCGGTCGTGTTCGTCGATCTGGTCGTCCTTGTGCGCGAGGAGCCCGAACCGGGCGGCGTAGCGCAGCAGCTCCCCGTCGATGCGGTGCGGGATCCGGGGGTACATCGTGGCCAGTTTCTGGAGGTGCACGGCCTCCGGGAGCCGTTCCATCCAGCGCCGGGCGAACACCTGCCCGACCTCGAAGGGGTCACCGCCGACCGTGGTGATGTCCTCCTCGCGGTCCGCCCAGCGCTGCTCGGCGCTGGTGAGCTGGGCGAGGGTGGGCAGGGAGGCGGTCTCGGCGGGTTCCCCGAGCGGGCCGGCCCGGTCGATCCAGCCCTTGTCGGAGGACCAGCGCAGGGCGCTGCCGGCCGGGGGCTGACCGCCGTTGCCCCCGGCCGGCCCGGCGCTCTGCGGGGCGGGGGCCCGCAGCGAGCCGGCGAGGTCCTTGGGGGTGGGTACGGTCTTGCCCCCGGAGGCGGCGGGCGCGGGGACCGGTACACCACCCTGCTGCCGCTCCTCGCCGGCGGCGGTGCCGTTGCGGGCTGCCTCGGCGAGCGCGGCCTCGGGCAGCGGGGCGGAGAGGATGGCGGCGATGTCGGGGCGCGGGGCGGGCGGTGGTGAACACAGCCCGGTCAGGTCCTTGGCCCGTACGGCGCGGGTGATCCAGGCGCGGTCCAGCACGCGGCGCTCGTCGGCCTCGGCGACGAGGTCCTCGGACTGGTTGTAGTCGCCGTCGGCGGCCTGGACGGCCCACAGGTGGACGGCGACCCCGTGCTCCTTGGCGGACATCAGCCCGGGCAGCAGGTCGCCGTCGCCGGTCACCAGTACGACGTCGGAGCAGGCGCGGTTGCGGGCCAGCTCGGTGAGCTCGGCGTGCATGGCGGCGTCGACGCCCTTCTGGGCCCAGCGTCCGTCGCTGCGGGTCAGGGCGCCCAGCCGGACGGTGACGCGGGGCATGACGCGCAGCCGCCGGTGCTCGGGCTGCGGCACCCGGTCGGGTGCGCCGTCGAACCAGTAGATGCGCAGCAGGGGCTGCTCGGTGTCGGCCTCGGCCCGCTCGCGCAGGCCCTGGATGAGGGCGGCATGGTCGACGGTGATGCGGGAGCGCGAGGGCTCCCCTGCGAGAAGGCTGGCGGCGGCGCCCAGCAGATAGCCGGCGTCCACCAGGACGACGCAGCGGTCCACGCGTTCCACCCTCTTCCGTGGGGGTCCTCTGGATATTCCCCGAGTCTGCCCGACCGCAAGGGTGTTGACGGCCGGAACTCGATCATCGGCGTGGCGGATCTCACGCGGGGCGGGGAAGGGGGGTCGGAAGGAGCCACCGGCTACGCGTAGTAATGATCCAAAATGCGCGGTTTCTGGCGTTGTGTGAGTGTGAAGGCGTCCTGGCCCCTAGACCCTCACGGAGGCTCCACCATGGCCAAGAACAAGAACCAGAAGCAGCCGTCGAAGCAGCAGGCCCGCTCGTCCGCGCCGGACCAGGCGAAGAGCTCGGCGGAGTCGTCGGAGTCGATGTCGCAGGCGCCGAGTCCGATGGACATGGCCCACAAGAGCAAGCAGAAGAAGTTCGGCCACAACTGACGCCCGCGGGCCCGCGCCCGCGCGTCCAGTGACGGAAGGGCCCGCCCATCGCCGGGCGGGCCCTTCCGTACGCGGGCGACCGTCCCTATCCGGCCAGGCAGGACGGTCCGAGCAGCACCTTGAGGTCGCCGAACAGCGCCGGGTCGGGCTTGACCCGGTGCTTGTCGAGCCGCAGGACGGTGGTCGACCGGGGGCCCTGGAGCTTGATCCGCACCTCGGTGTTGCCGTGGTGGTGGCGCAGGATCTCGCCCAGCCGGGTCACCATCGGCGGCGTGACCTTGACGGTGGGGATGGTGAGGACGACGGGCGCGTTGGTGCCGGCCGAGGAGACGTCGGGGACCATCATCTCCATCGCGACCAGGCGGGGGACGTCCTCGCGCTTGTCGAGGCGGCCCTTGACGAAGACGACGGTGTCCTCGACCAGCTGGGTGGAGACGAGCTGGTAGGTCGCGGGGAAGAACATGCACTCGATGGAACCGGCCAGGTCCTCGACGGTGGCGATGGCCCAGGCGTTGCCCTGCTTGGTCATCTTGCGCTGGAGGCCCGAGATGATGCCGCCGATGGTGACGACCGCGCCGTCGGAGTGCTCGCCGCCGGTCAGCTGGGAGATGCCGGCGTCCGTCTTGTCGGACAGCACGTGCTCCAGGCCGAAGAGCGGGTGGTCGGAGACGTAGAGGCCGAGCATCTCGCGCTCCTGGGCGAGCAGGTAGGACTTCTCCCACTCGACGTCGGAGAAGACCACGTCGAGGCCGAAGCCCGGCTCGTCGCCCGCGCTCTCGTCGCCCATCGCACCGAAGAGGTCGAACTGCCCCTCGGCCTCCTTGCGCTTGACCGCCACCACGTTGTCGATCATCGGCTCGTGGTGGGCGACGAGGCCCTTGCGGGTGTGGCCCATCTCGTCGAAGGCGCCGGCCTTGATCAGCGACTCGACGGTCCGCTTGTTGCAGACCACGGCCTCGACCTTGTCCAGGAAGTCGGGGAAGGAGGAGTACTTCCCCTTCGCCTTCCTGCTCCTGATGATCGATTCCACGACGTTGGTGCCGACGTTGCGGACGGCGGTGAGGCCGAAGAGGATCACGTCGTCGCCCTGGGCGGCGAAGTTCGGCTCCGACTCGTTCACGTTCGGCGGCAGGACCTTGATGCCCATGCGCCGGCACTCGTTGAGGTAGATCGCGGACTTGTCCTTGTCGTCCTTGACCGAGGTGAGCAGACCGGCCATGTACTCGGCCGGGAAGTTCGCCTTCAGGTAGGCGGTCCAGTAGGAGACGAGTCCGTAGGCGGCCGAGTGGGCCTTGTTGAAGGCGTAGCCGGCGAAGGGGACCAGGACGTCCCAGAGGGCCTTGATCGCCTGGTCGCTGAAGCCCTTCTTCTTGGCCCCCTCCTCGAAGATGACGAAGTTCTTCGCCAGCTCCTCGGGCTTCTTCTTGCCCATCACGCGGCGCAGGATGTCGGCCTCGCCGAGCGAGTAGCCGGCGATGATCTGGGCGGCCTTCTGGACCTGCTCCTGGTAGACGATCAGGCCGTAGGTGACGGCGAGGACCTCTTCGAGCGGGCCCTCCAGCTCCGGGTGGATCGGGGTGATCTCCTGCTGCTTGTTCTTGCGCAGGGCGTAGTTCGTGTGCGAGTTCATGCCCATCGGGCCCGGCCGGTACAGGGCCGAGACGGCGGAGATGTCCTCGAAGTTGTCGGGCTTCATCAGGCGCAGCAGGGAGCGCATGGGCCCGCCGTCGAACTGGAAGACGCCGAGGGTGTCGCCGCGACCGAGCAGTTCGAAGGTCTTGGGGTCGTCGAGCGGGAGGCCGAGGAGATCGATGTCGATCCCCTTGTTGGCCTTCACCATCTTGACGGCGTCGTCCATGATCGTGAGGTTGCGCAGGCCGAGGAAGTCCATCTTCAGCAGGCCGAGCGACTCGCAGCTCGGGTAGTCCCACTGGGTGATGGTGACGCCGTCGGAGTGCCGCACCCAGACGGGCACGTGGTCGGTGATCGTCTCGCTGGACATGATCACGCCGGCGGCGTGCACGCCCATCTGCCGGACCAGTCCCTCCACACCGCGGGCGGTGTCGATGACCTTCTTCACGTCCGGCTCGTTCTCGTACATCCCGCGGATCTCGCCGGCCTCGCTGTAGCGGGGGTGCGTCGGGTCGAGGATGCCGGAGAGCGGGATGCCCTTGCCGAGGACGTCGGCGGGCATGGCCTTGGTCAGCCGGTCGCCCATGGCGTAGGGGTAGCCGAGGACGCGGGCGGAGTCCTTGATCGCGTTCTTGGCCTTGATGGTGCCGTAGGTGCCGATCATGGCGACCTTGTCGGCGCCGTACTTCTCGGTCACGTACCGGATCACCTCCACGCGCCTGCGCTCGTCGAAGTCGATGTCGACATCGGGCATGGAGACGCGCTCGGGGTTCAGGAAGCGCTCGAAGATCAGGCCGTGGGTGATCGGGTCGAGGTCGGTGATGCCCATGGCGTACGCGACGATCGAGCCGGCCGCGGAGCCGCGGCCCGGGCCCACCGCGATCCCCTGCTTCTTCGCCCACATGATGAAGTCGGCGACCACGAGGAAGTAGCCGGGGAAGCCCATCGAGATGATCGTGTCCATCTCGTACTCGGCCTGCTTCATCCGGTCGTCCGGGATGCCCCCCGGGTAGCGGCGCTCCATGCCGCGCATGGTCTCCTCGCGGAACCAGGTGACCTCGGTGTAGCCGTCCGGGATGTCGAACTTCGGCATCAGGTTCCGGAACTGGAACATGCCCTCGGTGTCGACCTGCTCCGCGACCAGGCGGGTGTTGGCGCAGCCCTGCTGCCAGGCGTCCGAGGAGTCGATGGCGTACATCTCCTCCGTGGACTTCAGGTAGTAGCCGGTGCCGTCGAAGCGGAAGCGGTCCGGGTCGGAGAGGTTCTTGCCGGTCTGGATGCAGAGCAGGGCGTCGTGGGCGCCCGCCTCGCTGGCGTACGTGTAGTGCGAGTCGTTCGTGACCAGCGGCGGGATGTCGAGCTTCTTGCCGATCTCCAGGAGCCCGTCGCGGACCCGGCGCTCGATCTCGATGCCGTGGTCCATCAGCTCCAGGAAGTACCGCTCCTTGCCGAAGATGTCCTGGTACTCGGAGGCGGCCTTGAGGGCCTCGTCGAACTGGCCGAGGCGCAGCCGGGTCTGGAGCTCGCCGGAGGGGCAGCCGGTGGAGGCGATGAGCCCCTCGGACCACTGGCTGATGGTCTCCTTGTCCATGCGCGGCCACTTGGTGAGCCAGCCCTCGGCGTACGCGTCGGAGGACAGCCGGAAGAGGTTGTTCAGACCGGTGGCGTTCGCCGCCCAGATCGTCTTGTGGGTGTAGCCGCCGGAGCCGGAGACGTCGTCGCGCTTCTGGTGCGGCTGGCCCCACTGGATGCGGCGCTTGTTGCGCCGGGACTCGGGGGCGACGTACGCCTCGATGCCGATGATCGGGGTGATCCCGGCCTTCTTCGCGGTGTGGAAGAAGTCGTAGGCCCCGTGCAGGTTGCCGTGGTCGGACATCGCGATGTGGGACATGCCCATCTCGTTGCACGCGTTGAACATGTCCTTCAGCCGCGCGGCACCGTCCAGCAGGGAGTACTGGGTGTGGACGTGCAGGTGCGTGAACGGCGGTTTGGTCACGGTGGGGATCCTCCGGCGGGGAGAGAGGGCGGCAGCTACGAATCCTACGTCTCCCGGGTGACAGATCACGGGCACCGACGGGTACGGTCATCCGTTGCAGAACCGAGGACCCCGGTCCTGCCAGCATGGTCAGCACAGCGCTCCACCCGCGCTCCACCCCGCGCCACCAGGAGGCATCCGCCATGGCGGTTCCCGAGACGACCGACGAACAGCGTGCCGAGCAGATACTCGATGTGTTCGACACCGCGTTCGGCGAGCTCCTCACAGCCGACCCGGCTGCCTTCCAGGTCAAATTCCGGAAGATGGCGGCCTCGGCCTTCGCCTTCTACCGCGGCACGGCCTGCCTCTTCTACGCGGACCTGGAGCGCCACCGGCACGGCGGCCCGTACGTGGACGAGCGCACCGGCCGGGTGTGGATCCACGGCGACCTGCACGCCGAGAACTTCGGCACGTACATGGACTCCAACGGCCGGCTGGTCTTCAACGTCAACGACTTCGACGAGGCGTACGTCGGCCCCTTCACCTGGGACCTGAAGCGGTTCGCGGCCTCCGTGGCGCTGATCGGCTACACCAAGGCGCTCAGCGACGAGCAGATCAGCGAGCTGGTGCGGACCTACGCCGGCGCCTACCGGGAGCGCATCCACCGACTGGCCGCCGGGGCCAAGTACGAGGAGGTGCCCTCCTTCACCCTGGACAGCGCCGACGGCCCGCTGCTGGGCGCCCTGCGCGCGGCCCGCGCGCGCACCCGCTTCTCGCTGCTGGACTCGATGACGGAGATCCGGGACTTCGAGCGGCGCTTCGCGCCCGGCCCGGGCACCATCGAGCTCGACGCGGCGACGCGCTACAAGGTCCTGGACGCCTTCGACGGCTACCTGGAGACCCTGCCCGACGAGTCCCTGGTCCGGCCCGACTCCTACCGGGTCAAGGACGTGGTGGGCCGCCGGGGCGTCGGCATCGGATCGGCCGGGCTGCCCTCGTACAACATCCTGCTGGAGGGGCACAGCGACGCCCTGGAGAACGACGTCGTGATCTACCTCAAGCAGGCGCAGACCCCGGCGGTCTCCCGTCACATCACCGACCGGGCCGTCCGCGACTACTTCCACCACGAGGGCCACCGCACGGTGATCTCCCAGCGGGCCCTGCAGGCGCACTCCGACCCGTGGCTGGGCTGGACGGAGCTGGACGGCTCCGGTCAGCTGGTGGCGGAGGTCTCCCCCTACGCGGTGGACCTGGACTGGGCGGAGCTGGACGACCCGGAGGAGATCGCCGCCGTCGTCGCCGACCTGGGCCGGGCCACGGCGACCATGCACGGGGCGGCCGACGAGGCGGAGAGCGGCCACTCCCTGGTCCCGTTCTCGACCGAGCGGGCCATCGACGCGGCGATCGCGGCCGACGAGGAGGGCTTCGCGGAGCTGCTCGTGGAGTTCGCCCACGAGTACGGCGCCCGGGCCCGCGCCGACCACCAGATATTCGTGGACCTCTTCCGCAACGGCCGCCTGATGCCGTGAGCCGCGGGAGCCGGGCCCTGGGGCCCGGCTCCACAGGGTCTCGTGGCACACTCGCGACGATGGACATATCAGGGGCAGGACTCCGAGGGGTGCGGGCCGCGCTGTTCAGCGCGTTCGTCGTGCTGCTCTCCGCGGGCTCGCACGTCCTGATGTCCCGGGTGCCGCTTCCGGCCCCGCTGCTGGTGGGGGCCTTCGGCGCCGTCTTCGTGATCGCGTACGCGCTGGCGGGCCGGCGGCGGGCCTTCGGGCCGATCGCCGGGCTGCTCGTACCGCTGGAGCTGGCCGCCGACACCGTCTTCACCGCCGGGCAGCACCTCTGCTACGGCCCGGCGGGCGGGCCGGTCTCAGGTCCGCTGCGCGCGATGGGCCTGGACGCGCTGTGCGGCGGCTCCCCGGTGGGCGGGCCGCTGACCGAGGTGGCCGGGCCCGTCGCCGATCCGGCGGCGCTGCTGGCCTCGCCCGGGCCGTGGACGCCCTGGTTGCTGCTCGGGGCGCACGTGTCGGTCGGGCTGGCGGCCGCCGGGTGGCTGCACTGCGGCGAGCGGGCACTGGCCCAGCTGCTGCGGGCGGTCGCCGTCGGCGCGTTCCGGCCGCTGCTGCTGGCGGTGGCCTCGGTGGCGCCGGCCCCGGGTCCGGCGCGGCGGGTGCTGCGGTCGGTGCTTCCGGGCGCGGGGGCCCGTACCCGGTTCCCCGCCCACTCCGTGGGACGGCGGGGGCCGCCCGTGCCCGGTGCGCTCGCGCGCGCCTGACGCACGTACGACACCCCCGTCACGTCGCATTCCACGGAGATCACCATGAGTTCACGCAACAGCCAGGCGAACAAGGCGGCGGCCCGCGAGCGGCTCCGCGCCGAGCGCGAGGCCCAGGCGAAGAAGGACAAGGTGCGCCGCCAGCTGGTCGTGGGCGGCGCCGTCATCGCCGTCCTCGCCATAGCCGGCGGCATCGGCTACGCGGTCGTGCAGTCCAGCAAGCCCGGCTACTGGGAGAAGGCCGCGAAGGCCGACCTGATCAAGCCGAAGAACACCGAGGGCGAGGACGGCACCACGGTCGTCGTCGGCAAGCCCGAGGCGAAGAAGACCCTGGAGCTGTACGAGGACTCCCGCTGCCCGGCCTGCGCCTCGTTCGAGCAGGCCGTCGGCGAGCAGGTCAAGAAGGACGTCGACGCCGGCAAGTACAAGCTCCGGTACTTCGGCGCCACGTTCATCGACAACGCGGTCAAGGGCGAGGGCTCGAAGAACGCGCTGAGCGCCCTGGGCGCGGCGCTGAACGTCAGCCCGGAGGCCTTCCTCGACTACAAGGCGGCGCTCTACTCCAAGGAACTGCACCCCGAGGAGACCGTCGACAGCTTCGCCAAGGACGACTACCTGCTGAAGGTCGCGGACACGGTTCCGGCGCTCGAGGGCAACGCCGAGTTCAAGAAGGCCGTCGAGGACGGCACCTACGACCGGTGGGCGCTGAAGATGTCCGAGGCGTTCGGCAAGTCCGGTGTGACGGGGACCCCGACGCTGAAGATGGACGGCAAGAAGATCGAGACCCCGGCCACGGGCGACGCGTTCACCGCGGCGATCGACAAGGCCCTCGCAGGCTGATTTCGGCCAACGGGCGGGCGGACTCCGGGAGTTCGCCCGCTCTTTGCGTTCCGAGGGATGTACGGAGGGTCATACCCGCCAGTAACATGATCATCCGTGACCAGTCATCTCCCTTCCCCCGCGCCCTCTTCCACGGGCGTACCCGCTCCGCGCCGCCGCACGGTCGTGCTGGCCGCGGCCGCCACGGCCGCGCTCGCCCCGATCGCCTCGCTGGGCGCCTCCGCGGCCCATGCCGCGCAGAGCGCGCCCGCGTTCCTCCACGGCGTCGCCTCCGGCGACCCGCTGCCCGACGGGGTCCTGCTGTGGACCCGCGTCACCCCCACCGCCGAGGCCGTACCCGGCTCCGGCCTCGGCCCCGCCGTGCAGGTGGGCTGGGAGGTGGCCGCGGACAAGGCCTTCTCCCGGATCGTCGCCTCCGGCACCGTCGCCGCGAGCGCCGCCTCCGACCACACCGTCAAGGTGGACGTGCGCGGCCTGAGCCCTCAGACCCCGTACTGGTACCGGTTCTCCGCCGGCTCCGCCGTCTCCCCGGCCGGCCGGACCCTGACCACCCCGGCCGCCGGGACGACGACCGCCGGGGTCCGCTTCGGCGTGGTCTCCTGCGCGAACTGGGAGTCCGGCTACTTCTCCGCCTACCGCCACCTGGCCGCCCGCGCCGACCTGGACGCGGTCCTGCACCTGGGCGACTACATCTACGAGTACGCCACGGGGGGCTACCCGGAGGCCAGGTACACCGTCCGCCCGCACGAGCCGCGGCACGAGATCGTCTCGCTCGCCGACTACCGCACCCGGCACGGGAAGTACAAGACCGACCTCGACCTCCAGGCGCTGCACCAGGCGCACCCGGTCGTCGCGATCTGGGACGACCACGAGTTCGCCGACGACACCTGGTCCGGGGGTGCCGGGAACCACACCCCGGGCGCCGAGGGCGAGTGGGCGGCCCGCGCGGCCGCCGCCAAGCAGGCGTACTTCGAGTGGATGCCCGTACGCGCCTCCATCGCCGGCACCGTCTACCGGCGGCTGCGCTTCGGCACCCTCGCCGACCTGCACCTCCTCGACCTGCGCTCCTTCCGCTCCCAGCAGGTCAAGGTCGGCAGCGGCTCGGTGGACGACCCGGAGCGCACCCTCACGGGACGGGCCCAGCTGGACTGGCTCAAGGCGGGCCTCGCCGGCTCGGACGCGACCTGGAAGCTGGTCGGCACCTCCGTGATGATCTCCCCGGTGGCCTTCGGCTCGCTGCCCGCGCACCTGCTGAAGCCGCTGGCCAAGCTGCTGGGCCTGCCCGAGGGCGGCCTCGCCGTCAACGTGGACCAGTGGGACGGCTACACGGACGACCGCAAGGAGCTGCTGGGCCACCTGAAGGACCGGAACATCAGGAACACCGTGTTCCTGACCGGCGACATCCACATGGCGTGGGCGAACGAGGTCCCGGTGAACATGGCGAACTACCCGGGCTCGGGGACGGCCGCGACCGAGTTCGTGGTGACCTCGGTGACCTCGGACAACCTGGACGACATCCTGCACGTCCCGGCGGACACCGCTTCGCTGGTCGCCGAGTCGGCGGTCAAGGCCGCCAACTGGCACGTGAAGTGGCTCGACATGGACGCGCACGGCTACGGCGTGCTCGACGTGACGGCCGAGCGGTCGCAGATGGACTACTACGTGGTCTCCGACAAGCGGCGGCCGGACGCCTCGGCCGCGTGGTCGCGCTCGTACCGGACCCTGAACGGGACCCAGACGGTGGAGCGGGTGCACCAGCCGGTGCGCTGACCGGCCGTCGGACGTGCGCAGCGGCGGGGGCCCTGCCCGGTGCGGGCCGGGCACCCCGCCGCCTCCCCGTCCCGCGAGGCGTCGCGCGCTCCTACAGGGTGTCGAGGAAGCCGATCGCGACCTTCCAGGCCTGCTCGGCGGCCTCGGCGTCGTAGTCGTCCAGGCCCCCGTCGGTGAACAGGTGCCCGGCGCCCGGGTAGCTGTGGACCTCCACGTCCGCCCCGGCCCGCCGCATCCGCAGGTACCAGGCCGTCAGCCAGTCGTGCGGCTCGAAGGGGTCCGGGTCGGCGATGTGCAGCTGTACCGGCAGCTCGTCGACCGAGGCGTCCGCCTCCAGGTCCGCCGTGCCGTGCAGGAGCAGCAGCCCGCGCGCCTTCTCGTCGGCCAGGGCCAGGTGCTGGGCGACCGAGCCGCCGAAGGAGAACCCCGCGTAGACCAGGCCCCGGTCGGAGAAGGGGGCGGAGGCCAGCACCGCGCGCTTGAGCAGCTCGTCGCGGCCGATCTCGTCCTGGTGTGCCATGCCCTCCTCGACGGTTCCGAAGGTGCGCCCCTCGAAGAGGTCCGGCACCTCGACCTCGTGCCCGGCCGCGCGCAGCCGGTCGGCCGCCTCGTGGACCGCCGGCCGCAGCCCGTACGTCGAATGGAAGAGCATGATGTTCATGACTCCATCGTGCCAGTTTCCGAGGGCGGCTTCCGGTTACGTTCACGTCATGGAGATGGAGACCTTGATACGCCCCCTGATCGTCATCGGCGGCTCGCTGCTGATCACCCTGCTCGCGGGGTGGCTGCTCGACCGGCTGCTGCGGCGCATCGACCGGCGGCATCCGGAGACCCCCCTGTGGGGGCTGCTGCGCCGTTGCCGGGTGCCGTTCCAGGTCGTGCTGTGCACCGCGCTGCTCCGGGGCTCCTACCAGTCGGCGGGGCTCCTTCCCGAGTACGCGTTCTACATCGGGCGGATCCTCACCCTGGTGACGATCGCCTCCGCTGCCTGGCTGGCCGTGCGCATCGCGACGGCCGCGGTCGACTCCACGTACGCCCGCTACGCGTCGGTGGCCCAGGACGACGCCCGGGTCCGCCGCGTGCGCACCCAGGTGACCCTGATCCAGCGGGTGGTCACGGCGGTGGTGGTCGTGGTCGCCCTCGCGGCCATGCTGCTGACCTTCCCGCCGATGAAGGCCGTCGGCACCTCGATGCTGGCGTCCGCCGGCGTCCTCGGCATCGTGGCGGGCATCGCCGCCCAGTCCTCCCTGGGCAACCTCTTCGCCGGTCTGCAGATCGCCTTCGGCGACACCGTCCGCATCGGCGACACGGTGGTCGTCGACAAGGAGTGGGGCACGGTCGAGGAGATCACCCTGACCTTCCTCACCGTCCGCACCTGGGACGAGCGCCGGATCACGATGCCGGTCTCGTACTTCACGAGCAAGCCGTACGAGAACTGGTCGCGCGGCGGCGCCGAGATGACCGGCACCGTCTTCTGGCACCTCGACCACAGGGCGCCGGTCGACCTCATGCGCGAGCGGTTCGAGGACCTCCTGAAGGAGATCCCCGAGTGGGACGGCCGAGGCGGCGGCCTCGCGGTGACCGACACCACCCCGAACACCGTGCAGGTCCGCGCGGTGGTCACGGCGAAGAACGCCGACGATGTCTGGACCGTGCGGTGCGCGGTCCGCGAGCAGATGATCGCCTGGCTCGTCGCCCACCACCCGTACGCCCTGCCCCGCGTCACGACCTCCGAGGCCGCCGCCGCCCCGGGCGCCACGGCCGTGCCCGCCGAAACCCCGGGGGCCGCCGGCGCGTGAGGCGCGGGGGCGGCGCCGGGCACGGGGCGCTGCTTCCCCGCGCCCGCCCCGCCGCCGGGTCCCGGCTCCGTCCTACGGGTTCCGCAGGCTGCGTACGTCCAGGTGCCGCAGCACCCGGTCCACGACCTCCGGGTCGGACCCGGCCTCGCTGCGCGCGGCCAGCACCTCGTGCCGGGCCGCGGACATCATCTCGCGCTGGATCCGCTGGACGTCCCTGATCCGCTCGACCCGCTGCGCGTACGCCTCCCGGCGCTCCTCGTCCACCATGTCGGGGCTGATGCGGGCCCCCACGTCGTACGCCCGCCGGTACAGCGTCTCCACCAGGTCCTCCGGGAGCTCCTCCACCTCCTGGATCTCCTTCAGCCGCCGCTTGGCGGCCTTCGCAGCACGGATCGCCAGCGCCCGCTCGGCGTCGCGGTCCGCGTCGGAGTCGGCCTCCACCCCCAGGCGCCGCACCAGCCACGGCAGGGTGAGCCCCTGCACCACGAGGGTCGCCATGATCACCGCGAAGGCGATGAAGACGATCTCGTCCCGCCCGGGGAACGGTTCGCCCGCGTCGGTTTCGAACGGGATGGCGAGGGCCAGCGCCACCGAGGCCACGCCCCGCATCCCGGCCCACCACATCACGACGCTCTCCCGCCAGCTCACCGGGATCTCCTCGTCGTAGTCGCGCCGCTTGTGCAGCTTCTGCGCGACCCAGCCGGCCGGCAGCAGCCACACCAGCCGTACCCCGATCACCACGGCGATCACGACGCCCGCCCAGCCGGCCATCTCCCAGGCGCGCCCCTGCGCGGTGCCGAACACGTGGTGGAGCTCCAGGCCGATCAGCCCGAACGCCACCCCGGTGACCAGCATGTCGACGACTTCCCAGAAGGTGTGCCCCGCGAGCCTTCCCAGCACGTCGTCGGCGTCGGACGCGTACTCGGCCAGGAACAGCGCCGTCGTCAGGACCGCCAGCACCCCCGACCCCTGGAGCTCCTCCGCGACCACGTACGAGACGAACGGCACCAGCAGCGTCAGGCCGATCTGCAGCGTGGCGTCGCCGAGCCTGCTCATCATGCGGTTGGTGATCCAGCCGAAGGCGAGGCCGACGACGACGGCGACGACGGCGGACAGCACGAACTCGCCGAGCGCGTCGGGCCACGAGAAGCTGCCGCTGACGGCGGCGGCGATGGCCACGTGGTAGAGCACGATGGCGGTGACGTCGTTGAAGAGGCCCTCGCCCTCCAGGATCGACACCATGCGGCGGGGCAGCCCCAGCGAGCCGGCGACGGCGGTGGCGGCGACCGGGTCGGGCGGAGCGACGAGCGCGCCGAGCGCGACGGCGGCGGCGATCGGCAGCCCGGGGACGACGGCGTGCGCGACGGCGGCGACTGCGGCCGTCGTGACGAACACCAGGGCCACGGCCAGCAGCAGGATGGGCCGTACGTTGGCGGCGAACTGGCGCCAGGAGGTGCGCTGCACGGAGGCGTACAGCAGCGGCGGCAGCACCAGCGGCAGGATGTAGTCGGGCGGGACGTCGACGTTCGGCACGGCCGGCAGCAGGGCGAGGGCCACCCCGCCGATGGTCATGAGAACGGGTGAGGGCAGTCCGAGCCGGTCTCCGAGCGGGACGGTGACCACGGCCCCGAGCAACAGCACGAACAGCAGAGCTAGCTGATCCACTCCCCCACCCTGCCAGTCCGCTGCGCCCGGCGCGCCCGGCGCCCACCGCCACCGACCCGTGTCGGCCCGTCCAGCCCCGCCGGCGTTCGAGGCGCGGGGGTCCGGGGGCGGAGCCCCCGGCAGCGGCGCGGCACAGCACGACGGGCGGGGGCCAGGGCAGCGGCCCGGAGGAGGTCGGGTCAGCTCCCCGCGAGGGGACGCCGCATCGAGCGGTGCGCGATGCCCGCGTCCAGGAACTCCGGCCCGTACGCCGCGTACCCGAGCCGCTCGTAGAAGCCCAGCGCGTGCGTCTGCGCGCCCAGGTCGACGGCCGTCAGGCCCCGCCCGGCCGCCTCCGCCTCGATCGCGCGGACCAGCGCCACGCCCACGCCCAGCCCGCGCGCGGACGCGGTCACGGCGAGGCGGCCCAGCGAGCCGACGTCCTCGGACCCGGTCTTGGCCAGCGCGGCGGGTCCGTGCAGCAGCCGGCCCGTGCCCAGCGGTTCCCCGTCGGCGCCCAAGGCCAGCAGGTGCACCGCGTCCGCGTCGTACGCGTCGTACTCGATCGACGGCGGCACGGACTGCTCGACCACGAACACCGCCGTCCGCACCGCGAAGCAGGCCGCCATGTCGGCCTCCCCCTCGGCCACGCGGACGGCGAAGGCGGTCACCCGCCCGCCACCCGTCACTCGCTCTCCGCCCGGATCACGTCCAGCGCGTTGCGCAGGTCGGCCGGGTAGGTGCTCTCGAACTCGACCCACTGCCCGTCCGACGGGTGCTCGAAGCCGAGCCGGACCGCGTGCAGCCACTGCCGGGTGAGCCCCAGGCGCTTGGCGACGGTCGGGTCGGCGCCGTAGGTCAGGTCGCCGACGCACGGGTGGCGGTGCGCGGCCATGTGCACGCGGATCTGGTGCGTGCGCCCCGTCTCCAGCTTGATGTCCAGCAGCGAGGCGGCCCGGAAGGCCTCGATCAGGTCGTAGTGGGTGACGGAGGGCTTGCCCTCCTGGGTCACGGCCCACTTGTAGTCGGCGCTCGGGTGGCGGCCGATCGGCGCGTCGATGGTGCCGCTCATCGGGTCGGGGTGGCCCTGGACCAGCGCGTGGTAGCGCTTGTCGACGACGCGCTCGCGGAACTGGTTCTTGAGCGAGGTGTAGGCCCGCTCCGACTTCGCGACGGCCATCAGGCCGGACGTGCCTACGTCGAGCCGGTGCACGATGCCCTGGCGCTCGGCCGCGCCGGAGGTGGAGATGCGGTAGCCGGCGGCGGCGAGGCCGCCGATGACGGTGGTGCCGGTCCAGCCGGGGCTCGGGTGGGCGGCGACGCCCACCGGCTTCATGATGACGACGATGTCGTCGTCGTCATGGACGATCTCCATGCCCGGGACGGGCTCGGCGATCACCTCGACGGGCCGCGGCGGGGCGGGCATCTCGACTTCGAGCCAGGCGCCACCGTGCACACGCTCGGACTTCCCGACGACACTGCCGTCGACCGACACCTTTCCCGCGGCCGCGAGTTCGGCCGCCTTCGTCCGGGAGAAACCGAACATACGGGCGATGGCGGCGTCGACACGCTCGCCCTCGAGGCCATCGGGAACGGGCAGGGTTCGGATCTCGGGAATCGTACTCACCTGTCGAGTATGCAGGACTCGACAGTCGGGCCGTCCCGCGAGCGGCCCCGCGATCAGTCCTTGTGGACGGTGCCGTCCGGGTCAAGGCCCCGGAACGACAGCAGCACGATCAGGATGCCTCCGCACACGATCGCCGAGTCGGCGAGGTTGAAGACCGCGAAGTGCGCGGGCGCGATGAAGTCGACGACCGCCCCGCGGAACACGCCCGGCGAGCGGAAGATCCGGTCGGTCAGGTTGCCCAGGGCGCCGCCCAGCAGCAGGCCCAGCGCGATCGCCCACGGCAGGCTGTAGAGCTTGCGGGCCAGCCGCACGATCACGACGATCACGCTGGCCGCGATGCAGGTGAAGATGATCGTGAAGGCCTCGCCGAAGCCGAAGGCGGCGCCCGGGTTGCGGACCGCCTCGAACTTCAGCAGGTCGCCGATGATCTCGATCGGCGGCTGGTGCTCCAGCTTCGCCACGACGAGCAGCTTGCTGCCGAGGTCCAGCACGTAGGCGAGCACCGCCACGACGAGCAGTGCCACGATCCGCCGATGCCCCCTGGGCGCGGCGGACTCCGGCTGGGAGTCGTCCCCGACCTCCGGCGTACCGATGATGCGCTCCGCCTCTGCCACGTGAGTCCCTCGAACTAGCTCGAACCAGGTTGCGACACAGCTCCGCCAGGTTCCTGGACCCTGACCGAACACGAGAGTACGTCAGGGCGCCCTCCCTGCGCCCTTCCGGCGCCCCTCGACCTGCGCCCGCCCCGCCGCGCGGACGGCTCCGGGACGGGGCCGGGACGGCCCTAGTGCCGCCGCTCCTGCTTCTGCTTGCAGTCCACGCACAGGGTGGCCCGGGGGAAGGCCTGCATCCTGGCCTTGCCGATGGGCTGCCCGCAGTTCTCGCAGAGGCCGTAGGTGCCCGCCTCCAGCCGCTCCAGGGCCCGCTCGGACTGCTCCAGCATCGAGGTGGCGTTCGCCGCGAGGGCCAGTTCGGACTCCCGGGTGATGTTCTTGGTGCCCGTATCGGCCTGGTCGTCGCCCGCGCCGTCGCCGGAGTCCCGCATCAGCCCGGAGATGGCCGCCTCGGAGGCGTCCAGCTCCGCGCGCAGCCGCAGCACCTCGCTCATCAGCTCGGTGCGGGCCTCGTCGACCTCGCCTCGCGTCCACGGGTCCTCGCCGGGCCGCACGGCGAGCTCGCCCGGCGCGGTGACCTCGGTGACGCGGGTCTTCGGCAGCCCGCTGGTGGCGGCCTCCGCCGACTTCCTCGCCGTACCGGTGCTCTTCTTGGCAACCACTTTGCGGACTCCCGTCTTCTTCGCGGCATGCGCCGCCCCCTCGGTCACGGCCGCCTTGGCCGTGACCTTCCGCTTCTCGACGGCACCCGTCTCCTCGGCGGCGTCCGCGCCCCCGGCCGGGGCCGGGGGCGCGGACGTCTTCCCCGCGGTCGCCTTCGTGGCGGCGGCGGTCTTCCGGGCAGCGGTCTTCCGGGCGGCGGTCTTCTTCCCGGCCGGAGCCGCGTCCTCGACCGCCGCAGCCTTCCCGGCGGCCCTCTTGGCTGTACTCCCGGCGGTCTTCTTCGCCACCATGCCCGCGGCCCCTTCACATACTGTGATCATTGCTCGCGAATCGTGCCGGAACGATAAATCGACTCCGGCCCCGCGGCAACGGGAGCGGGCTCCTTCGTGGCCGACCTGAAACCGTTGTGCCCACCCGGAAGCCGGGTAATCCGCCCCCCGCGCCCCACTGGATCCCGTACCGGCGCGTCGGCCCGTCCGGGTCGAGCGGCCGCCCGACCGGGCCCGCCGCACCGCCCCGGCGCGGCACCCCTCCCGCGGCCCCCGCCGCGTCGGCCCGGGCGGCCGCCGCGCGCGCCCCCGCAAACCGGTCGGCCGACCTCGCCCCCGGCCCGTACACTGGCCCCAGCGAGAGGCATGGATGGGGACGAGTAGCGTCGGACGCAGCCAGGAGCGACCCGGGGACGGTGAGAGCCCGGGGGCGAGCGCGACGTGAAGGATCACCCCGGAGCCGCCGGAAGAAAGCCCGTACGCAGCCCCCCGAGGCCGCGTACAGGCGAGTAGAACCGGCTTCGCACCCCAATGAGGGGGCCGTCGGACGTGTCCGGTGGCCAAGGAGGGTGGTACCGCGGGAGTCGTGACGGCTCTCGTCCCTCCGGACGGAAGTGACATCCCGCCGGAGGAAGAGTTCAGCCTCATGACCACACCGCCGCAGTACCGCCCGGTACCCGCCCAGGTCGACCTGCCCGCCCTCGAACACGCCGTCCTCGACTTCTGGCGCGAGAGCAAGACCTTCGCCAAGACCCTGGAGCAGTCCGAGGGCCGCCCCGAGTGGGTCTTCTACGAGGGCCCGCCCACCGCCAACGGCATGCCCGGCGCGCACCACATCGAGGCCCGCGTCTTCAAGGACGTCTTCCCCCGGTTCCGCACGATGCGCGGCTACCACGTGGCCCGCAAGGCCGGCTGGGACTGTCACGGCCTGCCCGTCGAGCTCGCCGTCGAGAAGGAGCTCGGCTTCAACGGCAAGCAGGACATCGAGGCGTACGGCATCGCCGAGTTCAACGCCAAGTGCCGCGAGTCCGTGACCCGCCACACCGACGCGTTCACCGAACTCACGACCCGCATGGGCTACTGGGTCGACCTGGACGACGCCTACCGGACCATGGACCCCGAGTACGTCGAGTCCGTGTGGTGGTCGCTGAAGGAGATCTTCAACAAGGGCCTGCTCACCCAGGACCACCGCGTCGCCCCCTGGTGCCCCCGCTGCGGCACCGGCCTCTCGGACCACGAGCTGGCCCAGGGCTACGAGACGGTCGTCGACCCCTCGGTCTACGTCCGCTTCCCCCTGACCTCCGGCCCGCTCGCGGGCGAGGCGGCCCTCCTCGTCTGGACGACGACCCCCTGGACCCTGGTGTCCAACACCGCGGTCGCGGCGCACCCGGAGGTCCGGTACGTCGTGGCCACCGACGGGACCGAGAAGGTGGTCGTCGCCGAGCCGCTGCTGGAGAAGTCCCTCGGCGAGGGCTGGACGGCCACCGGCGAGTCCTTCACCGGCAAGGAGATGGAGCGCTGGACCTACCAGCGCCCCTTCGAGCTGGTCGAGTTCCCGAGCACCGGCGAGGGAACCGATGGGGGAAGCCCGGAGCCGGCGCACTACGTCGTCAACGCCGAGTACGTCACGACCGAGGACGGCACCGGTCTCGTCCACCAGTCCCCCGCCTTCGGCGCCGACGACCTCGCGGTCTGCCGCGCGTACGGCCTGCCCGTCGTGAACCCGGTCCGCCCCGACGGCACCTTCGAGGAGGACGTCCCGCTCGTCGGCGGCGTCTTCTTCAAGAAGGCCGACGAGAAGCTGACCGCCGACCTCGACGCGCGCGGCCTGCTCTTCAAGCACATCGCCTACGAGCACAGCTACCCGCACTGCTGGCGCTGCCACACGGCGCTGCTGTACTACGCCCAGCCGTCCTGGTACGTCCGCACCACCGCCGTCAAGGACGCGATGCTGCGGGAGAACGAGAAGACCAACTGGTTCCCGGACTCCGTCAAGCAGGGCCGCTTCGGCGACTGGCTCAACAACAACATCGACTGGGCGCTGTCCCGCAACCGCTACTGGGGCACCCCGCTGCCGATCTGGCGCTGCGAGGAGAACCACCTCACCTGCGTCGGCTCCCGCGCCGAGCTGACCGAGCTGACGGGCACCGACCAGTCGGCGCTGGACCCGCACCGGCCGTACATCGACGACGTCACGTTCACCTGCACCCACGAGGGCTGCGCCCTGGAGGCCGTCCGCGTCCCGGAGGTCATCGACGCCTGGTACGACTCGGGTTCGATGCCGTTCGCGCAGTGGGGCTACCCGTACAAGAACAAGGAGGTCTTCGAGAAGCGCTACCCGGCGCAGTTCATCTCGGAGGCCATCGACCAGACCCGCGGGTGGTTCTACACCCTCATGGCGGTCGGCACCCTCGTCTTCGACAAGTCCGCGTACGAGAACGTGGTCTGCCTCGGCCACATCCTCGCCGAGGACGGCCGCAAGATGTCCAAGCACCTGGGCAACATCCTGCAGCCCATCCCGCTGATGGACCAGCACGGCGCGGACGCCGTCCGCTGGTTCATGGCGGCGGGCGGCTCCCCGTGGGCGGCGCGCCGCGTCGGCCACGGCACGATCCAGGAGGTCGTGCGCAAGACCCTCCTCACGTACTGGAACACGGTGGCCTTCCAGGCGCTGTACGCCCGTACGTCGAACTGGGCCCCGTCCGCGGCCGACCCGGCGCCGGCCGACCGCACGGTGCTCGACCGGTGGCTGCTGTCCGAACTCCACACCCTCGTCGCCGAGGTGACGGAGGCGATGGAGTCGTACGACACCCAGCGCGCCGGCAAGCTGCTGTCCGCGTTCGTCGACGATCTCTCCAACTGGTACGTCCGCCGCTCGCGCCGCCGCTTCTGGCAGGGTGACGCGGCCGCGCTGCGCACGCTCCACGACGTGGTGGAGACGGTGACCCGCCTGATGGCCCCGCTGACCCCCTTCATCACGGAGCGGGTCTGGCAGGACATGATCGTCCCGGTCACCCCGGAGGCGCCGGAGTCCGTGCACCTCAGCTCCTGGCCGGAGCCGGACGCCGCGCAGGTCGACCCCGAACTCTCCCGGCACATGCAGCTGGTGCGCCGCCTTGTCGAGCTGGGCCGCGCCACCCGCGCGGAGTCGGGCGTGAAGACCCGCCAGCCGCTGTCGCGCGCGCTGGTCGGGGTCACGGGCTTCGACGCCCTGTCCCCCGAGCTGCGGTCCCAGATCACGGAGGAGCTGAACGTCTCCTCCCTGGCCTCCCTCTCGGAGGTCGGCGGGTCCCTGGTGGACACGACGGCGAAGGCCAACTTCCGCGCCCTGGGCAAGCGCTTCGGCAAGGGCGTGCAGGACGTGGCGAAGGCGGTGGCCGCCGCCGACGCGGCGGCGCTGTCCCTGGCCCTGCGCTCCGGCTCCGCCGAGGTCGAGGTGAACGGCGAGACGGTGGCCCTCACCCCGGAGGAGGTCATCATCACCGAGACCCCGCGCGAGGGCTGGTCGGTCGCCTCCGACTCCGGGGCGACGGTCGCCCTGGACCTGGAGATCACCCCCGAGCTGCGGCTGGCGGGCCTGGCCCGTGACGCGATCCGCCTGATCCAGGAGGCCCGCAAGAACTCCGGTCTGGACGTGTCGGACCGGATCGCCCTGCGGTGGTCCTCGCCGGACGCGGAGGTCGTGACGGCGCTGACCGATCACGCGGCCCTGATCTCGGACGAGGTCCTGGCCGTGGACTTCGCCCCCGGCGAGGCGGACGCCGCGTACGGCGACCCCTTCACGGACGAGCCCCTGTCCCTGACGTTCCGCCTCCGCAAGGCGTAACCCCTCCCCCACCCCAGCGGCCCGTATCCCCTCCCCGGGGGATACGGGCCGCTCGCGTTTCCCGGGTTCCCCGGGGCGGCCACCCCCAGCCCCGCCGGGGTCTGAGGCGCGGGGTCCGGGGCGGAGCCCCAGGGCGGTGACCCGCACCGCCCGACGGCGGCGGCCCCACACCGGCAGCGGCAGCGGCAGGACACGCGAAACGGGCCGGGCCCGGTGCCCCCGAAGGGGAACCGGGCCCGGCCCGTGAAGCGACTGCCGACGCCGAACGCGGCGCCTAGTTGTCGTCCTCGTCGATCAGGAAGCCCCGCATGGGAGACGGCGCCTGCATCGGCTGCGGCGCGGCCGGCCGCACCGGAGCCATCGGCTGGGTCATCGCCGGGGACATCTGCTGCTGGTTGCCGCCGTAGGACGGGGCACCCATCGGGGAGGGACCGCCCATGGGGGACGGGCCACCCATCGACGGGCCTCCCATGGAGTGGCCCATCGCACCGGCCGGAGCCATCGAGGGCGACGGCGACGGCGGCAGCGAGGGGGCACCCGGGTTGCGCGGCGGGGCCAGCGAGTCGTCGGCCTGGGTCTCCAGCTGACGCAGCTGGGACTCCAGGTAGGACTTCAGACGCGTGCGGTACTCGCGCTCGAAGCCCCGCAGGTCCTCGACCTTGCGCTCCAGCGTGGCGCGGGCGGACTCCAGGGAGCCCATCGCGACGCGGTGCTTCTCCTGCGCGTCCCGCTCCAGCGCGTCGGCCTTGGCGCGGGCGTCCCGCTCCAGGCCCTCGGCGCGCGACCGGGCCTCACCGACGATCTTGTTGGCCTCGGAACGGGCCTCCGCGATCGCCTGGTCGGCGGTCTGCTGCGCCAGCGACAGGACGCGGGCGGCGCTGTCGCCACCGGGGCTCTGCTGCTGGTGCTGCTGGTGCATCGGCTGGCCCATGGGCTGCATCTGCTGCCCCATCGGCTGCATCTGCTGCCCCATGGGCTGCATCTGCTGGCCCATCGGCTGGCCGAGCGGGTTCTGGCCGCCCATCGACTGCTGCTGCTGTTGCTGCTGCTGCTGCTGCATGGACTGCTGGCCCATGCCCTGCGGTCCACCCATGGGGTGCTGCTGCATGGGGCCGCCCATCGGGCCCGGACCCTGCGGTCCGTTCCCGCCGGGGCCCGGCGGCAGCTGCGGCTGGCCGCCCGGCAGCTGGGGCGGGCCCATCTGGGGCTGCTGCTGCTGCGGCGGGCCGGATATGGCCGCGGGCACGGGGGCGCCCGGCCCTCGCTGGTCCTGGGGTTCCGGCTTGCGCATGCCCTGCTGCTGCTGGTTCTGCGCGGCGGCACGCGTGGCGGCGGCCAGCTTGGCGCGCAGGTCCTCGTTCTCGCGCAGCAGGCGCGTCAGTTCGGACTCGACCTCGTCGAGGAAGGCATCGACCTCGTCCTCGTCATAGCCTTCTCGGAGGCGGACGGTCGTGAACTGCTTGTTCCGCACGTCCTCGGGGGTCAGCGGCATGTCTTCTTCACCTCTACGTAGTCGTCGGCAGTCGGCAAGACCGTATCGGGACTGTCCCCGCGCCTGCGGGGGAGCACATCGTTCACACGCTTCTCGCAGCGGTGCTCACGAAACTGATGAGGATGTAAACGATGATCATCAGAACGAAGAAGGACAGGTCGAGTGCCACGCCCCCGAGACGCAACGGCGGGATGAAACGCCGAAGAAGCTTGAGCGGTGGATCGGTGACAGTGTAGGTGGCCTCCAAAACGACCACCATCGCCTTGCCGGGTGTCCATGAACGTGCGAACTGGAACACGTAGTCCATGACCAGCCGGAAGATCAGCACGATGAGGAAGCACATCAGCGCGATGTAGACGACCTGTAGTGCGACACCCATCCCGCGCTTCCCTCTCCCCTGCTTCCGCTCTGTTCCCGGTCACGTATCTGACGGATCGGTCTAGCTTTGGTTGAAGAACCCGCCCTCCGCGATGCGGGCCTTGTCCTCCGCCGTGACATCGACGTTAGCAGGCGACAGCAGGAACACCTTCTGTGTCACCCGTTCAATGCTGCCGTGCAGACCGAAGACCAGACCGGCGGCGAAGTCCACGAGACGCTTCGCATCCGTGTCGTCCATCTCCGTGAGATTCATGATCACCGGAGTGCCCTCACGGAAGTGTTCCCCGATGGTACGGGCCTCGTTGTAGGTCCGGGGGTGCAGCGTCGTGATGCGGTACGGCTCCCGCTCGGAGACGACCTTGGGCATGATCACGGGGGCGTTCTTCTCCAGGTTCGAGCGATCGGGTGTGATGGATGCCACGGGGGCGATTCGCGCAGGACGTCCGTTTTCAACCGGAATTGGGATGGGCTCCCGCTGCGCCGGTGGCTGTGCGACTCGTACCGGTTCGTCCGATACGGGCGCTTGGTGAACTGGCTGCTGTCGGCGGTCCCGGTCCCGGGCTCGCTCGGGTTCCGGCTCGGGCTCGAACTCGTCGTCGGGGTCGTACCCCGGGTTGTCGTACCGGTCGTCCTCCACGAGGCCGAGGTAGACCGCCATCTTGCGCATCGCGCCGGCCATTCTCTGAGTCCTCCGCTCTGTGGTGGATCGCCCTGTCGCAGGTGCCGCCGTGTCACGAATGTCACCAACTGCCCGCGATCCACGTGGTCTGCCCGCCCATCAGCGGGAATGACCATATTTTCTGCTGTGGTCCGACTTTCTTCGCGACGTTACCCGAGCCGGGGTCTCGCGCCGAGTACCGCAGTGCCGACGCGTACATGTGTCGCACCGGCCGCAACGGCCTGTTCCAGGTCCGCGCTCATCCCCGCCGAGACCATCGTGGCAGTCGGATGGTCCGCGCGCAGCCGGGATGACAATTCCACCAGCCGCCCGAAAGCCGCCTGTTCGCGCCCCGCGTACGGACCGGTCAGCGGGGCGACGGTCATCAGCCCGTCGATCCGCAGTCCCGGCGAGCCGGCCACGAGGTCCGCCAACTCCGCGAGCTGCTCCGGTGCGGCGCCCCCGCGGGCCCCCCGTCCGCCCGACTCGGCGTCGAGGGCGACCTGCACGAGGCAGCCGATCTCCCGGCCCGCGTTCGCGGCGGCCGCGGACAGGGCCGTCACGAGCTTCGGCCGGTCGACCGACTGCACCAGGTGCGCGTATCCCGCCACGGAACGGACTTTGTTGGTCTGCAACTGGCCGACGAAGTGCCAGGTGAGCGGCAGGTCCGCGCAGGCCTCGGCCTTGGGGGCCGCGTCCTGGTCGCGATTCTCCGCCACATGACGGACGCCCAGGTCCGCCAGCAGCCGTACGTCACTCGCGGGGTAGGTCTTGGTGACCACGACGAGGGTCACCTCGTCCCGTCCGCGCCCCGCCGCCGCGCAGGCGGACGCGATGCGTTCCTGCACCCGCGCCAGGTTCTCGGCGAGCTCCGACTCACGGTCCGTCATTTATTGGTCCAACCAGACATATCCGGCAAGCCGCCCGGTCACCCGGTCGCGGCGGTACGAGAAGTGATCCCGCGACTCCAGTGTGCAGACCGGGGATCGGCGACTCTCCATCACCCCCGCCTCCGCGAGCTGGGCGTGGACTCCGGCGACCACGTCGACGGCCGGTGTACCCCAGCTCGTCTCGGCCCGGGCGGCCGGCACCACCGCGGCGACGGTGTCCCGCATCCCGGCCGGCACCTCGTAGCAACGGCCGCAGACCGCGGGTCCGGTACGGGCGGTGATCCGCCCCGGCTCGGCCCCGAGGGCCACCATCGCCTCGACGGCGGCGGGCACCACCCCGGCGACCAGCCCCGGCCGTCCGGCGTGCGCGGCCCCCACGACCCCGGCGACGGGGTCGGCCAGCAGGACCGGCGTGCAGTCGGCGGTGAGCACGGCGAGGGCGAGCCCCCGACGGGCGGTCACCACGGCGTCCACGCAGGGGGTGTCCGTACCGGCCCCCCACGGTCCGTCGACCACCGCGACGTCCCGTCCGTGCACCTGGTTCATCCAGACCACCCGGTCCGGCGCGATGCCCAGGGACTCCGCCGCCCGGGCCCGGTTCGCCAGAACGGCGGCGGGGTCGTCTCCGACCGCGCCGCCGAGGTTGAGCTCTTCGTACGGAACGGCGCTCACTCCGCCCCACCTGTCGGTGAAGGCGAAGTGGGCGCCGCCCACGTGATGCTGCTCCGGTGTCACTTCAAGAAGTCCGGGACATCCAGTTCCTCGGCCGGGCTGTCCTGGTACGGCCGGGCCGTCGGGACCTGCGGCGCGGGGGCCTGGACCTCGACCGGGGCCGGCTCGACCGGGGCCGGGGGCTCTTCGCGCGGGGTGACCGAGCCGAGGCCGCCGAAGGCCGGACGGGCCGGCTCCGCCGAGCGGACCGGCGCGGGGGCCGGCTCCTCGCGCTTCGTGGACGCGGCGCCGATGACGTTGTCCCGGCGGGCCGGGGGCTGTCCGCCGTCGAACCCGGCCGCGATGACGGTGACCCGCACCTCGTCGCCGAGCGCGTCGTCGATGACGGCACCGAAGATGATGTTCGCCTCGGGGTGCGCGGCCTCGCTCACCAGCTGCGCGGCCTCGTTGATCTCGAAGAGACCGAGGTCCGAGCCGCCGGAGATGGAGAGCAGCACGCCGCGGGCGCCGTCGATGGACGCCTCCAGCAGCGGCGAGGAGATCGCCATCTCGGCCGCGGCCACCGCGCGGTCGTCGCCGCGGGCCGAGCCGATGCCCATCAGGGCCGATCCCGCCTCGGACATCACGGACTTGACGTCGGCGAAGTCGAGGTTGATCAGACCCGGGGTGGTGATGAGGTCGGTGATGCCCTGGACGCCCGACAGCAGGACCTGGTCGGCCGACTTGAAGGCGTCCAGCACGCTGACCTGGCGGTCCGAGATGGACAGCAGCCGGTCGTTGGGGATGACGATGAGGGTGTCGACCTCTTCGCGGAGCTCGGCGATGCCGTCCTCCGCCTGGTTCGCCCGGCGCCTGCCCTCGAAGGTGAACGGCCGGGTGACCACACCGATCGTCAGGGCGCCGAGCGAGCGCGCGATGTTGGCGACGACGGGTGCGCCGCCGGTGCCGGTGCCGCCGCCCTCACCGGCGGTGACGAAGACCATGTCGGCCCCCTTGAGGACCTCCTCGATCTCCTCGCGGTGGTCCTCTGCCGCCTTGCGACCGACGGCCGGATTGGCGCCGGCGCCGAGGCCCCGGGTGAGTTCGCGGCCGACGTCGAGCTTGACGTCGGCGTCGCTCATCAACAGCGCCTGGGCGTCCGTGTTGATGGCGATGAACTCGACGCCCTTGAGACCGACCTCGATCATTCGGTTGATGGCATTGACACCACCGCCGCCGACACCGATGACCTTGATGACTGCGAGGTAGTTCTGCGGTGCTGCCACGTCGAAGGCCTCTCGCCTCGAGTTACGTGTCGCCGCCTCGCGGGCCTGCGTTGCGACGACTGATGCCGAAATAGGGACGGTTCGAACGCGCCGACCCGAACCCTCACCCTGAAGTTTAGGGTTAGGGGTGTGTCTGTTCCTTGGACTCTTCCGAACAGGACACTAAGTCGACAAGTAGCGCGTGTTCAACGAACACGCCGAACCTCCCGTTTTTCTTTTCACCCTATGTGATCACCCGTATCGCTGGCCAACCAGGGTGCGTCGGTGTTGGACCCGACGTCAACTCCCGGACACCGCAGGGGCGGTGGGGACGCTCACGTCGAAGTGATCGGCCTTGGGCGCGGCTTTCAGCAAAGCGGTCAACGCACGCCCCTTCGTGTCACTCTGTTCGCCGCTCCCCCAGGCCACGGTGCGCCCCCGGGTCAGCTCCAGCAGGACCGAGTCGTAGGAACCCACCTTGACCTGCAGGGTCTCCTTGGCGACCGGCCCGGGGAGCGATCCGGCGACGAGCACGGCCTCGTGGAGCAGCCGCTCCTCGTCGAAGCGGCGGGCGCTCGGCGAGCCCGCCGCGTTCAATTCCAGCACCGGAACGCCCCCCGGTGCTTTCGGAACCGTGTCGAATCGCACACCCGAAGCGTCCACTTCCACGAAGTCGGCGCCCTTTTTGATGAGCAGGACAGGTTTGCGTTCCGTCACTTTCAGCCCGATTCCGTGCGGCCAGGCCCGTACGACATCGACCGAATCGATACGGGGCAGGCGGCCCCTGACGCGGTTTTCGATCTCGTCGGTGTCCACGCTCACCAGGGGCGCGCCGACCGGCACCGCCGCGGCGGCCAGGACCTGCTCGGGCGTGAGCACGTCCGTGCCGGCGGCGGTGACCTTCTCGACGCGGAGCCAGGAGGAGCCGTAGAGCACCCAGGTGCCGCCCCCGGCCAGGAGCACCGCGGCCACCAGGGAGGCCAGTACGGGGCCCCCGCGCAGGCGTCCGCCGGGGCCCCGCGGGCCGGACCTCTTCGACGACGCGGCGGGCTCCCGGGGCCCGGGGCGCCCGGGAGAGCCGGGGCCCTTGCGGGAGGGCCCGCCAGAACCCGGTGTGCCGCGCTGTGCGGTCGTCGCTCCGGCCACTCCTGTGCCTCCTGCGTCTGTGCGTTCCCGCCTCAGCGGGCCCGGTGTGCCGCGATCGCCTCGTACACCATGCCGACCAGCAGCTCGTCGGCGTCCCGGCGGCCGAACTCGCCGGCGGCGCGGGACATCTCGTACAGGCGGTGCGGGTCGGACAGCACCGGGAGGACCTGGCCGAGCACCCACTCGGGCGTCAGCTCCGCGTCGTCCACGAGCAGGCCGCCGCCGGCCTTGACCACCGGCTGGGCGTTGAGCCGCTGTTCGCCGTTGCCGATCGGCAACGGGACGTAGGCGGCCGGGAGCCCGACGGCGGACAGTTCGGCGACGGTCATCGCTCCCGCGCGGCACAGCATCATGTCGGCGGCGGCGTACGCGAGGTCCATCCGGTCCACGTACGGTACCGGCACATAAGGCGGCATCCCGGGCATGTTGTCGACACGCGGCAGTTCGTTCTTCGGGCCCACCGCGTGCAGGATCTGGATCCCGGAGCGCTGGAGGGTCGGAGCGACCGCCTGGATCACCTCGTTGAGGCGGCGGGCGCCCTGCGAGCCACCGGAGACGAGCAGCGTCGGCAGGTTGGGGTCCAGGCCGAACGCTGCGCGCGCCTCGGGGCGTACGGCGGCCCGGTCGAGGGTGGAGATCGTGCGGCGCAGCGGGATGCCGACGTAGCGGGCGCCGCGCAGCTTGCTGTCGGGGGTGGAGACCGCGACGGCGTGGGCGTACCGGGAGCCGATCTTGTTGGCCAGTCCGGGCCGGGCGTTGGCCTCGTGGACGATGATCGGCACCCCGAGCCGCTTGGCAGCGAGGTAGCCGGGCAGCGCCACGTAGCCGCCGAAGCCGACGACGCAGTCGGCCTTGGTGCGCAGGAGGATCTCCTCCGCGGCCTTGATGGTGCCGCGCAGCCTCCCGGGGACCGTGATCAGCTCCGGGGTGGGTTTGCGGGGCAGCGGTACGGCGGGGATCAGGCCCAGCTCGTAGCCGCGTTCCGGCACCAGGCGGGTTTCCAGTCCGCGCTCCGTGCCGAGGGCGGTGATGCCCACTGAAGGGTCCTGCCTGCGCAGGGCGTCCGCGAGGGCGAGCGCCGGCTCGATGTGGCCGGCGGTCCCCCCACCGGCGAGTACGACATGCACCGAAATTCACCGCTCTCCGGACGGACGCTTCTTGACGCGCCGTCTCATCGATTTCCATCTCACCCCGGTCCGCCGCCAGCCGGTCTTCGGCTGTCGCATCGCGAGGGCCGCGCGCGCCGCCGGCTCCTCCCGCGCGAACGCGATGAGCAGTCCGACCGCGAACATCGTCGGCAGCAGGGCCGACCCCCCGTAGGAGAACAGCGGGAGCGGGACTCCGGCGATCGGCAGCAGGCCGAGCACCGCACCGATGTTGATCACGGCTTGCGCCGTGATCCAGGTGGTCACGCCTCCCGCGGCAAACCGTACGAAGGAGTCCTCCGTGCGTCCGGCCACGCGGATACCCGCATAGCCTAGGGCCGCGAACAGGGCGAGTACCGACAGCGTCCCCGCCAGACCCAGTTCCTCCCCGGTGATGGCGAAGATGAAGTCGGTGTGGGCTTCGGGTAGTTGTCCCCATTTTTCCACACTGGCCCCGAGGCCGGAACCGAACCAGCCGCCCGAGGCGAGGGCGTAGATCCCGTGCACGGCCTGCCAGCAAAGGTCGTTCTTGCCCGGTTCTGTCGCGCCGAGGCACGACAGCCGGTCCATCCGGTGCGGGCTCGTCTTGATCAGGAGTGCGACGATCACACCCGCGAACGCCAGCACCCCCACGAACAGCCGCGTCGGGGCGCCCGCGAGCCACAGCAGGCCGAACAGGATGGCGCCGAGGATCATCGCGGTGCCCATGTCGCCGCCGAGCATGATCAGTCCGAGCAGCAGGAACGCCACCGGGACCAGCGGCACCAGCAGGTGCTTCCACTGGCTCAGCAGGCCCTTGTCGCCCTTGCGCGCGAGCAGGTCGGCGCCCCACAGGATCAGTGCCAGCTTGCCGAACTCACTGGGCTGCAACATGAACGGACCGCCAAGGGAGATCCAGTTCTGGTTGCCGTTGATCGACACCCCTATCCCGGGAACCTGTACCAGCGCCATCAGGAAGAGCGTGCCGGCGAGCACCGGATAGGACAGCGCCCGGTGGAGTTTGACCGGCATCCGGGAGGCGGCGAACAGCAGGCAGCCGCCGATCAGGGCGGCCAGGAACTGCTTCTTGAAGAAGTACGCGTCACCGAGCCCGAGCTGTAGCGCCTTGATCATGGAGGCGGAGTAGACCATCACAAGGCCGAGCACGGTGATGAGCAGCGAGCTGCCGAAAATCAGGTAATACGCGGTGAGGGGACGGTCCCACGCCTTGCGCACCTGCTCCTGCGTGCGCCGGAACCGGGCCAGCGGCCCGCGCCCGGCGGGGCGCTGGACACCCGCCGCCGGGCGCTTGCGGCCCTGCGCCCTCGCGGCGGACGGCCGCCGCCCCGGAAGCATCTGCTTGGCCGGCATCTGTGATCTTCCCCTCCACTCGTACGAGGCGAGCAGCCGGCCGGAGGGAACCCGCTGCCGGAGCCTTCGGCCTAGGCGCTCTCGGCGGCCAGTTCGCGCACCGCGTCGGCGAACGCGTCCCCGCGCTTGTTGTAGTTCGCGAACATGTCCATGGATGCGCAGGCGGGCGCCAGCAGGACCGTGTCGCCGGGCTCGGCGAGCCGGGCCGCCTCCCGCACCGCCGCGAGCATCGCCCCAGTGTCGGTCCGGTCGAGGTCGGTGACCGGGACCTCGGGCGCGTGTCGCGCCAGCGCCTCGGCGATCAGCGCCCGGTCGGCGCCGATCAGCACGACGGCGCGCAGCCGCTTCGCGGACTTCCGTACGAGCTCGTCGAAGGTCGCGCCCTTGGCGAGGCCCCCGGCGATCCACACGACCGGCTCGAAGGCCGCGAGGGAGGCCTCCGCGGCGTGCGTGTTGGTGGCCTTGGAGTCGTCGATGTACGTGACGGAGGCGACCTCGTCCACGTACGCGACGCGGTGGGCGTCCGGGCGGAAGTTGCGCAGCCCGTCGCGGACCGCGCGCGGTTCCACGCCGAAGGCGCGGGCCAGGGCGGCCGCAGCGAGGGCGTTGGCGATGTTGTGCGGGGCGGGCGGGTTGACGTCCTCGACCTGCGCCAGCTCCTGGGCGTTCTTGTGCCGGTCGGCGACGAAGGCGCGGTCGATGAGGATGCCGTCGACCACGCCGAGCATGGAGGGGCCGGGGGCTCCCAGGGTGAAGCCGATCGCCCGGCAGCCCTCTTCGACGTCGGCCTCCACCACGAGGTCCTCGGTGGCCCGGTCGGCGGCGTTGTAGACGCAGGCGACGGTGTTGCCCTCGTAGATGCGGCCCTTGTCGGCGGCGTAGGCCTCCATCGAGCCGTGCCAGTCGAGGTGGTCGGGGGCCAGGTTGAGCACGGCCGCGGAGTGGGCGCGCAGGGACGGCGCCCAGTGCAGCTGGTAGCTGGAGAGCTCGACGGCGAGCACGTCGTACGCGCCCTCTTCGAGCACCACGTCGATGATCGGGGTCCCGATGTTGCCGACGGCCGCGGTCCGCAGGCCGGCGGCCTTGAGGATCGACGCCAGCATCTGGGTGGTGGTGGTCTTGCCGTTGGTCCCGGTGATGGCGAGCCAGGGGGCGGCGTTCTCGCCGCGCAGCTGCCAGGCGATCTCCACGTCGCCGACCACGTCGACGCCGGCCTTCGCGGCCGCCGCGAAGAGCGGGCTGTCGGGCTTCCAGCCGGGCGAGGTGACGATGAGGTCGGTCCCCTCGGGCAGGGTCTCCGCGTCCGCGAGGCGCACCGCGATCCCGGCCGCCTGAAGCTCCGCGGCGCGGGCGCGGTGGCCCTCGCTGTCGCCGCCGTCGACGACGGTCACGGATGCGCCGAAGCCGGCCAGGGCGCGGGCGGCACTGATGCCGCTCACGCCGAGACCGGCGACGGTGATGTTCTTGCCCTGCCAGGACGTCACTTGTCCGCTGCCCATCCCGCGTAGAAGAGACCGAGACCCACGATCACGCACATGCCCTGGATGATCCAGAAGCGGACCACCACAAGGACTTCGGACCACCCCTTGAGTTCGAAGTGGTGCTGCAGCGGTGCCATCCGGAAGACGCGCTTGCCGGTCAGCTTGAAGGAGCCGACCTGGATGACGACCGACATGGTGATGAGGACGAAGAGGCCGCCGAGGAGCGCCATCAGGAACTCGGTGCGGGAGCAGATCGCGAGGCCGGCGAGCGCGCCGCCGAGGGCCAGCGAGCCGGTGTCGCCCATGAAGATCTTCGCGGGCGAGGTGTTCCACCACAGGAAGCCGAAGCAGGCGCCCATCAGGGCGGAGGCGACGACGGCCAGGTCGAGTGGATCTCGTACCTCGAAGCAGGCGTTCGGGTACGGCAGGGTCTGCGCGTTGGCGCAGGACTCCTGGTACTGCCAGACGCCGATGAAGGTGTAGGCGCCGAAGACCATCACGGCGGCGCCGGTGGCCAGGCCGTCCAGACCGTCGGTCAGGTTCACGCCGTTGGACATCGCCAGGATCATGAACAGGGCCCAGACCACGAACAGCACCGGGCCGATCGACCAGCCGAAGTCCGTGACGAACGACAGCCTGGTGGAGGCCGGGGTGAGCCCGCGCGAGTCCTTGAACTGGAGCGCGAGCACCGCGAACGCGATGCCGACGATCAGCTGTCCGGACATCTTCGCCTTGGCCCGCAGGCCGAGCGACCGGCGCTTGACGATCTTGATGTAGTCGTCGAGGTAGCCGACGACGCCCATGCCCGCCATGAGGAACAGCACGAGCAGGCCCGAGAGGCTCACCGGCTCCCCGGTGATGACCTTCGTCAGGGCGTACGCGATGAGCGTCGCCAGGATGAAGGAGATGCCGCCCATGGTGGGCGTGCCCTTCTTCCCGGCGTGGCCGCGGGGGCCGTCGTCGCGGATGAACTGGCCGTAGCCCTTGCGGGCCAGCAGCTTGATCAGCAGCGGGGTGCCGATGAGCGTCAGGAACAGGCCGATGACTCCGGCGAACAGGATCTGCCTCATCGGTCGGCGACCCCGCCCTCGCGCTCCAGCAATGCCAGCGCGACCCGCTCCAGACCGATCGACCTCGAAGCCTTCACCAGCACGACGTCACCCGGGCGCAGCTCACTGCGCAACAGGTCGACCGCCGCCTGCGCGTCGGACACGACCACCGACTCCTCACCCCACGAACCCTCGTTATATGCGCCCAGTTGCAACCAGGACGCTTCCCTGCCCCCGACTGCGACGAGCTTGCTCACGTTGAGCCGGACGGCAAGCCGTCCCACCGCGTCGTGTTCGGCGAGCGATGCGTCACCGAGCTCGGCCATGGGGCCGAGCACCGCCCACGTGCGTCCCCCGTTGGCCCGCGCGGAGCCCCCCATCGCGGCAAGTGCGCGCAGAGCGGCCCGCATGGACTCCGGGTTCGCGTTGTAGGCGTCGTTGACGATCGTCACGCCGTCCGCCCGCTCGGTGACCTCCATCCGCCACCGGGACAAGGTGCCCGCCCCGGAGAGCGCGGTGGCGATCTCCTCGACGGACATGCCCAGTACATGGGCGACGGCGGCCGCGGCGAGCGCGTTCGACACGTGGTGCTCACCGTACAGCCGCAAGGTCACTTCGCTGCACCCGGTGGGTGTGTGGAGTGTGAAGGAGGGCTGTCCCGCGTCCGTCATGCGGACGTCGGTGGCCCGTACGTCGGCGTCCTCGGCCTCGCCGAAGAGCACCGTACGGGCCTTGGTGCGGGCGGACATGGGGCGTACGAGCGGGTCGTCGGCGTTGAGGACGGCGACGCCGCCCTCGGCCTCGGACGGCAGCGCCTCGACCAGCTCGCCCTTGGCCAGCGCGATCTGCTCGCGGCCGCCGAACTCGCCGATGTGGGCGGTGCCGACGTTCAGCACGAGCCCGATGCGCGGCGGGGTCAGGCCGGTGAGGTACGCGATGTGGCCGATCCCCCGGGCCCCCATCTCCAGCACCAGGTGGCGGGTCTGCGCGGTGGCCTTCAGCGCGGTGAGCGGCAGGCCGATCTCGTTGTTGAGGGAGCCGGGCGTCCACACGGTGGGGGCGTGGGTCTGGAGCACCTGGGCGATGAGGTCCTTGGTGGACGTCTTGCCGGCGGAGCCCGTCAGGGCCACCACGTCGGTGCCGAGGCGTTCGACGACGGCCCGGGCGAGGGCGCCGAGCGCCTTCTCCACGTCGGGCACGACGACGGCGGGCACGCCGACGGGCCGGGCCGCCAGGACGGCCGCCGCGCCCGCGGCGACCGCGCGCTCCGCGTAGTCGTGGCCGTCGACGTGCTCGCCGTCGAAGGCGGCGAAGAGGCTGCCGGCCTCCACCTGGCGGGAGTCGATGACGACGGGCCCGCTGATCCGCACCGAAGGATCCGGTATGTCGTGGGGCCGTCCGCCGGTGATGTCGGCGATCTCGGCGAGGGAGAGGGCGATCACTGGTTCACCTCGGCCTGTGGGGCGTTCGTTGCTCTGCTCTGCGCAGCCTGGCGTTCGATCGCGGCGCGGAGCACCGTGCGGTCGTCGAAGGGGCGGACGGTGCCCGCGGTGTCCTGGCCCTGCTCGTGGCCCTTGCCCGCCACCAGGACGGTGTCCCCGGGCTCGGCGCGCGCCACGGCGGCGGCGATGGCCGCGGCCCGGTCGGCGTCGACCAGGACGGTGCCGCGCTCGGCGGGCGGTACGGAGACGGCGCCTTCGAGCATCGCGGCGAGGATCACGAGGGGGTCCTCGGAGCGCGGGTTGTCGGAGGTGAGGACGGCGGTGTCGGCGTACCGGGCGGCCGCGGCGCCCATGGGGCCGCGCTTGGTGGTGTCGCGGTCGCCTCCGCAGCCGAGCACGATGTGCAGCCGGCCCTCGGTGACCTCGCGCAGGGCGCGCAGGACGGATTCGACTGCGTCCGTCTTGTGCGCGTAGTCGACGACGGCGAGGTACGGCTGCCCCGCGTCCACCCGCTCCAGCCGGCCGGGGACCCCGGGGACCGCGGCGACGCCGTCGGCGGCGGTCTGCGGGTCGAGGCCGGCGGCGGCGAGGGTGACGATCGCGGCGACGGTGTTGGCGACGTTGAACGGGCCGGGCAGCGGCGCGGTGGCCCGGACGCGCTGTCCGTCGGGGCCGGTCAGGGTCAGGGTGGAGCTCGCCGGGCCGAACACCACGTCCTCGGCACGCCAGTCGGCGGCCGGGTCCCCGGTGGCGGAGAAGGTGGTGACCGGGATCGCGGCCTCCTTGGCGAGGCGGCGGCCGTACTCGTCGTCGAGGTTGACCACGCCGAGGCGGGCGCGGCGCGCGGTGAACAGCCCCGCCTTCGCCTGGAAGTAGTCCTCCATGTCGGAGTGGAACTCCATGTGCTCCGGGCTCAGGTTGTTGAAGACGGCGACGTCGAAGACGCAGCCGTCCACGCGCCCGAGCACCAGGGCGTGGCTGGAGACCTCCATGGCGACGGCCTCGACCCCGCGTTCGCGCATGACGGCGAACAGGGCCTGGAGGTCGGTGGCCTCGGGGGTGGTCCGCTCCGACTTGATGCGCTCGTCGCCGATGCGCATCTCGACGGTGCCGACGAGCCCGGTGCTGCGGCCGGCGGCCCGGAGGCCGCCCTCGACGAGGTACGCCGTGGTGGTCTTGCCGGAGGTGCCGGTGATGCCGATCTGGAGCAGGCCCTCGCCGGGCCGCCCGTAGATCGCCGCGGCCAGCTCGCCCATCCGGCCGCGCGGGTCCGGTGCGGTCAGGACGGGCAGTCCGGTCGCGGCGGCGCGCTCCGCCCCCGCGGGGTCGGTCAGCACGGCGGCGGCGCCGAGGCCGGCCGCCTGGGCGGCGAAGTCGGCGCCGTGGGTGCGGGCGCCCGCCAGGGCCGCGTACAGGTCTCCGGGGCGCACCGCACGGGAGTCGTGGGTGATGCCGGTGATCTGTGTGGCGGCCGGTTCCGGCAGACCCAGCAGCGCTGCCAGTGCGCCCAGTGGCGTCGGGCTGGCGGACTCGGGCCGGGGCGCTCCCGGCGGCACTGCCGGGGCGTCCTTCTGGGTGGTTCTGGGCTGATCAGCGTGGGACACGGCGGTGAGCGTACCGGGCGCGGCGGGCCGCTCGCGAAGCGAGGGCCCGGCCCCGGTGCCGGCGGTCGGCTGGTTCCCGGGTTTCGGGGTGATCGTTGTCACTGGTGGTGCCTCACGCATTTCTGGCGGGCCGGCCGGGCTGGGGGTCACCGACCGGGCTGCGGACTGGGCTGCGGGCCGGGCTGCGGGCCGGGTTCGAAGGTGACCGGGAGTCCGGCGGGGGCGGTTCCGGTGGGGGCGACCTGGAGGGTCTTGAGGGCGAACTCCATGACCTTCTTGTAGATGGGGCCGCAGATCTGGCCGCCGAAGTAGCTGCCCTTGGTGGGGTTCTGGATGGCGCAGTAGACGGTGACGCGGGGGTTGTCGGCGGGTGCGAACCCGGCGAAGGAGGCGGTGTAGCCCTTGTAGCGGCCGGTGGCCGGATCCACCCGGTTGGAGGTGCCGGTCTTGCCGCCGACCCGGTAGCCGGGGATGCGGGCCTTGGTTCCGGTGCCGTCCTGGTCGTCGACCACGGATTCGAGCATCTCGGCGAGGGTCCTGGCGGTCTCCTTGCTGACCACCTGGCTCCGCTCGGGGGCCGGGGCCGGGGTGAAGCGGCCGTCGGGGCCCTTGGTGCCGCGCACGAGGGTCGGCTCGATCCGGACCCCGCCGTTGGCGATGGTCGAGTACACGGAGGCCGCCTGCATGGCGTTGAGGGACATGCCCTGGCCGAAGGGGATCGTGTACTGCTGCGAAGTGGACCATGCCTCCGGAGCGGCGAGGATGCCGCGGGACTCGCCGGGGTAGTTCAGGCCGGTGGGCTGTCCCATGCCGAACTTGGTGAGGTAGGAGTGCAGCACCTTGTTGGCCTGGGGCTGGGTGGGGCCGAGCTGCCCGGTGGCCAGGATGGTTCCGATGTTGGAGGACTTGGCCAGGACGCCGTTGAGGGTCAGGTACCAGGTCGGGTGGTCGATGTCGTCCTTGAAGAGCCGGTCCCCGCGGTGGAGCCGGTTGGGGACCTCCACGTGGGTGGCGGGGGTGGCCTTCTTCTCCTCCAGTACGGCGGCCATCGACATCACCTTGGCGGTGGAGCCGGGCTCGTACACGTCCTGGAGCGCCGCGTTGCCCATGGCGGCGGAGCGGGCGCGGGTCAGGTCGTTGGGGTCGAAGCCGGGGGCGTTGGCCATGGCGAGGATCTCGCCGGTGCCGGTGTCCTGGACGATGACGTAGCCGCGGTCGGCCCCGGACTTCTGGACCTGCTCGGCGATGGCGCTCTGGGCCGCCCACTGGATGTCGCGGTCGATGGTCAGCTCGATGTCCTCGCCGGGTACGGCGGGCTTCTCGCTGGATCCGGCGGTGGGCACCCGGCGGCCGCCGGACTGGGCGTAGGTGACCTCGCCGTCCTTGCCGGACAGCTTCTCGTCGAGGGAGGACTCCAGGCCGCCGCCGCCCTTGCCGTCGGCGTTGACGTAGCCCAGTATCCCGGCGGCGAGGTCGCCGCCCGGGTACACGCGCTTGCTGCTGTTCTCGTTGAACACGCCGGCCAGGACGTTGGCGCCGGGACCGTTGTTGCGCTTGTCGGCGGCCGCCTTGTCCGCGAAGACCCGCTTGAGGTCCTTGATCTGGTTCCAGACCTGGGGGGTCTGGCGGTAGGCGATCACGACGTAGCGGGTGTTCGGGGTCTTCAGCCGCGCGGCGAGCTCCTTGGCGTCCTTGCCGAGGATGGGCGCGAGGAGGGCCGCGGCCTGCTCGGGGGCGTCCGGGGCCTTGCTGTCCTGCGGGGTGAACATCTTCGGGTCGGCGGTGATGTCATACGCGTCGACGCTGGTGGCCAGGGCCACGCCCTTGCGGTCGGTGATCTCACCGCGCTCGGCGGCCAGTCTGACGCTGGTGTAGCGGTTCTTGGACGCCTCGGCGGAGAAGGCCGAGGCGTCCACGGCCTGGACCTGGAGCAGCCGGACCACGAAGGCGAGCATGACGAGGGTCAGCCCGACGCCGACCAGGCGCAGCCGGGGCCTGGGGCTGCCGAGCCGGATGGTGTGCGGCCTGGACGGTCCGGCCGCCGGGCGGCGGGTCGCGGGCCGGGACGCGGGGCGCGCGCCGCCGGCGGCGCGGGCCCGGTCCCCCGGGCGCGGCCGCCCGGGGCCGGGGAGCCGCCTGCGCGGCGGCTCCTGCGGGCTCACGCCGCGCCCCCGGAGGGGCGGCGTGGGGCGCCGCGGAGCGGGTCCGTGCCCGGGTTCCGGGGGCTCCGCCCCGCTCCGGGGGCGGGCGGGGCGGGGGTGGGTCCCGCAGGGGTCCGCGTCACGACGTCACCTTCCGGGGGGCTGGCTGGGCTGCTGGGAACCGGCGGGGGCGGCCGGGGCCTGCCCGGGCGGGGCGGCCGCCGCGGACGCCGGCGGGGCGGAGGGGGCGGACGACCCGGCCTGGGGCGGTGCGCCCGGGCTCTGGGAGGGGTCCGGGGCCGGTGCCTGGCCCTGCGAGGGTGCCGGGGACGGCGGCGGGGACGGCGGCGGCGGGGCCTCGGCCGGTGCGGCGGCGCCGGCGACCTCGCCGTCCGGGCTGATGAAGACCGGGCTGCCGCCGGGGACCAGGCCCAGCTCCTGCGCCCGGCGCTGCAGCGCGTCGGGGGCGGAGTAGGCGTCCACGTCGCGCTGGAGGGCCTGCTCCTCGTCGGTGAGGACCGTGGTCTCCTTCTTCAGCTTGCTCAGCTGGAAGGAGCCCTCGTTCAGCGCCGAGTTCAGCAGCAGCAGGCTGATCAGGCCGCCGCCGAGCAGGGCCACGACGAGCAGGACGAACGGCATCCGGGCCGCCTGTCCGGCGGAGCCGGCGGGACGGGCGCCGGGGCGGCCGCCGAGGGCCTTGCCGACCCGGGCCGCCCGGCCGCGCGTCAGCGTGGCGAACTTCCCCGCCTTGCCGCCCCCGGCCGTCACAGCTTCGCCTCCCGGATGCGTTCGACGCCGCGGCAGCGCGCCGGGGCGGCCCGCCGGTTCTCGGCGATCTCCTCCTCGGTCGGCAGTTCCGCGCCGCGCGTCAGCAGCTTCAGCTTCGGCTGGTACTTCTCCGGGACCACCGGCAGTCCGGCCGGGGCCGTGGAGGTCGCGCCCGCCGCGAAGACCTGCTTCACCAGGCGGTCCTCCAGCGAGTGGTACGACAGCACCGCGATCCGGCCGCCGACCGCGATCCGGTCGACCGCCGCCGGGATCGCCCGCTCCAGGCCCGACAGCTCGCCGTTGACCTCGATCCTCAGCGCCTGGAAGGTCCGCTTGGCGGGGTTGCCGCCGGTGCGCTTGACCGCCTGGGGCAGGGAGTCGCGGATCAGCTCGACCAGCCGGGCGCTGTTGGTGAAGGGCTCCTTGTCCCGCTCCCGGACGACCGCGGACACGATCCGCTTGGCCTGCTTCTCCTCGCCGTACTGGCGCAGGATGCGCACGAGCTCGCCCGGCGCGTAGGTGTTGAGCACCTCGGCGGCGCTGATGCCCGTCGTCTGGTCCATCCGCATGTCCAGCGGCGCGTCCTGGGCGTACGCGAACCCGCGGTCGGCCTCGTCGAGCTGCATGGAGGAGACGCCGAGGTCGAAGAGGACGCCCTGGACGGTCGGGATGCGCAGCCCGTCCAGGACCTCGGCGAGGTCGGCGTAGATCGCGTGGACGAGGGTGGCCCGGTCGCCGAAGGGTGCGAGCCGTTCGCCGGAGAGCCGCAGGGCTTCCTTGTCGCGGTCGAGGCCGATCAGGTGCACCTCGGGGAAGCGGGTGAGCAGGGCCTCGCTGTGGCCGCCGAGGCCGAGGGTGCAGTCGACGACGACGGCCCCGGGCCTCTCCAGCGCCGGGGCCAACAGGTCCAGGCACCGCTGGAGCATCACCGGGACATGTCGGGACTCGCTAGTCAAAGCGCCCTCTCAGATAACGGCGCACCGCGCGCACGCACCGCCGGGTCCCCATCCGCTCGGGAGCGGTACCCGTCCGGCGGCACCGGGGAAGCCGGCCCCGGCCGGCCGGTGAGCGGGAGGGGGCCGGGCCGTGCGTACGCGCCGCGCACGCGGAGTGTTCGTCGGGGGCCGGGCGGCCGGTCAGGGCCGGGCTCCGGCCGGTTCGCGTCACTTTAGTGCAACGGTCGCCGCGGTCAACGAACCGCCCCGCGCGCCGTGCGGCCCTCTCCAGGGGAAGCGGCAAATGCCGTGAATCACCCGTACGGGCGCCTCCGCCTCGCCCCTGTGGGTTAGCTCACACCAAGGCCGGTTGACCTTCTTTGTCCGTCCTCACCAACTGCCCGGACCGGGCGTGACCATTAACGTCGTATGCATGACGACATCCGCATCCCTGCCCGCCAAGCCCACATCCGAGGCCTCCGGCGCCGGCGTCACCGACCGCCTAGTCGAGGCGAACCGGCGGTACGCGGCTGAGTTCGCCGACCCCGGCATGGACGCCCGGCCGGTCCTGCACGTGGCCGTCGTGGCCTGTATGGACGCCCGCCTCGACCTGCACGCCGCCCTCGGCCTGGAACTCGGCGACTGCCACACGATCCGCAACGCGGGCGGCGTGGTCACCGACGACACCATCCGCTCCCTCACCATCAGCCAGCGGGCCCTCGGGACCCGCACGGTGATACTCATCCACCACACCGGCTGCGGCCTCGAAAGCCTGACCGAGGACTTCCGGCACGAGCTGGAGGACGAGGTCGGCCAGCGCCCGGCCTGGGCCGTGGAGGCGTTCCGGGACGTCGACCAGGACGTCCGCCAGTCCATGCAGCGGGTGCGGACCAACCCCTTCCTGCCGCACACGGACGATGTGCGAGGCTTCGTCTTCGACGTGCACACCGGCCTCCTGCGGGAGATCGATCCCGGCTCCTGAGTGACACAAGGCCGTAACGCCGTCAAGAATGCGGGGAGACGCCCTCCGGGAACCCCCGGAACCGGTGTCCGTGTTTCGGGGTGGGCCGGTCATGCGCCAAGGGCGATCGGCCCGGGGAAAGGGCCGAGGAGAACCAGGTGACGACGTATGACGACCGAGCGAGCCTCGCGGATCTGACCAGCACGGCGGAGCGTGTGCGCCAGTCGGTCGAAAGCGTGATCGAGGGCAAGCCGGAGGTCGTGCGCCTGGCGCTGACCGTCCTGCTCGCCGAGGGGCACCTGCTGATCGAGGACGTCCCCGGCGTCGGCAAGACCATGCTCGCCAAGACCCTCGCCAAGTCCATCGACTGCTCGGTGCAGCGCATCCAGTTCACCCCGGACCTGCTGCCCTCCGACATCACCGGCGTGAGCATCTACGACCAGCAGCGGCGCGAGTTCGAGTTCAAGCCGGGCGCGATCTTCGCGCAGATCGTCATCGGCGACGAGATCAACCGCGCCTCGCCCAAGACCCAGTCCGCGCTGCTGGAGTCGATGGAGGAGCACCAGGTCACCATCGACGGCACCACGTACGCGCTGCCGACCCCCTTCATGGTCGTCGCCACCCAGAACCCGGTGGAGATGGAGGGCACCTACCCGCTCCCCGAGGCGCAGCGCGACCGCTTCATGGCCCGCGTCTCCGTCGGCTACCCCAGCCCCGAGGCCGAGCTCCAGATGCTCGACGTGCACGGCGGGCTCTCCCCGCTCGACGACCTGACGGCCGTCGCGCACGCCCACGACATCGTCAAGCTGATCGAGGCCGTCCGCGAGGTGTACGTCGCCGAGCCCGTCCGGCGCTACGTCGTCGACCTGGTCTCGGCCACCCGCAGCCACCCGGACCTGCGCCTGGGCGCCTCCCCCCGCGCCACCCTGCACCTGCTGCGCGCCGTGAAGGCCTCCGCCGCGCTCTCCGGCCGGGAGTACGTGCTGCCCGACGACGTGCAGGCCCTGGCCTCCCCGGTGCTCGCGCACCGGCTGCTGCCCACCGCGCAGGCCCAGCTGAACCGGCGCACCGCCGAGCAGGTCGTCCAGGACATCCTGCAGCGCACCCCCGTGCCCGCGGCGCACGCCCGCAGCGAGATGCCGCCCGGCGCCGGCATCCGGGGCTTCTGATGGACGCCGGTGGCCCGGCGGAGGAAGGCCGCGGCGCCGGCGGGCTGCGCGCGTCGCTGTCCGGGCTGACCACGCGCGGCCGCTCGTTCCTGGCCGCCGGGATCGCCGCCGCCGCCTGTGCGTACGTACTGGGGCAGAGCGAACTGCTCCGGGTCGGGCTGCTGCTGGCCGTTCTGCCGCTGATCTGCGTCCTGGCGCTGCACCGGACCCGCTACCGGGTGTCCGGCAGCCGCCGGCTCACCCCGGGGCGGGTCTCCGCGGGCGCCGAGGCACGGGTCCAGCTGCGCCTGGACAACGTCTCCCGCCTCCCCACCGGCCTGCTCATGCTGCAGGACCGGGTGCCGTACGTGCTGGGCCCGCGCCCCCGGTTCGTGCTGGACCGGGTCGAGCCCGGGGGGCGCCGCGAGGTGTCCTACCGGGTCCGCTCCGACCTGCGCGGCCGCTACCCGCTGGGCCCGCTCCAGCTGCGGCTGAGCGACCCCTTCGGGCTGGTCGAGCTGACCCGCTCGTTCTCCTCGTACGACACCCTCACCGTCATCCCGCGCACCGAGCCGCTGCCCCCGGTCCGCCTGGCGGGCGAGGCGTCCGGCTACGGCGACGGCAGCCGCCGCTCGCTGGCCCTGGCCGGCGAGGACGACGTGATCCCCCGCGGCTACCGGCGCGGCGACGACCTGCGCCGGGTCCACTGGCGCTCCACCGCGCGCTACGGCGAGCTGATGGTGCGCCGCGAGGAGCAGCCGCAGCGCAGCCGGGCGACGGTCCTGCTGGACACCCGGCGCCTGGCCTTCGAGGGCGCGGGTCCCGACTCGGCGTTCGAGTGGGCGGTGTCCGGGGCCGCCTCGGCCCTGGTGCACCTCCTGGAGCGGGGCTTCTCGGTGCGGCTCCTCACGGACACCGGCGACTCGGCGCCCGGCGAGGGCGGCGGCGGGTTCTCTGCCTCCGGCGGGCAGGACTCCGCGACGGCCGCCGGGCTGATGATGGACACCCTCGCCGTGGTCGGGCACTCCGACGGCGCCGGTCTCTCTCGGGCCCACGACGCGGTGCGCGGCAGCGGCAGCGGCTTCGGCGGCGGCGCCGGGGACGGGCTGCTCGTCGCGTTCCTCGGCGATCTGGACGACGTACAGACGGAGCTGGCCGCCAGGATGCGCCAGCGCGCCGGGGGCGCCGTCGCCTTCGTGCTGGACTCCGCCACCTGGGCGGGCCGTCCGGCGCAGGAGCACGCGCTGCCCCCCCTGGAGGAACGGCTGCGCAGGCTGCGCGACGCGGGCTGGACGGCGCTGGCCGCCCCGCCCGGGGTGGCCTTCGGCGAGCTGTGGAGACAGGCCGGGAGGACTCCGTCCGGCCCGGGTACCACCGGAGGTCGGGGATGAGCGGGCGCGCGAGACTGACGCTGTTCGCGGCACTGGCGACGCTGCTCACCTCGTGGTCGCTGGCCCCGCTGGTGGAGTCTGCGACCTGGCTGCTGCAGGCGGCGCTGCTGCTGGCGGTGCAGAGCGCGGTGGGCGCGGGGGCGCGGCGGGTGCCGCTGGCGCGGTCGCTGACCGTGGCCGCGCAGCTGCTGGTGTCGCTGCTGCTGCTCGCGCTCCTCTTCGGCGGCAGGGCCGGTTCCGGCGGGTCCGGCCCGATGGCCTACCTGGTGACGGACTTCGGGGCGCTGTTCCGGCAGGGCGCCGTCGACGTCGGCGAGTACGCGATCCCGGCCCCGCTCACCGACGGCATCCGGCTGCTGCTGGTCGCCGGGGTGCTGCTGATCGGGCTGCTGGTGGACCTGCTGGCGGTGACCATGCGCGCCGCCGCGGCGGCCGGGCTGCCGCTGCTCGCGCTGTACTCGGTGGCCGCGGGCCTGTCGGGCGGGGGCGGGGCCTCCTGGGTCTCCTTCCTGCTGGCGGGCTGCGGGTACCTGATGATGCTGCTGAGCGAGGGCCGCGACCGGCTGGCGCAGTGGGGCCGGGTCTTCGGCGGGACCCCGCCCGGCCGGGTCTCGGCCGCCTCGGGCCTCGGCGCGGGACCGGGCGGTGGCCGGGCGACGGCCCCGGGGCGGACCGGGCGGCGGATCGGCGTGATGGCCCTGGGCCTGGCCCTGGTGGTGCCCGCGCTGCTGCCCGCGCTCGGCAGCGGGCTGATGGGCCCGCAGGGCGGCGGTGACGGCAGCGGCGGCGGGACGGGCGGGACGATCTCGGCGGTCAACCCGTTGGTCTCGCTGCAGAACAGCCTGAACGCGCAGGACAACCGGGTGGTGCTGAAGTACCGGACGGACAGCCCCCAGCAGGGCGAGCAGTACCTGCGGATCCTGGCGCTGGACGAGTTCAACGGGGTCAAGTGGGAGGCCTCGGGCCGGGCGCTGACCGATGTGCCCGAGCGGCTGCCGAATCCGCCCGGACTCGGCGAGCAGGTCCGCCAGGGCGCGCAGGAGGTGCAGACCAGCGTCTCGGCGGCCGAGGGCTACAGCCAGCGCTACCTTCCGATGCCGTACCCGGCGACGGCGGTCGAGATCGGCGGCAAGTGGCGCTTCGAGCCCACCGGCCGGACCCTGGTCGGGGACCAGCTGGGCAAGGAGCGGTTCCAGAACGTCCAGGGCGCGCGGTACACCGTACGGAGCCTGCTGCTGAAGCCGACGGCCCAGCAGCTGCAGAACGCCCCCGCCCCGAACCCGGCCGTCCAGGCCGAGTACACGAAGCTGCCGGACACGCTGCCGCCGGTGGTCGGGGAGACGGCGCGCCAGGTCACGCAGGGCGCGCGGGACGACTACACGCGGGCCGTGAAGCTGCAGGACTACTTCGCCGTGAGCGGTGGCTTCCGCTACGACACGAAGACCGCCTCGGGGACGGGTTCGCAGGCCGTCGCCCGCTTCCTGGCCGAGAAGGAGGGCTTCTGCGTCCACTTCGCGTTCTCGATGGCGGCGATGTCCCGCTCGCTCGGCATCCCGGCGCGGGTCGCGGTCGGCTTCACCCCCGGCGAGCGGCAGTCGGACGGCAGCGTGAACGTGACGATGCGGGACGCGCACGCCTGGCCGGAGCTGTACTTCGAGGGCGTGGGCTGGACCCGGTTCGAGCCCACGCCGCGGTCGGGCATCTCGGTGCCGGACTACTCCCGGCCGCAGGCCCCGGTGGCCCAGCCGTCGGCGCCCGCGCCGCTGCCCTCGACGGGCGCGACGGCGCCCGCGCCGGCGCCGTCCGCGTCCGAGAACTGCCCGCCGGAGCTGAAGAGGCTCGGCGAGTGCGGCGGCCCGGTGCTCCGGCAGAACTCCTCGGGCGGTGGCGGGATCTCGGCGCTCGCCGTCCTCGGCTGGGTCGCGGCCGCGGTGGTGGTCCTGGGGCTCCCGCTGCTCCCGCTGCTGTGGCGGACCCGGGCGCGGGCCCGCCGGCTGGGCACCGGTGAGGTGCCGGCGGCCTGGCGGGAGCTGCGGGACGCCGCCTGGGACGTGGGCGTGCCCCCGGACGGGGCGCTGTCCCCGCGCCGGGCCGCGGCCCGGATCGTGGAGCTGGGCGCGCTGGAGCCGGAGGCCGCCGCGGCGGCCCACCGGGTCGCGGGCGCCGTGGAGCGGGAGCTGTACGCGCCGCCGGGCGCGCAGGCCCCGTACCCGGGGCTGGCGGACGACGTGCTGCTGGCACGGGCCGGGCTGCTGGCCGGGACCGGCCGCGGCGGGCGGCTGCGGGCGCTGCTGCTGCCGCGCTCCGCGGCCCGGGTGTCCTGGGCGGTGTCCGCCCACCGGGCGGCGCTGGCTTCGGCGGTCGCGGCCCGGCTGGCGCCGGTGCGGCTGGCGGCCGGCCGGCTGCGGCTGCCCCTGCGGGGGCGCGGCTGAGGCCGCGGCGCAGGGTGGGCGGGCGGGGCCGGTATCGCGCGGAACGCGGTCCGGCCCCGCAGCCGTACGGGGGCGTCCGGCTCCCGCCGCCGTGCGGGGGCGTCCGGCTCCCGCCGCCGTGCGGGGGCGTCCGCTCCCGGAGCACCGGGCCCGGTCGTGACGCCGCGACCGGGCGTGAACGCACGGACGCGGCGGGGCTCGATCCCCCCGAGCCCCGCCGCGTCCGTGTACCGCGTCACCGGGTCCCCCGCCCGGTCACGGAGGAGGTACCCGGTCCGCTCCGCGGCCCCGTGTCCGCGGTGCGGACCGGGTCTCCTGTCCGTTGCCCCCAGTCTGCCGTCCGCGCAGGCGGGGGCCCATCCGCGCGCGTACTCATCTCCTGCCTGGGTACGGGTACTCAGGCGCCGCGGCGGGCCCCACCAGTTGTACGGGCTGCCGCCCCCGGACGGCACCGCCGACCGGGGGGCACCGCGGGCCCGCGGGCGGTCTCCCGGGCCCGCCGGGTCAGCGGTTTCCGCTGACCCGGCCCCGCAGCAGCAGGGACAGGGCCGAGTGCACGTCGTCCAGCGACCGCTCGCTCTGGAAGGACTGCCAGTCCAGGGCGGCCACCAGCACCATCCCGACCATCGCGGCCGCCGTGAGCGGGACGTCGATCTCGGCGCTCAGCTCACCGCGCTCGACGCCCTCGCGCAGCACGGTCTCGACGACGGCCACCGCCTCCCGGCGGACCACCATGAGCGTGGACTGCCAGGTCCGGTTGGTCCGCCACAGCTCGGCCACGTACAGCTGGGTGAAGGCCGGGTAGCGGTCGATGAAGACGAGACCGGCCCGGATCATCGCGTCGAGCGCCTCGACCCGGGTGCCGCCCCGGGCCTCGGTCTCCTCCGCCGCCGTCCGCAGCGAGACGGTCAGCAGTCCGACCCCGTGCCGCAGCAGCTCCTCGAACAGGTCGTTCTTGCTGGCGAAGTTGTAGTAGACGGTGCCCTTGGCGACTCCCGCCCGCTCGGCGATCTCCTCGACCGTGGTCGCCGAGAAGCCCTTCTCGGCGATGAGGGTCACGGCCGCTTCGTAGAGCTTCTGCCGGGTGGCCTGACGTCGGCCGCCGGTGACCGTGCCGCCCGTACCGGTGCTGCTGCTTTCCATGGCGCTGATTCTCACAGGTCGACACATCCCCCACGGGCTCGGTGCTACAGGCTCAGTTCCGGGTGCAGCCGGTCCATGGTCCACACCTGCTTGCCGCGGGCTGCGAGTGCGGTGAGGGCCAGCGCCCCCACGGTGAAGGCGGTCAGCACGGCGCAGCCCTGCCAGACCGGGGCGAGGTCCCCGCCGGTGATGAGGCGGCGCAGGCTCTCGACGACGTACGACATCGGCAGGTACGGGTGGATCGCGTTGAAGAAGTCGGGACTGGTCTGAACGGGGTAGGTGCCGCCCGCCGACGTCAGCTGGAGCATCAGGACGGCCAGGACCAGGATGCGGCCGGCGGCGCCGAACTTGGCGTTCAGCCACTGGACGATCGCCGCGAAGCAGCCGGTGACCAGGAACAGGAAGCCGACGGTGAGCGCCGGCCGCGCCATCTCCAGGCCGAGGCCCCAGTGGAGCACGGCCATCAGCAGGCCCGCCTGCGCGGCGCCGAGACCGGCCACGGGCAGCCAGCCGGCGAGGGCGATCCGCCAGGGCGAGGCGCCGGCGGACAGGGCCCGCCGGTTCATCGGGGCGATGAGCATGTAGGCGACCATCGCGCCGACCCAGAGGGACAGCGGGATGAAGTAGGGGGCGAAGCCGGTGCCGTAGTTGGGCGCCTTGTGCAGGGACTGGTTGGCCAGCTGGACCGGGTCGGCCATGACCTCGGTGCGGGCGTCGCGCTGCTGCTCGTCGTAGTCGGGGATCTTGCCGACGCCGTCGTGCAGGCCGCCGGCGAGCTCTCCGCTGCCGTCGACGAGCTTGTAGATCCCGCCGTCGAGGCTGTGCGCGCCGTCGCCGAGCTTGCCGACGCCGGCGTCGATCTTGCCGGAGCCGGTGTGGGCGGAGCCGAGGCCGGTGTGCAGCTGGGCCATCCCGGTGGCGACCTGGTGGGCGCCCTTGTTGAGGGCGTTCACCTGGGTGACGGCGGCGTCGATGTCGTTGGCGAGGGCGGGCGCCCGCTCGACGACGAGACGGGCCTGCTTCTCCAGTTCGGTCAGCTGCTTCTTGAGGGTGCTGAGGTCGCCGTTGGCACCCTTGACCAGGGTGTCGAGGTCGCCGCTGAGCTCGGCGGCCTGCGCGGCGTCGTCCTTGACCTTCTTCAGGTCGGCACAGGACGCGAGGAGCGGGTCGACCCCGGGGGTGAGGCAGCGCTTCGTGTAGTACGCGTCCAGGCCCGAGGCGACCTGCCTGGTGCGGGTGGCGGCGAGCGGGGCCTTCTCGGCGATCTTGTCGAAGTGGCTGTTGACCACCCCGGCGGTGTCGGCGACCAACTCGGCGGTGGCGGCGAGCTGCTTGGGGTCCTTGAGGAACGGCTTGGCCTTCTCGGACACGCCGTTGACCGTGTCGGCGACCTTCTGGGTGCCGTCGGCGACGTCCTTGGTGCCGGTCTGCAGCTTGGCGGCGGCCGTGTTGAGCTTCTGCAGGCCCCCGGTCAGCTCGCCGGTCTTCTCCTTGGCCGTGTCGAGGCCGTCGGCGAGCTCCTTCGCGCCCTCCTTGGCCTTGCCCGCCCCGTCCTTGAGCTTGTCGGCGCCGTCGGCGGCCTCGGCCGTCTTGTCGTGCAGGTCGGAGAAGGAGACGAAGATCTTGTCGAGGAAGCCGCGGGAGGCGTTGGTGGACGCCGCGGAGCGGACCTCGGCGAAGACCGTGCGGGAGATCGAGCCGACGATGTAGTTGTTGGCGTCGTTGGTGCGCACCTGGAGGGCCCCGGTGGTGGGGTCCTCGCCGGAGCTGGAGGCGATCTTCGCGCTGAAGTCGGCGGGCATGGTGAGGGACAGGTAGTACGTCCCGTCCTCCAGCCCCTTCTCCGCCTGCTCGGCACTCACCTCGCGCCAGTCGAAGGTCTTGCTGTCGTGGAGCTTCTTCGTTATCTCGCCGCCGGCGTCGAGGTGCTTGCCGTCGACGGTGGCGCCCCGGTCGGAGTTGACGAGGGCCACGGGCACCTTGTCGAGCCGGCTGTACGGGTCCCAGAAGGACCACAGGTACAGGGCTCCGTAGAGGAGGGGCAGCAGGAGCAGCGCGACGAGGGCGGCGCGGGGCAGCTTCCCCCGCCCGAACCGCTTGAGCTCAAGCGCGGCCAGCTTCGGCGATCGCATCGTCCGCCCCCTTCGTGTCGTCGTTTCCGGCGTCGGTCCCGGTAGTGGTGGTACTTGTGCTGGTGCTGGTGCTGGTGCTGGTGCTGGTGCTGGTTTCGGTGCTCCGGGCGTCGGGGCCCGCGTCGGCCTCGGCGGCCTTCGGCTCGCTGTCGGCGCTGTCCCCGCTGTCCGCGAGGGCCTCGCTGTCCGCACCGGCCTCGCCGTCGTCGTCGCCGTCGCCGTCGTCGCTGTCTTCGCCGGAGGCGGCGCCGCTCTTCGCAGCCGCCCCCCACGTGACCTTGGCGTCGTCGGCGGCCCGGCGGCTCCGCGGCGCGGCGGCGGGTTCGGCGGGGGCGGCCGGCTCGGCGGGCGCCTCCTGCTCCGCGGGGCCGGTCCGCAGGACGACCGCGTCGTCCGGGGCCTCGCTGCACACCGCGAGGACCGTGGTCCCGCGGGCGGCGATCGAGCGGAGCAGGGTCCAGGCCTCGGCGCGCTCGGCGTCCGAGAGTTTGAGGTCGAGGTCGTCCAGGGCCAGCAGGCGCGGCGAGCAGAGCAGGGCGATGGCCACGGACAGCCGTACGTACTCCAGCCGGTCCAGGTCCCGCACGGAGGTGCGCGGGCCCTTCGGCAGCGTCGCCAGGTCCAGCCCGGCGGCGGCGAGGGCGTCGTCGATCCGGGCCCGGGCGCGGGCCTTGCGCTCGGCCCGGGGACGCAGCAGGGCGCGGACCGGGCCGTCGTAGCGGCGCTGGAGCAGGGCGCCCTCGCGCAGCTGCTCGGCGACGGTGAGGGCCTGGTCGAGGTCGTTGACCCCGGGGACCGGGCCGAGGGCGGCGATGCGGCGGACCGCGGCCATCTTCTTCGGCAGCCGGTGGCGGCCGATCTCGGCGTGGCCCTCGGTGGCCTTCATCCGTCCGGTGAGCGCGAGGAGCAGGCAGGTCCGCCCGCTGCCGGAGGGGCCTTCGACCACGATGAGCGAGCCGGGCGCCGCGTCGACGCCTACGCCCCGGAAGGCCCAGCCGCGGGGTCCCTTGAGTCCGAAGTCCTCGGCTTTCACGGACGCGCCGTGCGGGCTGTCCACGCCGTCCCCCTTCATTTTGAACTGACCGGTCAGTTCAAAAACTAGCATCTTCTTCCGCATCAGGTGCGCGGCAGGGGGTAGTTGTCGATCTGTCACTCGCGTACCCGCAGGTCAGCGCGATTGTCAGTGGCCCCCCTCACGATGGGGGCAACGCAACGACAGGAGGTTCGTCATGGCCACACCGTCCCCGTCCCCTGTCCACCCCGTCCTGCGCAAGTCGTCAGCCCCACCGGCCGCCGTCGACCTGCTCGCCAAGGCGCGCGACGGCCTGGCGGAGGCAGTGCAGCTGTCCCGTCCCAACGAGCGGTACGCCACCGCCCACCTCGCCGCGCTGCGCACCGCCGCGGCCGTGCTCGCCGCCCGCGGGCGGCCGGAGCCGGCGCACCCGCGCCGGCGGCCCCGCATCCGCAGCGCGTGGGAGGTGCTGCCGGAGATAGCCCCGGAGCTGACCGAGTGGAGCGCCCTGTTCGCGTCCGGCGCCGACCGCCGGGCCCGGGCCGAGGCGGGGATAGCGGACGCGGCGACCGGCCGGGACGCGGACGACCTCGTGCGTGCGGTGTCGATGTTCCTGCGGCTGGTGGAGCGGATGCTGGCCGTCCAGCCACCCCCGCAGACCCTGCCGCAGCCGCGTCCGGAGCGTCCGGACGCGGGATGAGCTGGCCGGCCGGGGAAGGCAATAGGGTGGGGCACTGACCGCTCACCCTTACCGCGCCGAGGAGCCATCAGCCGTGTCGGACACTTCCCGCCCCCGTGCCTCCCTCCGCACCGCCGTGGTGTGGGAGGTCCTCAAGGAGGCGCTCGACCGCCGGGTCAAGGCGACCGGGCGGGACGTGCTGGACGTGCTCGACACCGGCGGCGGCACCGGCAAGTTCGCCGTCCCGGTGGCCCGCCTGGGCCACCGGGTCACCGTGGTCGACCCCAGCCCGAACGCCCTGTTCGGGCTCGAGCGCCGGGTGGCCGAGGCCGGCGTGGCCGACCTGGTGCGCGGGGTCCAGGGCGACGCCCAGGGCCTGCTCGACGTGGTCGACCGCGACGCGTACGACGTGGTCCTCTGCCACGGCGTGCTGGAGTACGTGGACGACCCGGCCGAGGGCGCGGCCAACGCGGTCGCGGCCCTGCGCCCCGGCGGTGTCCTCAGCCTGCTCGCCGCCGGCCTCGGCGGAGCCGTTCTCGCCCGCGCGCTGGCCGGGCACTTCACAGAGGCCCGCACCGCCCTCACCGACCCGGCCGGGCGCTGGGGCTCCGGCGATCCGGTACCGCGCCGCTTCACCGCCGAGCAGCTCTCGGAGCTCGTCGGCGGTACCGGCCTGGCGGTCGGCGCGGTGCACGGCGTACGGATCTTCGCCGACCTCGTGCCGGGGGTCCTGGTGGACACCGAGCCGGGCGCGGTGGAGGCGTTGCTGCGTCTGGAGGAGGCCGCCGCGGAGCTGCCGGCCTTCCACGCGGTCGCCACCCAACTGCACGTCCTGGGCGAGAAGCAGGCCTGATCTGCGATCTTCCGGGGACGGAGTCGGCACTCACCCTCCGATCCGGCGGCAGGCCCCGTATGATCGGGTGCAGTGACCGGCATGGTGGACGCGCCATTGGGGAATAAGCGCCCCAGTGACCGCCCCCGCGGCGGTACCGTTCGCGCAGTGGTGCGGCGGCTGGGCTATTTTTGAGAACGTGGCATAGAGGGCGGGTATCACGGGGGCGATTCCCCGCCTATCCTGAAAGGGACCCCTGGTCGTCACCCCCGCGACCGACGGATGAGGAGGACTCCCGTGCCGCTCTCGGAGCACGAGCAGCGAATGCTCGAGCAGATGGAGCGAGCGCTGTACGCCGAAGATCCCAAGTTCGCGACAGCGCTTGAGGGAAGCGGACTGCGTACGTATACCCGTCGCCGGGTGTACCAGGCAGTCGCTGGCATTGTGGTGGGTATCGCGCTCCTCATGACCGGTGTGATCTGGCAGGACGTGCTCTGGATCAGCGTGGTGGGATTCCTCGTCATGCTGGCCTGCACGGTCCTCGTGGTCACCGGTTGGCGCAAAGCACCCAAGCCCGGCGAGCAGCCCGTCTCCGGCAGTACAGGCGGTTCGGCCCACGGCCAGAACCGGCAGCGTCGGTCGATGATGACCCGCATCGAGGAACGGTGGCAGCGCCGCCGTGACGAGCAGGGGCAGTAGCCCCGCACACAACGAGGGTGAGGGGACGGCTGCCTGCGGGCGGCCGTCCCCTCACTGTTCTGCGTTGTGCCCGCCGGTCCCCGCTTTCTGCGGCATGATGACCCGGTGAGTGTGCTCCCCCTGGTCTTCACCAGCGGCTGGGCCAGCGGGATCAACGCTTATGCCGTGGTCCTCCTGCTCGGCATCTTCGGCGCGACCGGCCTGACCGACGAGGTCCCCGCGTCGCTGCAACGCACCGACGTCCTGATCGTCGCGGCGGTGCTGTTCGCGTGCGAGGCCGTCGCCGACAAGATCCCGTACCTGGACACCGTCTGGGACACCGCCCATACCGTGATCCGCCCGCTGGCCGGCGCCGTCGTGGGCGCGCTGCTGGCCGGGCAGAGCGGTTCGCTCTCCGACATCGCCGCCGGCGCCGTCGGCGGTACGACGGCCCTGGCCAGCCATTTCGTCAAGGCCGGCACCAGGATGGCGATCAACACCTCGCCCGAGCCGTTCAGCAACATCGTGGTGAGCACCGCCGAGGACCTCGGCGTGGCCGGCATCATCACCTTCGCCATGTTCAACCCGCAGGCCGCCGCGATCATCGCGGCCGTCCTGCTGATCGCCGGGCTGACCATACTGTTCTTCCTCTGGACCCGCATCCGCCGCTTCCTGCGCCGCCGCGCGCAGCGCCGCGAGGAGAAGCGGCTCGCCGCCGAGGTCCGTACCCGCACCACCGCGCCACCCGGCTGACCTCGCTCGATAGGCTCGGCCGCATGGCACGAATTGCGGTGATCGGCGCCGGGATGGGCGCGATGGCGACGGCGGCCCGGCTGGCCGTGGCGGGGCACCGGGTGACGGTGTACGAGCGCGGCCCCACGTACGGCGGAGCCGTCGGGCGCCACGAGCGCGAAGGCTTCGCCTTCGACACCGGGCCCGGCCTGCTGCACCTGCCCGCCGTCTACCGCGACCTGTTCGTGAAGACCGGCAAGCGGCCGCTGGAGACCTGCGTCGACCTGGTCCAGCTCGACCCCGCGGCCCGGCACCTGATCCCCGCCTCCGGCATCGACGTCACCCTGCCCGGCGCCTCGCGCGGCGGCGTCGCGGCCGCCCTCGACGGGGCCTTCGGCGCCGGTGCGGGAGAGCGCTGGAACGGCGTGCTGGGCCGCGCCCGGGACGCCTGGGACGCCACCCGCCGCCCGCTGCTGGAGGAACCGCTGCGCGCCGGACGGCAGGCCCTGGGCGCCGACCCGTACCCCGCCCTGCGCAGGAGCGGCCTGCTGCGGCGCCGGCCGCCGACCCTGGCCGAGGTGGCCGGGCGCGAGCTCGGCGGCGGGCTGGGCGAGCTGCTGACCGGGCTGGTGGCCTCGTACGGGGTCGATCCCGGTGGGGCACCCGGCTCGGCGGCCGTACTGCCCTACATGGAGCAGACGTTCGGCAGCTGGTACGTCCGCGGCGGGATGCGGGCCCTGGCCACCGCCGTGTACGAGCGCTGCCGCGAGCGGAAGGTGGAGTTCGTCTTCGGGGCGGAGGTCCGCGAGGTCCTGGTGCGCGGCGGCCGCGCGGCGGGGCTGCTGCTGGCGGACGGTACCGAGGCGGCCGCCGACTCCGTGGTGTGCGCGGTCGACCCGAGGCTGCTCCCGGAGCGTTCCCTGCCCCGGCCGCCGCAGGCGGTGCCCGCCCGCGGGGAGGGCGTGCCCAGCCGGCTGACGCTCCTGCTCGCCCTGCGCGGCGCCCGCCCCGCGGACGCGGTCCACCGCACCCTCGTGCACTCCCCCGGGCTGCTCGCCACGGTACTGCGGCCGGACGACCCGGCGACCCGGCCCGACGCGGACCACGAGGCGGTCACCGTGACCGCCGTGTGCCCCGCCGGGGGCGAGGGCGCGGCTCCCCGGCCGGAGGATCTGCTGGACCTGGCCGTGGCGGCCGTACCGGAGCTGCGCGAGCGGCTGCTGTGGCAGGAGGTGCGCACCCCGGCCGACGTCGAGGCGGCGACGGGGGCGCGGGGCGGCTCGGTGCCGCCGCCCGCCCTCGCGGGGGCCGGCGGCCGGCTGCTGTACCCGGCGAACACCACGGCCGTGCCCGGGCTGTACCTCGCGGGCGGCTGGACGCACCCCGGCGGCGGGCTGGCGCACGCCGGCATGACGGGGGCCCTGGTGGCCGGACTGATCGTGGAGGGCGCCGAGTTCCGCGGCTCCCAGTGACGTGGCTCCCGGGGACCGGGCTCCCCGTGACCGGGCGGCCGCGGATCAGTAGCGGTACTGCCCGTACTCCCCGCCCTGCTGCGGGTAGGGGTACTCCTGCAGCGGCTGGGCCTGCTCCTCGCCCGGGTAGGGCCCGTCCCCCGGGTCGGTGGTCCGCTGCTGCGGGACCCAGACCCCGCCGGGCGGGGTGTCCATGGAGTACTGCTGCCCCTGGTCGGGGTACGGGGTGTAGGCGCTGTAGTCGTACGCCTGCGCCGGGGCGGCGCCGCCGGTGCCGATGTACGGGTCCGAGTAGGCGGCGTAGACCTGCTGCTGCCCGCCGGTCTGGTAGCCGCCGGAGTAGTCGTACCCGTAGCCGTCGGACTGGCCCACCGGGTCGTACGAGGCGGCGTACTGGTGGGCGTCCTGCTCCGCGGTGGTGAACGGCGAGGCGAAGGCGGCCGTCCGGTCCGCGCCGGCGGGTGACGTGAAGCTCTGGATGCCGTAGGACCCGGTGTCCTCGGGGACCGGCTCCGGGCTGTAGACGTCCTCGTCCCCGGATCCGGAGCGCTGCCGCGCGCTCTGCTCCGCGGTCCCGTCGGCGGACTCGTCCGCGGAGCCGTACTCCAGGGCGGTGACCTGGAGCGCCGGCTGCGGACGGGGAGCGCCGGACCTGCGCCGCCCGGACGGCCGTACGGGTTCCGGGCGGCGCCTGCGCAGTGCCCAGCCGGCCACGAAGCCCTTGCGGAAGGAGAGCGTCACCAGGATCTGCCCCAGGGCGAACGCGGCGGCGCCCGCGCCGATGACCAGCACCGACGGCAGGGCGACTCCGGCGACCACGCCCAGGAAGCCGGTGAACGCGAGCAGGCGCCAGCGGAGCCGGGCCTTGTTCTGCATCAGGACCTCGGCAAGCAGCCACAGCGCGACGATGCCGAACGCGATGTAGAGGACCGTCATTCCCACGCATGGCCCCTCTCGGTGCGGCGGACCGCCCGGAAACGGGGCCCGCCGATCAGGCCCGCTGGTGCAGGCCCAGGTTCTCGTAGATTTCGAGAGTCGCCGTGGAGTTGTTCAGCGTGATGAAGTGCAGCCCCGGGACACCCTCGGACAGCAGCCGCGCGCAGAACTCCGTGGCGAACTCGATGCCAATGGAGCGTACAGCGGCCGGGTCGTCCTTGACCGCGAGCATGCGCTCTTTCACGGCCGCGGGGAAGAGCGCGTTGCTCAGCTGCGGCAGCCGGTCGAGCTGCCTGATGCCCACAACAGGCATGACCTCGGGGATGATCGGGGTCTCGCAGCCCGCCTTCTCGACGCTGTCGCGCAGTCGGAGGTAGTTCTCGGGATCGAAGAACATCTGGGTGATCGCGTAGTCGGCGCCCGCACGGCACTTGTCCGCGAAGTGCCGGATGTCCGTGTCCCAGTCGGTCGAGCGCGGGTGCATCTCGGGGAAGGCGGCGACGCCGACGCAGAAGTCGCCCGACTCCTTGACCAGCCGGACCAGGTCGGCGGCGTAGTGCACGCCCTCGGGGTGCGCCACCCACTCGCCCATGGGGTCGCCCGGCGGGTCTCCGCGCACGACCAGCATGTTCCGGATGCCCGCGTCGGCGAACTGCCCGATGACGTTGCGCAGCTCGGCCACCGAGTGGTCGACGGCGGTGAGGTGGGCGACGGGGGTCAGGGTGGTGTCCGCGGCGATCTGCTGGGTGGCGCGGACGGTGCCGCCCCGGGTGGAGCCGCCGGCCCCGTACGTGACGGAGACGAAGCTCGGACCGACCGCCTCGACCCGGCGCAGCGCGTTCCAGAGGTTGCGCTCGCCCTTCTCCGTCTTCGGGGCCCAGAACTCGAAGGAGTACGAGCGCCCGGACGCGATGAGCTCGCGGACCGTGTGTGCGCGGTCCGACCAGGTGGAAGCGGTACCAGAGGCCATACCCGCAGGTTAGACGCGCTGCGGCGCACTCCGAAGCGGTGTCCGTCTTTTGGACATGTTTTTGGACACGCGGCCGGTCAGCCCAGGCGGGCGCGGACCCGCTTCGCGAGCTCCGCGGCGGCCGCACCGGGGTCGGACGCCTCGGTGAGGGCGCGGACGACGACGACACGGGTGGCCCCGGCGTCCAGCACCTCGTCCAGATTGGTGCGGTCGATGCCGCCGATGGCGAACCAGGGCCGGTCCTGCTCCAGGGAGGCCGCGTACCGGACGAGCCCGAGGCCGGGGGCGAGCCGGCCGGGCTTGGTGGGGGTGGGCCAGCAGGGGCCGGTGCAGAAGTAGTCCACGCCGGGCTCGGCGGCGGCCGCGCCCACCTCGGACTCGGCGTGGCAGGAGCGGCCGATCAGCACCTGCCCGCCGAGGACGGCGCGGGCCGCGGGTACGGGGATGTCGCCCTGGCCGAGGTGCAGGACGTCGGAGCCGATGGCGTGCGCGACGTCGGCGCGGTCGTTGACGGCGAGGAGCTTGCCGTGGCGGCGCGCGGCTTCGGCGAACACCCGCAGGTGGTCGAGTTCCTCGCCGGCCTCCATGCCCTTGTCCCGGAGCTGGACGATGTCCACGCCCCCGGCCAGGACGGCGTCGAGGAACTCCGGGAGGTCTCCCTGCCGCTTGCGGGCGTCCGTGCACAGGTAGAGCCGGGCGTCGGACAGCTGCATGGGTGTACCCCCCGTGATGAAAGCGGCGTACGGGCGGCCTCACGGGGCCCGTACGCCGCGGTGGAGCGGATGCGGTTCAGGTCAGAGGGCGAGCGCCTGAGCGCGGCGCTTCACCTCCGTGCCGCGATTCTCGCTCAGCGCCTGCACGGGGGTGCCGGGCAGGGTCGGGTCCTCGGTGAAGAGCCACTCCAGGATCTCCTCCTCGGAGAAGCGGTCGTCGCGCAGCACGGTCAGGAGGCCCACGAGGCCCTTGACGACCTTGTCGCCGTCGATGAAGGGGGCCGGCACCTGCAGGGAGCGGTTCTCGCCCCGGCGCACGGCGATCAGCTGCCCTTCCTTGACCATCTGGCGGACCCGGGTCACCTCGATGTCGAGCTTCTCCGCGATGTCGGGGAGGTACAGCCAGGCGGGAACAAGGGCATCGATCTTTGCGTCAATCTCGGTCACGGGTACAAGCCTGCCACCTCGGACTGGCGGCCGGTACCCGAGCGGCCCCGAACGGGTACCGGCGCCGCCCGCTAGCGGGCCGTCGACTTCAGCGGGACGGCCGGATCGGCGACCCGGTCGGGGTCGAGCACGGTGCCCGACTCGATGAGCCTGCGGCCCTGCGCGAGGTCGCGCGGGCGGCCCACGGCCAGGACGGCCACCAGGGCGCCGTCGCGCAGCCAGCACACCGACCAGGCGGGTGCGGCCGGGTCGCCGCGCCAGAGCAGGGTGTCGGCGCCGGCGTGGTGGCCCGCGTACTGGACGAACCGGCCGAACTGCTCCGACCAGAAGTACGGGACCGGGTCGTAGACCTGGGCCGGCTCCCCCGCCAGGACGTTCGCCGCGACGGCCCGGGGGCCCTGGAGGGCGTTGTCCCAATGGTGGACGAGGAGGCGGGTGCCGTAGCGCGCGGAGGGGAAGGAGGCGCAGTCGCCGACCGCGTAGACCCCGGGCAGGGAGGTGCGCAGGTGGGCGTCGGCGGTGACCGAGCCGTCGGGGCCCAGTTCGACCCCGCTTCCGGCCAGCCACCCGGTGGCCGGGCGGGCGCCGATGCCCACGACCACCGCGCCGGCCGGCAGGCTGCGGCCGTCCGCCAGCAGGACCCGGCCCCCCTCGATCCCGGCGACGCGGGCGCCGGTGAGCAGCTCGGCGCCGGCCTCCTCGTACCAGCGGGCCATCGGTGCGGCGACCTCGGCGGGCAGGGCTCCGGCCAGGACCCGGTCCGCCGCCTCGACCACGGTCACCGCGCAGCCGGCCCCGCGGGCGGCGGTGGCGAACTCGGCGCCGATCCAGCCGGCCCCGACGACGACCGCGCGGTCGGCGGCGGCCAGGACGGGCCGCAGGCGGGCGGCGTCGTCGAGGGTGCGCAGCAGGTGCACGCCGGGGACGCCCTCGGTGCCGGGCAGGGTCAGCGGGACGGCGCCGGTCGCCAGCACGAGGGTGTCGTACGGGACGGGGCCCGACCCGGTGTCCAGTTCGCGGTCGGCGGCCCGCAGCCCGGTGACCTCGGTGCCGAGCGCGAGCCGGATGCCGAGCCCTTCGAAGTCGACGTCGAAGGCGGAGTCCTCGGCCTTGCCAAGCAGGACCGCCTTGGACAGCGGGGGGCGGTCGTAGGGCTGGTGGGGCTCGGCCCCCAGCAGGGTCACGGGGCCGGTGAAGCCCTGATCCCGCAGGGCGACCGCGGTCTGCACGCCGGCCATTCCGGCGCCGACGATGACGACGCCGCTCTGTGTCTGTTCCGTCTGCTCGCTCACGCGGCCAGCCTAATCTTCTGACGGCCCATCAGGAACAGGTGCCGCCTTACCCGCCGTCCGGCCCGGGGTTAGTCTGGCAGGCGTACCTATCGCGGGAGTCCGGGCGCACCGGGCTGAGAGGGAGGCTGGGCGGCCTCCGACCGTACGAACCTGATCCGGGTCATGCCGGCGAAGGGAGGGGCTGGACGCCCATGCACTCATCTCGAACGTCCCGGAAGGGATCCGACGTCCTCGTCATCGGGGGCGGCGTCATCGGACTCGTCACCGCCTGGCGGGCGGCCCGCCGCGGCCTCGCCACCGTGCTCGCCGACCCGGCGCCCGGCGGCGGCGCGGCCCAGGTCGCGGCGGGCATGCTCGCCCCCGTCACCGAGCTGCACTACGGCGAGGAGGCGCTGCTGGGCCTCGGGCTCGCCTCCGCCGCCCGCTATCCGGAGTTCGCGGCCGAACTGGCCGAGGCGAGCGGCGGCCTGGACATCGGCTACCGGGCCTGCGGCACCCTCGCCGTCGCGCTCGACTCCGACGACCGGCTCCACCTGCGCGAGCTGCACGCCCTGCAGCTCCGCTGCGGCCTGGAGTCGCAGTGGCTCACCGGACGCGAGTGCCGCCGCCTGGAGCCGATGCTGGCCCCCGGCGTACGCGGCGGCCTGCGCGTGGACGGCGACCACCAGGTCGATCCGCGCCGGCTGGCGGCCGCACTGCTGGCCGCCTGCGAGCGGGCCGGGGTGGCCGTCCACCGGGCGCGGGCCGAGCGGCTGCTGGTCGGCGCCGACCGGGCGACGGGCGCCGTGCTCGACGACGGCACGGAGCTCCTCGCCGACCAGGTGGTCCTGGCGGCGGGCTCGTTCAGCGGCCGGCTGGAGGGCGTGCCGGCGGAGGTCACGGCCCCCGTGCGGCCCGTCAAGGGACAGGTGCTGCGGCTCACGGTGCCCGCGGTGTACGGGGCGTTCCTGTCCCGGACCGTACGGGCGGTCGTCCGCGGCAGCCACGTCTACCTGGTGCCGCGCGAGAACGGCGAGCTGGTCATCGGCGCCACCAGCGAGGAACTGGGCTGGGACACCACCGTCACCGCCGGCGGGGTCTACGAGCTCCTGCGCGACGCCCACGAGCTGGTGCCCGGCATCACCGAGCTGCCGCTCACCGAGACCCGCGCGGGGCTGCGGCCCGGTTCCCCGGACAACGCCCCGCTGCTCGGCCCCACCGATCTGCCGGGGCTGCACCTGGCCACCGGGCACTACCGCAACGGGGTGCTGCTGACCCCCCTCACCGGCGACGTGATGGCGGAGCTGCTGGCCACGGGCGAACTGCCCCCGGTCGCGCGCCCCTTCAGCCCCCGCCGGTTCTCCGCCGCACGTCAGGAGTCGTACGCATGACCATCTCCGTCAACGGCGAGCCGCGCGAGGTCGCGGCCGGCACCACCCTCGACGCGGTGGTCGCCATCCTGACGGCCGCCCCCTCCGGGGTGGCGGCCGCGCTCAACGAGACCGTGGTCCCGCGCGGGCAGTGGACGGCCACCCCGGTGGGCGACGGCGACCGGGTCGAGATCCTCACCGCGGTCCAGGGGGGCTGAGCGGCATGGCTGACGACCTGTTCACCCTCGGCGGCCGGACCTTCTCCTCCCGCCTGATCATGGGCACGGGCGGAGCCCCGAGCCTGGACGTCCTGGAACGCGCGCTCGTCGCGTCCGGCACCGAGCTCACGACGGTGGCGATGCGCCGCCTCGACCCGACCGTCCAGGGCTCCGTCCTGTCGGTGCTGGCCGGGCTGGGCATCGCGGTGCTGCCGAACACGGCGGGCTGCTTCACGGCGGGCGAGGCCGTGCTGACGGCCCGGCTGGCGCGCGAGGCGCTCGGCACGGACTGGATCAAGCTGGAGGTGGTGGCGGACGAACGGACGCTGCTGCCCGACGGGATCGAGCTGCTGGACGCCGCCGAGATCCTGGTCGACGAGGGCTTCACGGTCCTTCCGTATACGAACGACGACCCGGTGCTGGCACGGAAGCTGGAGGACGCGGGCTGCGCGGCGATCATGCCGCTGGGCTCCCCCATCGGCTCCGGGATGGGCATCCGCAACCCGCACAACTTCGAGCTGATCACCGAGCGGGCCGGGGTCCCGGTGATCCTGGACGCGGGCGCCGGCACGGCGTCCGACGTCGCGCTGGCGATGGAACTGGGCTGCGCCGCGGTGATGCTCGCCTCCGCCGTGACACGGGCGCAGGAGCCGGTGCTGATGGCCGCGGCCATGCGGGACGCGGTGTCGGCGGGGCGCCTGGCCCGCCGGGCGGGCCGAATCCCGCAGCGCCGCTTCGCCGAGGCCTCGTCCCCCGCGGAGGGCCGCGCCGCCCTCGACCCGGAGCGCCCGGCCTTCTGACCGGGCGCCTCGTCGCGGCCGGTACGGGCGGCGCGGCCCCGCGGCCGTGCCGCGCCCGCCCGGTGGCTGCCGGCCCCGCGGCGGTGCGCGACTCCGTAGCCGTGGGCTCACACCCGGCGACGGACCGCAGTCGGATCCGTCACAGCTGGGCTGCAAGCCGCCCCGGGCGGCCCGGGCAACCGCGCGCCGCTCGTACACTCGGCGCGTGGACACGACCCTGGATGACCCTCTCGTCGGGCGCGTACTCGACGGCCGCTACCGCATCGACGCGCGCATCGCGGCCGGTGGCATGGCCACGGTCTACCGGGCCGTCGACACCCGCCTCGACCGCATCCTCGCCCTGAAGGTGATGCATCCGCAGCTCGCCGAGGACGGTGCCTTCGTCGACCGGTTCATCCGGGAGGCGAAGTCCGTGGCGCGCCTCGCGCACCCGAACGTGGTGGCCGTCTTCGACCAGGGCACGGACGGGCCGTACGTCTACCTGGCCATGGAGTACGTCTCCGGCTGCACCCTGCGCGACGTGCTGCGCGAGCGCGGCGCCCTCCAGCCGCGGGCCGCGCTCGACATCTTCGAACCGGTCCTCGCCGCGCTCGGCGCCGCGCACCGGGCCGGGTTCGTCCACCGCGACATGAAGCCGGAGAACGTCCTGATCGGCGACGACGGCCGGGTCAAGGTCGCCGACTTCGGCCTGGTCCGCAGTGTCGACGCCGTCACCAGCACCACCGGCTCCGTCCTCGGCACCGTCTCGTACCTGGCGCCCGAGCAGATCGAGAACGGCGTCACCGACACCCGCGTGGACGTCTACGCCTGCGGTGTCGTCCTGTACGAGATGCTCACCGGCGCCAAGCCCCACGTCGGCGCCACCCCCGCGCAGGTGCTCTACCTGCACCTCCACGAGGACGTCCCGCCGCCCTCGGCCTCCGTACCCGGGCTTCCCGTCGGGCTCGACGAGCTCGTCGCGCAGGCCGCCGCCCGCAATCCGGAGCTGCGGCCCTACGACGCGGTGTCCCTGCTGGGGCTGGCCCGCGAGACCCGGGCCCGGCTCAGCGACGCCGAACTGGACGCCCTGCCGCCGCGGGCCCGCCCCGAGGGCCGGTCGGCCGCCGAGGACCGCACCGGCGTGATCGCCCGCCCGGTGGACGCGCCGCGGCCCGCGGACCGCACCTCGCGGCTGGAGAGCCCGGCGCCCCCGCTCGCCCCGCGCCGGCCCGAACGGCGCCAGCGCCGGGGCCCGCGCCGCGGGACGCTCCTCGTCATCGCCGGGGTGCTGCTCGCGCTCGGCCTCGGCACGGGCGTCTGGTACATCAACGCGGGCCAGTTCACCCAGGTCCCCAACGTCCTCGGCAAGAGCGAGCAGCAGGCCAAGGCGCAGCTGTCGGCGGCCGGACTCGGCGTGAAGCGCGTCGACCGGAAGTTCAGCGACGTCTTCGACCGCGGGACGGTCATGAACTCCGATCCCGCGGGCGGCCGGCGCATCCGCGGCAACGGCGCGGTGACGCTCACCGTCTCCCGCGGCCCGGAGGTCGTGTCGGTGCCCAACCTGAAGGGCCGGACGCTGGAGCAGGCCAAGGCCGAGCTGACCCGGGCCGGTCTGGCCCCCGGTGTCGTCGCCCAGGCCTTCAGCCAGGACGTCGCGCAGGGCTCCGTCATCGCCTCGGACCCGGCGGGCGGCGAGCGGCGGGCCCCCGACACGGCGGTCGCGCTGGTGGTCAGCAAGGGCCGCCCGGTGGAGGTGCCGAGCGTGGCCGGCCTGCCCCTCGAACAGGCGCGGACCGCCCTGGAGGGCGCCGGGCTGCGGTCGGCCGCGGCCGACGAGCAGGTCAACTCCCCCCTCCCGCCCGGTACGGTCGCCGGCCAGTCGGCCGGCGCCGGCACCCAGGCCGCGGCCGGGGACGTCGTCACCCTGACCGTCTCCAAGGGCCCCCGCCAGCTCCCGGTGCCGGACGTGACCGGCCAGAACGTGGACGCGGCCCGCCGGACCCTGGAGGGCGCGGGCTTCAAGGTGCGGGTGGAGCGGCCCATCTTCTCCTTCAGCAACACGGTGGCGCTCCAGTCGGTGGACGCCGGCCAGAACGCCCCCGAGGGCAGCACCATCACCATCCGGACCAAGGGGCTGTAGGGGTACGTGGAGCACGTGACGCACGAGGACGGGGCGGGCCGCGCCGCCCTGCGCAACCCGGTGGGCGGGCACGTCCCGGTCGCCGGCGGCCTCGCCAAGGTGGGGCTCGCCTACGCGCGCGAGATGGGCGCCGAGGCGGTGCAGGTCTTCGTCGCCAACCCGCGCGGCTGGGCCACCCCGACCGGCAACCCGGTGCAGGACGAGCGGTTCCGCGCCGCGTGCGCGGCCGGGTCGATCCCGGCGTACGTGCACGCCCCGTACCTGATCAACTTCGGGTCGCACAACGCGGCGACCGTGGAGAAGTCGGTGGAGTCCCTGCGCCACTCGCTGCGGCGCGGCCGGGAGATCGGCGCGCTCGGGGTCGTGGTGCACACCGGATCGGCCACCGGGGGCCGCCCGCGCGAGGCGGCGTACGCGCAGATCAGGGAGCACATGCTGCCGCTGCTCGACGAGCTGACGCACGAGGACGACCCGTTCCTGCTGCTGGAGTCCACGGCCGGGCAGGGCTCCTCGCTGTGCTCGACGGCCGAGGAGTTCGGCCCGTACTTCGAGGCGCTGGACCGGCACCCGATGCTGGGGATCTGCCTGGACACCTGCCACGTCTTCGCGGCCGGGCACGACCTGGCGGAGCCCGGCGGGACGAAGCTGACGCTGGACCTGCTGGTGGACACGGTGGGTGAGGGCCGGCTGAAGCTGGTGCACGCGAACGACTCGGAGGCGGCCGTCGGCGCGCACCGGGACCGGCACGCCAACATCGGCCGCGGCCACATCGGCCGGGAGGCCTTCGCGGAGCTGTTCACGCACCCCGCGATGGCGGGCGTACCGCTGATCACCGAGACGCCGGGCGGCCCGGAAGGGCATGCGGCGGACGTGGCGCTGCTGAAGGAGCTCCGCGGGTCGGGGTGATCGGCGGGCCCGCGCGGGAACATCCAGAAGCTGATCGACAACGGCGTGATCGCGCTGTGGCCCGGGGTGGGGGACGCCCACCTCGCGGAGTCCGTGCCGGCCGCGGCAAGGGTCACGCGGTCGTCCACCGCTACCGCCACTGAGGGTGGAGCCCGCTACAGCTCGGGGCCGTCCCCCGGCTCCTCCTGGTAGGAGTAGCGCTGCTCGCGCCAGGGGTCGCCGATGTTGTGGTAGCCCCGTTCCTCCCAGAAGCCCCGCCGGTCGGCGGTCATGTACTCGATGCCGCGGACCCACTTGGGGCCCTTCCAGGCGTACAGGTGCGGAACCACCAGCCGCAGCGGGAACCCGTGCTCGGCGGTGAGGAGTTCACCGCCCTGATGGGTGGCGAAGACGGTCCGGTCGGAGGCGAAGTCGGCCAGCCGCATGTTCGAGCTGAAGCCGTACTCGGCCCACACCATCACGTGCGTGACCTGCGGCGCCGGGGGCGCCAGATCGAGGATCGTACGGGTCAGCACCCCGCCCCATTCGGCGCCCAGCATGCTGAACTTCGTGACGCAGTGCAGGTCCGCCACGACCGAGTCGAACGGCAGGGCCGCGAACTCCTCGTGGTTCCAGCAGTGCTTGTCACCGTCGGCCGTCGCGCCGAAGACGCGGAACTCCCAGCGGTCCGGCTTGAACTTGGGTACGGGGCCGTAGTGGGTGACCGGCCAGCCCCGCTGCAACCGCTGCCCCGGTGGAAGCTCCGACTGCTCTGCTCCCGGAGATTCCCGGCTTTCCGGCTGACCCATGTCTCCATGGTGACAGACGGGACAGGGTGGTCATGACCAGGTCTGGCCCGATTCGGGCAAGTCGCGGCAACTCCCACTAAGGAGGCACTTACTGGACTGCCTCCGGCAGCGGTGCAAGGATGCGCGCACCTGCCCCGTCACATAGTTGACACTGCCTGGAAGGAGCCTCTGCGATGCAGGGCGACCCCGAGGTCCTTGAGTTTCTGAACGAGCAGCTGACCGGTGAGCTGACGGCCATCAACCAGTACTGGCTGCACTACCGCATCCAGGAAAACAAGGGCTGGACCAAGCTCGCCAAGTACACGCGTGAAGAATCCATCGACGAGATGAAGCACGCGGACAAGATCACCGAGCGCATCCTGATGCTCGACGGCCTGCCGAACTACCAGCGCCTCTTCCACGTGCGCGTCGGGCAGACGGTCACGGAGATGTTCCAGGCGGACCGCCAGGTCGAGGTCGAGGCGATCGACCGCCTCAAGCGCGGCATCGAGGTCATGCGCGGGAAGGGCGACATCACGTCCGCCCGTCTCTTCGAGGACATCCTGGAGGACGAGGAGCACCACATCGACTACCTCGACACCCAGCTGGAGCTCATCGAGTCCCTGGGCGAGCCGCTCTACATCGCGCAGCTCATCGAGCAGCCCAGCTGACCTGCGGCCTTACGGAATGCTAGGCGGCTTCCACGAGGTTCGGCGCGAGCGCCGGCTCCACGTCGGCGGCGAGCACGGCCGCCGCGTTGCCCTTCTCCAGCAGGTCCCGGCGCGGGCACGCGCCGCGTCCGAGCATGCCCTGGATGGTGCGCACGCAGGAGCCGCAGTCGGTGCCGGCCTTGGTGGCCGAGGCGATCTGGCGCGGGGTGCAGGCCCCGGCCGCCGCGTGGTCCTTGACCTGCTTGTCGGTGATCCCGAAGCAAGAGCAGACGTACACGCGGTTCACCTCCCTGAACGGAGTGGTTCGGCGGCCATCCCCTGTTCGGTGAGGCTTACCTAACCGTACCCAAAGTTAGGCAACCCTAAAAGCCCCCGGCATGACGATGGGGCGCGGATCACATCGATCCGCGCCCCATCCTCGTACGAAATGACGTACTGATCCGCTCGGTCTACTGGTCCCGGTACATCTCGGCGACCAGGAACGCCAGGTCCAGGGACTGGCTGCGGTTGAGCCGCGGGTCGCAGGCCGTCTCGTAGCGCTGGTGCAGGTCGTCGACGAAGATCTCGTCGCCGCCGCCCACGCACTCGGTGACGTCGTCACCGGTGAGCTCGACGTGGATGCCGCCCGGGTGGGTGCCCAGGGCCTTGTGGACCTCGAAGAAGCCCTTGACCTCGTCGAGCACGTCGTCGAAACGGCGCGTCTTGTGGCCCGAGGCCGCCTCGAAGGTGTTGCCGTGCATCGGGTCGGTGACCCAGGCGACGGTCGCGCCGGAGGCGGTGACCTTCTCGACCAGCGCGGGGAGCTTGTCGCGGACCTTGTCGGCGCCCATGCGGACGACGAACGTCAGCCGGCCCGGCTCGCGGTCCGGGTCCAGGCGGTCCACGTACGTCAGCGCCTCGTCGACCGTCGTGGTGGGGCCGAGCTTGATGCCGATCGGGTTGGCGATCTGCGAGCAGAACTCGATGTGCGCGTGGTCCAGCTGGCGGGTGCGCTCACCGATCCAGACCATGTGGCCCGAGGTGTCGTACAGCCGGCCGGTCCGCGAGTCCGTGCGGGTCAGCGCGCCCTCGTAGGCGAGCAGCAGCGCCTCGTGCGAGGCGTAGAACTCGACGGCCTTGAACTCCGCCGGGTCGGTGCCACAGGCCTTCATGAAGTTCAGCGCGTTGTCGATCTCCCGCGCGAGCTGCTCGTAGCGCTGTCCGGACGGTGAGGACCGCACGAAGTCCTGGTTCCAGGCGTGCACCTGGCGCAGGTCGGCGTAACCGCCGGTGGTGAAGGCGCGCACCAGGTTCAGCGTCGAGGCCGACGCGTGGTACATGCGCTTCAGCCGGTCGGGGTCCGGGATCCGGTCCTTTTCGGTGAAGGCGAAGCCGTTGACGGAGTCGCCGCGGTAGGTCGGCAGGGTGATGCCGTCGCGGGTCTCGGTGTCCTTGGAGCGCGGCTTGGAGTACTGCCCCGCGATGCGGCCGACCTTGACGACGGGCACGGAGGCCGCGTACGTCAGGACGGCGCTCATCTGGAGCAGCGTCTTCAGCTTGGCGCGGATGTGGTCGGCGGACACGGCGTCGAAGGCCTCTGCGCAGTCGCCGCCCTGCAGTAGGAACGCCTCGCCCTTGGCGACGGCTCCCAGACGGGCGCGCAGCTGGTCGCACTCACCCGCGAAGACGAGGGGAGGATACGACTCGAGGTCCGCGACGACAGCGCGCAGGGCCTCGGCATCGGGGTACGAAGGCTGCTGCGCCGCGGGAAGGTCTCGCCAGGTCGCCTTGGCGGCGGGGGCTTGGGGTTCAGCGTTCACGGTCACCCCGTACACATTACGGCGTCCTACGGCGCGTCCGGCCCGCCGACCACAACGTGAGACGGATATCCGGACACGGCGGGAGGCGGACTCTTCGCCTCCGCCGCAGGGGGTGGGTGAGGGTCCTCGCATGTACGCACTCGCGAACCAGAACTGGTGGTGGCCCGCTCCCGGCGGCCCACTTCTCGCGCGTACCTGAGACGACGCGATCGACGCGGAAGGCCGCCCCGAGGGGCGGCCTTCCGCGTTCCGCGGACGCGGGCCTTCCCTCTCCCGGAAGCCCACCGGAAGGACACCCCGCCATGGAACCCAGCCGACCCGACTTCCGCCGGTCCGCCCCCCGCCGGTCCGCCCCCGACCGGTCCGGTCTCCCCACGGCCCCGGCCCCGACCCGTTCGGCCTCGACCGGCTGCTCGACGCCTCCGGCCCGCCCTTCGCCCTGCTCAGGCGCCGGACCCCGGGCCGCGACCACGACACCGTCGAGGTGCTCCTCGGCCCGGTCCACGAGGTCGACCGCCTCGCCGACCTTCCGGTGCGCACGCTCCCCTCCCTCGCCCTCGTCCCCTTCCGCCAGATCCGGGAGCGCGGCTGTTCCGGCGGCTGCCGCCGACATCCCCGCCGACGGCACGGTACGGGTGCCGGTCGGGGCGACGCTGGTGCGCCACTCCGACCCGGCGGGCGAGGTGGTACCCGCCGGTGTCCCGCCGCGGCGGGACACCGGTCAGTACGGGGCGACGAGGGTGTTCTCCGAGCGGCGGCCCGCCAGGTGGTCGGCCACGTTGGCGACGGTGGTGTCGATGATCTGCCCCACCGCGTCGCTCGTGTAGTACGCCTGGTGCGAGGTCACCAGCACGTGCGGGAACGTGACGAGCCGGGCGAGCGTGTCGTCCTCCACCGCCTCCAGGGACTTGTCCAGGAAGAAGACCCCCGCCTCGGCCTCGTACACGTCGAGCCCCACGCCCGCGAAGCGGCCCGCGCGCAACTCCGTGACCAGCGCGTCCGTGTCGATCAGCCCGCCCCGGCTGGAGTTCACCAGGATCGCGTCGTCGCGCATCATCCGCAGCGCGTCCGCGTCGATGATGTGGTGGGTGGCGTCCAGCAGGGGCACGTGCAGGCTGACCAGGTCGGAGGAGGCGAGCAGCTCCTCCTTCTCGACGTACTTCATGCCGAGCTCGACGCACGCGGGGTTGCGCGCCACGTCCCAGCCGAGCAGGTTCATCCCGAAGCCGTGCGCGATCCGGGTGAACGCCTCCCCGATCTTGCCGGTGCCGAGGACGCCCACCGTACGGCCGTGCAGGTCCCGGCCCATCAGCCCGTTCAGCCGGAAGTCGAAGTCCCGGGTCCGGATGGAGGCCCGGACGATCCGGCGGTTCACGGCCATCGCCAGCGTCCAGGCGAACTCGGCCACCGAGTACGGGGAGTAGTACGAGACGCGGCTCACCGTCATGCCCAGCTGCAGCGCGACGTCGAGGTCGATGTTGTTGAAGCCGGTGGACCGCTGGGCGATCTGCTTCGTCCCGCCCGCCGCCAGGGTCCGCAGCACCCGGCCGTTCAGGTCGGCGTTCACGCTGGAGGAGATGACCTCGTACCCCGCCGCGATGGGCGCGGTGTCCTCGCTGAGGAAGACGTCGAGGCAGCGGACCTCGTGCTGCCCCGCGAAGGCGCGCTCCAGGAGCGGCCTCTCGTCGGCGGTCACACCGAATGCCAGGATCTCCACGCTTGCTCCCGTACGTCGAATCATGGGCCGTTTGTCACTTTACGACCCATGATCCGCAGGCGCCGCCCCACGTCAGCCGAAGAAGACACCGGCCTCCCGGTACAGCTCGGGGTCCACCGTCTTGAGCTTCGCCGTGGCCTCGGCGATCGGGACCCGGACGATGTCCGTCCCCCGGAGCGCGACCATCTTGCCGAAGTCCCCGTCGCGCACCGCGTCGATCGCGTGCAGCCCGAAGCGGGTCGCGAGCCACCGGTCGAAGGCGCTGGGGGTGCCGCCACGCTGGATGTGCCCGAGCACCGTCGTACGGGCCTCCTTGCCGGTCCGCGCCTCGATCTCCTTGGCCAGCCACTCACCCACCCCCGACAGCCGGACGTGGCCGAAGGAGTCCTTGGTGGCGTCCTTGAGGACCAGGTCTCCGTCCTTGGGCATGGCCCCCTCCGCGACCACGACGATCGGCGCGTAGCTGGCCTTGAACCGCGAGGCGACCCAGGCGCAGACCTGGTCGACGTCGAAGCGCTGCTCGGGGATGAGGATGACGTTGGCGCCGCCCGCGAGCCCGGAGTGCAGGGCGATCCAGCCGGCGTGCCGGCCCATGACCTCGCAGACCAGGACCCTCATGTGCGACTCGGCGGTGGTGTGCAGCCGGTCGATGGCCTCGGTCGCGATGCCGACGGCGGTGTCGAAGCCGAAGGTGTAGTCGGTTCCGGAGAGGTCGTTGTCGATGGTCTTCGGGACGCCGACGCAGGGGATGCCGTACTCGTCGTACAGCCGGGCCGCGACCCCGAGGGTGTCCTCGCCTCCGATGGCGATGAGCGCGTCCACCTCGTACTTGGCGAGGTTGTCCTTGATGGCCCGCACGCCGTTCTCCGTCTCGAACGGGTTGGTGCGCGAGGAGCCCAGGATGGTGCCGCCGCGGGGCAGGATCCCGCGGACGGCCGGGATGTCGAGCGGCACCGCGGTTCCGTCGACGGCTCCGCGCCAGCCGTTCCTGAAGCCGATGAACCGGTACCCGTACTCCTGGTCGCCCTTGCGGACGACGGCCCGGATCACCGCGTTGAGCCCGGGGCAGTCGCCGCCGCCGGTCAGCACTCCGACCTTCATGGGTTCTCCCTTCGCCATGGCGGTCACGCTAGTGGTGACACAGGTCACAGCAAGGGTCCTGGAGGGGTCGATTCCCGTGGAACACAGGGTCGTTGTGCCGTCCGTTCACCCGCACGGGGACACCAGTACGCCGTACGCCGCCCCGTGCGGTGCTCCGTTCGAGGCGGTCAGGCGTCGTCGAGGCCGCGCTCGATGGCGTACCGGACGAGCTCCACCCGGTTGTGCAGCTGGAGCTTGCCCAGGGTGTTCTGGACGTGGTTCTGGACCGTGCGGTGCGAGATGACGAGCCGCTCCGCGATCTGCTTGTACGAGAGCCCCTTGGCCACCAGCCGCAGCACCTCGGTCTCCCGGTCGGTCAGCTGGGGCGCCTTCGGCTCGTCGGAGGCGGTCGGTGCCGGGTCGGTGGCCAGGCGCCGGTACTCGCCGAGCACCAGACCGGCCAGGCCCGGCGTGAAGACCGGGTCGCCGGCGGCCGTGCGGCGGACCGCGTCGATGAGCTCCTGGGCGCCGGCGGACTTCAGCAGGTAGCCGGTCGCGCCGGACTTCACCGCCTCCAGCACGTCCGCGTGCTCGCCGCTGGCCGACAGGACCAGGACCCGCAGCGCCGGGTTGGCGCCGACCAGCTCCTTGCAGACCTGCACCCCGGGCATGCCCGGCAGGTTGAGGTCGAGGACCAGCACGTCGGGCGTGGTGGCGCGGGCCCGGCGGACCGCCTCGGGTCCGTCGCCGGCCGTCGCCACCACGTCGAAGCCCGCGGCGGCGAGGTCGCGGGCGACCGCGTCCCGCCACATCGGGTGGTCGTCGACCACCATGACCCGGATCCCGTGCGGTGCGTTCGGTTCGTTCACGTCGGTGCGCTCGCTCATCTCTCGTCCGTCCTCCCCCTGGGTACTTTCAGTTCCACTTCGGTGCCCTGCCCGGGGACGGACACCAGCTCGGCGCTGCCGCCGAGGTCGCGCAGCCGGCCCCGGATGGACAGGGCCACCCCCATCCGCCCCTCGCCCTCGGCCTGGTCGAGCCGCCCGGCGGGGATGCCCGGGCCGTCGTCCCGTACGGTCACCACCACCTCGTCGCCCCAGTCCTCGACCAGGATCCAGGCGCGGGCCCCGTCCCCCGCGTGCTTGCGCACGTTGTCAAGGGCGGCGCCGACCGCCGCGGCCAGCTCCTTCGCCGCGGGGACCGGCAGCGGCACCGGAGTGCCCGGCTCGGCGAAGCTCACCCGCGAACCGGCGTGCGGGGCCAGGAGCGTACGCAGGTCCAGCTCGCCGCCGTCGCCCGGCTCCTCCACCTCGTACGTGTCCACCAGCGCGCCGAGCGCCCCGTCTCGGGAGACCCGCGAGGGGTGCACCAGCCCGCTGGAGACCAGGGTGCGCAGGGCGATCTCCTGCTCCCCCGCCATCCGGCCGAGGTCGGCGGCCTCGCCGCCCAGTTCGGTGCCGCGGCGCTGGACCATGGCGAGGACCTGGAGGACGCCGTCGTGGATGTCGCGGGCGAGGCGCTCCCTTTCCCGGGTCGCGGCCTCGATCTCCAGGGCGCGGGCGAGGGTGGCCTCGCTGGCCCGGGCGACCTCGACGACGTAGCCGATGGCGATCGAGGCGACCCACACGAGCAGGACGTTGTGCAGGGTGTCGCGGGTGGGTTCGCCGCCGTGGATGACGATGTTGGCCGCGGCCACGAAGGTGGAGGCGAACCCGGCCCAGCGCCAGCCGCCCTTGATGGCGAAGGCGAGGACGGAACCGGCCGTCCAGATGGAGGGCAGGGTCGGGCCGCCGCCCGCGATCCGCTCGTGGCTGTCGGCGAGCGGGGTGAGCAGGATCCCGGCGAGGGCGACGGTGAGGTCGGCGCCGAGGAATCGCTTGGTGCAGCTGGCGGCGTTCGCCACCCGCGGGGAGGTGGCAAACGTCCACACGGCGAGGACGCAGAGGTAGCCGATGGCGACCGCGGGGCGGGTGAACTGCCGGTACGAGGCGGCGAACAGCAGTACCGCGTAGACCATGGTCAGCAGCCGGTAGGCCGTCAGGGCCCGCCACAGCGGCTGCTCGACCGACATGCGCACGACGCGTTCGCGCTTCGCCATCTCCCCACCCCCCGCGGGCGGTTCCGCCCGCCGCTACTCGGTCTTGCCTTCGGGCTGCGCGCCCTTGTCGCCCTTTTCGTTCTTGTCGCCCTTCGCGGCCTTCTCCGCGTCGGCGATCTGGCGCTTGGCCGCCGTCGCGTAGATGTCGACGTACTCCTGGCCGGAGAGCTTCATGATCTCGTACATGACCTCGTCGGTCACCGAGCGGAGGATGAAGCGGTCGCCGTCCATGCCGTGGTAGCGGCTGAAGTCCAGCGGCTTGCCGATCCGGATGCCCGGGCGCATCAGCTTGGGGACCACCTTGCCGGGCGGCTGGATCTTCTCGGTGTCGATCATCGCCACCGGGATCACGGGCGCTCCGGTGGCCAGGGCCACACGGGCCAGGCCTCCGGGCTTGCCGCGGTAGAGGCGGCCGTCGGGTGAACGCGTCCCCTCCGGGTAGATACCGAAGAGCTCCCCGCGTTCGATGACGTCGACGCCGCTCTTGATCGCGGCCTCGCCGGCCCCGCGCGCGCCGGAGCGGTCCACCGGGAGCTGCCCGACGCCCTTGAAGAAGGCGGCCGTCAGCCTGCCCTTGACGCCCGGGGAGGTGAAGTACTCCGCCTTCGCGATGAAGGTGACCTTCCGGTCCAGCACGGCCGGGAGGAAGAAGGAGTCGGAGAAGGACAGGTGGTTGCTCGCGAGGATCGCCGGCCCCTCCGCGGGAATGTTCTCGAGGCCCTCCACCCACGGCCTGAAGGCGAGCTTCAGCGAACCGCCGATGGAGAACTTCATTGCGCCGTAGATCAACTCGAAAGCCTTCCTGTGTCTGTCGAACAGACCTTATCCCTTGGCTCAGCCGGGAGCGGCCCGACGACCCTGGTCGGTACCACCCCCGTCGCGTACGGTGAAGTCACACAGAGCAACGCCCCCACCCGACGTACATCATGATCAAGGAGACCCTGGTGCCCGTCCTCCCTGGAGCCGAGCCGTTCCGCCACGAGGGCGGAGAGGTCGGCGTCCTCCTCTGCCACGGCTTCACCGGTTCCCCGCAGTCGCTGCGCCCGTGGGCCGAGTACCTCGCCGGGCGGGGCCTCACGGTGTCGCTGCCGCTGCTGCCCGGGCACGGAACGCGCTGGCAGGACATGCAGCTCACCGGCTGGCAGGACTGGTACGCCGAGGTGGACCGCGCGCTGCGGGAGCTGCTGGACCGGTGCGCGCAGGTGTTCGTCTTCGGGCTGTCGATGGGCGGCGCGCTGAGCCTGCGGCTGGCGGCCAAGCACGGGGACGCGATCAGCGGTCTGGTCCTGGTCAACCCGGCCAACAAGGTCCACGACCCGCTCGCCGTCGCCCTGCCGGTGGCCAGGCACTTCATCCGGTCGACGCCGGGCATCGCCAGCGACATCGCGAAGCCGGGCTCGGAGGAGGTCGGGTACGACCGCGTCCCGACGCACGCCGCGCACTCGCTGCGCAAGTTCCTGCAGCTGGTCGACGCGGAGCTGCCGCAGGTGACGCAGCCGCTGCTGCTGCTGCACAGCCCGCAGGACCACGTCGTACCGCCCGCCGACTCGGCGCGCATCCTGGCGCGGGTCTCCTCGACGGACGTCACCGAGACCCTGCTGGAACAGAGTTACCACGTCGCGACGTTGGACCATGACGCGGAGCGGATCTTCGCGGACAGTTTTGCGTTCGTCGGCCGGCTGGCGAAGAGCGTGGGCAGGGAGGGGGCGGAGGCGGGTGGCTGAGCACGAGGAGCAGTCGGGCGGGGTTCCGCCGCTGGACGAGGAGGCGGCGTGGGCGGCGATCGTCGCCGGGTACGGGCAGGAGCCGCCGGACCCGCCGGGGGCCCGGCCGTTCAAGCCGATCGAGAACCTGCTGCTGCCGGAGGAGGACGTGAAGCCGCTGCCTCCCGAGGCGGGGTCGAAGACGGAGTCCAAGACCGGCTCCAAGACCGACGCGAACGCGGAGTCCGCGGCCGGGTCCGCGGCGGACCCGAAGCCGGAGCCGTCGGCGGACCCGGGCCCCGGCCCGGCCGCGGAGCCCCCGGCGGCGGCGTCGCTGGGCAGCTCGGTGGTGTTCGCGCCGGGCGTGGGCGGGGCGGGCCCCCGGGACCACTCGCTCGCGGAGCCCGGGGACGACGACCTGACGGCGGCCGGGGAGGGCCACTTCGTGCCCCCGGAGCCGGAGCTGCCGCCGTCGGACACGACGTCGAAGTTCGCGTGGCTCGCGGTGGTCGGCGGCCCCGTGCTGCTGCTCCTGGCGGTGCTGCTGCAGTGGGAGATGACCTGGTGGCTCACGACGCTGGGCATCGGCGGCTTCCTGGGCGGCTTCGCGACGCTGGTGGGGCGCATGGCGCATGACGACGAGGACGACGACCCGGGCCGCGGCGCGGTCGTCTAGTCCCCCGGCGGGCGAGGGCAGCACCCACACCGCCCCCGCCCGCCACCACCCGAGCCCCGGCGCACGTTCCAGCGCCGACGCACCATCCAGCCCCGCCGGCGTGCGAGGCGAGCCCGCCGGCGTTTGAGCCGCACCACTCCGGCCCCGCCGGTGCACCGTCCAGTCCTGCCGGCGTTGGCGAGGTGGCCCCGGAGGCGCACCATTCCAGCCCCGCCGGCGTTTGAGGCGCGGGGTCCGGGGCGGAGCCCCGGCAGCGGCCCCCGCACCAGACCCCGGCACCGACGCGGGCACCGCACCCCTCGGCCGGGCCCCCGGCTACCGCACCGCCGGCAGCCGCAGCACCGCCAGCACCGGCAGGTGATCGGTCGCGGCCGCCAGGTCCGCGGCCTCCACCCCCGGCAGCCCCGCCGGGACCCCGCAGGCCAGCACCTCCACGCCCCCCGTCACGAAGACCGCGTCGATGCGCCGCTCCGCGCCCCGCGCCGGGAACGTGTGCTCCCCGCCCCACGGCGCCACCGTCCGGCAGTCCCGAAGGCCCGCGGCCAGGCGTCCGAAGGCCGGCCCGTCGGGGGTCTCGTTCACGTCGCCGGCGGCGATCCCGTACGGGACGTCCATCGCCGCGAGCCGGTCCATCAGCAGTCCCGCCTGGTCCACCCGCTCGGCCCGGTCCAGCGACAGGTGCGCGGAGACCAGCCCGACCCGGGCCGCCCCGAACCGGACGACGGCCGTGGCGAAGCCCCTGCGGTGCAGGCCCGGGGTCAGGGGCAGCAGTACGTCGTCCGTACGCTCCACGAAGGCCCGCAGCGAGCAGAGCAGCAGCGGCCCGGCCGCCGTCGCTCCGCCGCCCAGCACCACCAGGTCGCACTTCGCGGCCAGCCGGGCCGCGTGCTTGCGCCACCGGAAGAACCGGGGCGCCTCCTGGACGAACACCAGGTCCGGCGCGCACGCCCGGATGACCCGGGCCAGTGCCTCCTCGTCGTCGCGCAGCGAGCGGATGTTGTAGCCGAGTACCCGGATCACGGCAGAACCGTCGGGCTCCGTAAGAGACTTGGGCAGCGCGGGCAGCAGGTCCATGTCCGCAAGATACGCAGCTGCCCGCCGCTCCCCCAGGGGGCGCGGCGGGCAGTCACGGCAAAAGGAGGGGCTCAGCCCTGGCGTGCGAGGTCGGCCGCGCCGACGAGGCCGGCCTTCCCGCCCAGCTGGGCGGCGAGCACCTGCGCGTGCGGTCGCCACGCGCCGCCGATCAGCCAGCGCTTGAACGACTTGCGGATCGGGTCGAGGACGAGGTCGCCCTCGTCCGAGACGCCGCCGCCGACGATGAAGGCCGACGGGTCGAACAGCGAGGCCAGGTCGGCCAGGCCCGCGCCGGCCCAGCGGGCCAGTTCGCGGAAGGAGTCGACGGCCACCAGGTCGCCCTGCCGGGCGGCCTGGCTGATGTGCTTGCCCTCGATGCCCTCGGGGGTGCCGTCGCCGAGGGAGAGCAGGAACTTCGCGTTCTCGGGGGTGGCGTTGGCGCGCTGCCTCGCGTAACGGACGAGCGCGCGCCCGGAGGCGTACTGCTCCCAGCAGCCCTGGCTGCCGCAGCCGCACAGCAGGCCGTCGGGGACGACCCGGATGTGCCCGAACTCGGCGGCGACGCCGAAGCGGCCGCGGCGCAGCTTGTTGCCGATGATGATGCCGCCGCCCAGGCCGGTGCCCAGGGTGATGCAGATGACGTCCTCGTGGCCCTGGCCGGCGCCGAAGCGGTACTCGCCCCAGGCCGCGCAGTTCGCGTCGTTCTCGACGACGACGGGCAGGCCGATGCGCTGCTCGACCTTGTCCTTGAGCGGCTCGTGCCGCCAGTTGATGTTCGGCGCGAAGAGCACCGTCGCGCGCTTGTCGTCCACGTAGCCCGCGGCGCCGATGCCGACGGCGTCGATGGTGTGGCTGCTGCTGACTTCGGAGACGGCGGCGCAGATCGCGTCCGTCACCCCGTCCGCGGTCGGCGGGGTGGGCACCTTGTACGTCTCAAGGATGGTGCCCTCTTCGTCGACCACGCCCGCCGCGATCTTCGTGCCGCCGATGTCGACGCCGATGGTGAGTCCCATTAGTCCCTCGGTTTCCGGTCAAACCCCGCCACGGGCAACGGTACCCGAGGGTGGCGGAGGTTCAGTCGAGATCGATCCGCTCGGCCGGGCCCGCGTCGGGGCCCTCGTCGCGGGGGTCGGGCTCGCGGCGCGGCGCCGGGGGCTCGTTGCGCGTCCAGCGGGCCTCGTGGTCCCCGACGGCGGAGCGGTAGGCGGCGAGCAGCTCGGATCCGGCGGCCGCGAGGTGGTCGAAGACCTCGGGGTTGCGCTCGATGACGGGCTGGGCGGCGGTCTTGGCCTGGTTGACGAACTGCCGTACGGCACCCGTTGCGGCGACGCCGAGGAGCGGATTGTTCAGCCCGGACACCTTGTCGGCGACGGCGTCGAAGAGCCTGAACAGCTCCTCCGCGGCGGTTCCGGTGGTCCCCGCGCGGGTGCCGTGCTGCCCGCGCAGGCGCTCCTTCTCGGCGGCGAGGTCCTCGGCGCAGGCCTTGGCCCAGGCGTCGTCGTCGGTGGGGCGGTCGGTGGCCTCGCTCATGGCGGACTCTCCTGCTGCGACTGCGGGGCGGCGGTACTGGTTACCTTCGACGTTACCCGAACGGCGGTACGGGTTTCAGGACGTACGCGGCCACTGTCCGGGATCCGGGGTGAACCGGACGCGGAGCACGTCCTCGGCCAGGGCGGCGCCGGAGACGGTGCAGCGGCGCAGCGCGGACGGCAGCGGAACGATCCTGCGGTACGGGCCCACGGTGAGCAGCAGCTCGTCACCGCGGCGGATCAGGTCGAGGTCGTCCTTGCGGGCGTGGGGCAGCCGTACGGCCCAGACGAGTACGCCGTCCTCGGCGCGCCGGTCCTCCACGGGCCAGGCCCGGTGCTCCCGGCCCGGCCGCCCCGGGGCGAGGCCTCCGCCACCGGCCAGGGCGCAGAGTTCCGCCAGGTCGTCCGGGCCCTGCGGGTCGCGGCCCAGATGGGGCAGCTCCCGGAGCGGGACGGCCGGGTCCCGCTCGCGCAGGAACGCCTGCTGCTGGGCGGCGACGGACACCGCCCAGGGGTCGGCGGAGTCCGCCGGGGCGAGCCGGTTGGCGACGAGGTCGTCGGTGCCCAGCTGGTGCAGGGCGAGGCCGAGGGCTCCGGTGCGCAGGGCGGAGCCGGCGGCCGGACCCGGCTCGGCGACCAGCCGGACGGAGGTGGTGCCGGCCTCGACGACGGCCTGGACGGCGGCCAGCTCCTCGTCCCAGCGGGCGGCGGCCTCGTAGAGCCACTGGGCGGGCATGGGGACGCCGGCCAGCTGGGCCAGTACGGGGCGCAGGGCGCGGGCCGCCTGCCGCTCGGCGGGGAGCAGCCGGGCGAGGTAGCGGCGCAGCTGGGCGGGGAGGGCGAGGGTGGCCACGGTCTGGTGCAGCGGCGGCATGTCGACGACGACCAGGTCGGTGCCGGGAGCGGCGGCGGCCCGGCGCAGGGCGCGGAGCAGGGCGAACTGCTCGGCGCCGGGCAGTTCGGTGAGCTCCTCGGCCCCGAGGGGGCGGGCGCCGACCATGCCGAGGAGGGCGGAGCCGCGTTCCTGGAGGGCGACGAGCTCGTCGCGGAACTCCTCGCCGGAGTCCACCCGGGCCACGCGGAACCCGGCGGCCACGGGGACCGCCCGCAGTCCGGGCACGACCTCGGCGGACGGTCCCGCCGGCCCGCCGACCAGGGCGGCCACCGGGTCGCCGGGGTCTCCGGACAGCAGCAGCACCCGCTGCCCCTGCCGGGCGGCGGCGAGGGCGGTGGCGGCGGCCACGGTGGTCCGCCCGGCCCCGCCGGGGCCGGTGATCAGCAGGGTGCGCATGGTGCGGCTACTCCGGTTCGGTGGTCTTCGCGCCTCAAGCGCCGGCGGGGCTGGAATCGCCCTGCGGGCAATCCAGCCCACGCCCGGCACATCCCGCCCAGGCGGGCACATGGATCCCCGGCCGGGACACCCAGCCTCGCCGGCGTTTGAGGCGCGGGGTCTGGGGCGGAGCCCCAGGAGCCTGCGCCCCCGGCTGCCGGAGGAGGCCCCGGGCCCGGGGGCGGTGCCCCGGCGGACGCGTCCCCGCAGGGGGTCAGGTGGACTCGACCCGCTTCTTCAGCCCCGCCAGCGCGCGGTCGATGATGACCTTCTCGGCCTTCCGCTTGATCATGCCCAGCATCGGGATCTTGACGTCCACCGTCAGCTGGTAGGTGACCTCGGTGCGCGTGCCGCCGTCCACCGGGGCCAGCAGGTAGGAGCCGTCGAGCTGGCGCAGCATCTGCGACTTGTCGAGGGTCCAGCTGACTTCGTCCGCGCCCTTCCAGGTGTAGGCGAGGGTGTGGTCGTCCTTGATCGCGCCGGCGTCGAGCAACAGCCGGACCTTCTCGGCGCGGCCCTCGGCGTCGGTGGCCAGCACCTCGGCCTCCTTCACCTCGCCGGTCCACTCGGGGTAGCGGGCGAAGTCGGCGATCACGGCCATCACGTCGGCCGGCGAGGCCTCGATCGTGATGCTTGAGCTGGTGTGTTCCGCCATCGCGGTCGCTCCTCCGGGGAGTGTTCGAGGAAGTGTGCGGCCTCGGGCCGCCGCTCGAAGGCTACCGCGCGTGCGGGCGCCGCCACTCCAGCACCTCCCCTACCGGCCACCCGCCGCGGCGGTCACCGTGCGGCTCGCCGCCCCCGGGCCCCGCTCACCACTCCAGGGCCCAGGGCCGCCCGGTCGCCGCGAAGTGGCCGACGTTCACGCACTCCGTGCCCCCGATCCGCATCCGCCGGGCCAGGGGCTGGTGCACGTGCCCGAAGAGGGCGTACCGGGGGCGGGTGCGGCGGATGGCGGCCAGCAGGGCCTCGCTGCCCCGCTCGAAGCGCCGCGCGACGGTGTCGTAGCAGAGCTCCGGCACCTCGGGCGGGATGTGCGAGCACAGCACGTCCACCTCGCCCAGCGCCTCCACCTTGACCGCGTACTCCTCGACGTCCACCTCGTACGGGGTCCGCATCGGCGAGGGCAGCCCGCCGCCCACGAAGCCGAAGACGCGGCCGCCGATCTCGACCCGCTGCCCGTCGAGCACGGTGAGGCCGGGGCGGTCGGCGTACTCCGGCCACAGACCCGGGATGTCGACATTGCCGTAGGTGGCGTACGTGGGGGTGGGGAAGGCGGCGAACATTCCTGCGTACTGGCGGCGCACCGCGTCCTCGATCAGTTGTTCGCGGTCCAGTCCGGCCCACAGCTCGCGGCCGAACGCCCGGGCCTCCTCGAAGCGGCGTGCGGTGCGCAGCTCGACGATCCGGTCGGCGCTCTCGACGCCGAAGAGGTCGGGGACGATGCCGCGCGAGTGGTCGGCGTAGTCGAGGAAGAGCACGAGGTCACCGAGGCAGATCAGCGCGTCGGCGCCGTCCCCCGCCCGGGCGAGGGCCTCGGTGTTGCCGTGGACGTCGCTGACGACGTGGACTCGTGTACCGCTTTTCCTGCCACCCATGCCGCCACCCTAGGGGCGCCCGGGGGCGCGGGGTAGGGGAACCGGCGGAGGGTCCGGACCTGCGGTTACTTCCGAGTCGTCAGGGGGGTCGACTACTGTCGGCAGGACACGTGCGCGTCATGTGACGCAGGGAACATCTGGCCGGTTCCCTCTATCCGGAACCCACTACCGGTGGGTAACGTCCGGTCGGTCCACACAGTGGCGATGGCGCCCAGAGGAGCAGCAGTCTTGCGCGAGTTCAGTCTTCCGGCCCTGTACGAGGTCCCGTCGGACGGGAACCTGACGGATCTCATCCGCCGCAACGCCGCTCAGCATCCCGACACCGCCGTCATGAGCCGCAAGGTCGACGGCCGGTGGCAGGACGTGACCGCCACCGAGTTCCTCGCCGAGGTCCGGGCGACGGCCAAGGGCCTGATGGCGGCCGGCATCCGCCCGGGAGACCGGGTCGCCCTGATCTCCCGCACCCGCTACGAGTGGGTGCTGATCGACTTCGCGATCTGGAGCGCGGGCGGCGTCACCGTCCCCGTGTACGAGACCAGCTCCCCCGAGCAGATCCAGTGGATCCTCGGCGACTCCGGCGCCGTCGCGGCGGTCGTCGAGAGCCCCGGGCACGGCGACGCCGTGGCCTCCCTGCGCGACCGGCTGCCGGACCTGCGCGAAGTCTGGGAGATCGAGCGGGGCGACCTGGACGCGCTGAAGGCCGCGGGGACCGCCGTCTCCGACGCCGAGGCCGACGAGCGCAGCGGTCTCGCGAACGCCGACGACCCGGCCACCATCGTCTACACCTCGGGTACCACCGGCCGCCCCAAGGGCTGCGTGCTGTCCCACCGGAACTTCTTCGCCGAGTGCGGCAACGCGGTGGAGCGGCTGAGCCCGCTCTTCAAGACCGGCGAGTGCTCGGTGCTGCTCTTCCTCCCGGCCGCGCACGTCTTCGGACGCCTGGTGGAGGTGGCGGCCGTGCTGGCGCCGATCCGGCTGGGCTGCGTACCGGACATCAAGAACCTGACCGACGAACTGCAGTCCTTCCGCCCGACGCTGATCCTCGGTGTGCCGCGCGTCTTCGAGAAGGTCTACAACTCGGCGCGCGCCAAGGCCCAGGCCGACGGCAAGGGCAAGATCTTCGACGCGGCCGCCGAGACGGCGATCGCGTACAGCCGGGCGCTGGACACCCCGCGCGGGCCGTCATTCGGGCTGAAGCTCAAGCACAAGCTCTTCTCGAAGCTCGTCTACGGCAAGCTGCACGCGGTCCTCGGCGGGCGCGGCGAGTACGCGATCTCCGGCGGCGCCCCGCTCGGCGAGCGGCTCGGCCACTTCTTCCGCGGCATCGGCTTCACGGTGCTGGAGGGGTACGGCCTGACCGAGTCCTGCGCGGCCACCACCTTCAACCCGTGGGACAAGCAGAAGATCGGCACGGTCGGGCAGCCCCTGCCGGGCTCGGTGGTGCGCATCGCGGACGACGGCGAGGTGCTGCTGCACGGCGAGCACATCTTCACCGGCTACTGGAAGAACGAGACGGCGACCGCCGAGGCGCTGACCGACGGCTGGTTCCACACCGGTGACGTCGGCACCCTCGACGAGGACGGCTACCTCGCGATCACCGGCCGCAAGAAGGAGCTCATCGTCACGGCGGGCGGCAAGAACGTCGCCCCCGCGGTGATCGAGGACCGGATCCGGGCGCACGCCCTGGTCGCGGAGTGCATGGTGGTCGGCGACGCGAGGCCGTTCGTGGCCGCGCTCGTCACCATCGACGAGGAGTTCCTCGGCCGGTGGGCCGCCGAGCACGGCAAGCCGGCCGGCGTGACGGCCGCGGAGCTGCGCGAGGACGCCGACCTGGTCGCCGCCGTCCAGCAGGCCGTGGACGACGGCAACGCGGCGGTTTCCAAAGCGGAATCGGTGCGGAAATTCCGCATTCTGCCCTCCCAGTTCACGGAGGAGTCGGGCCACATCACGCCGTCGCTGAAGCTCAAGCGCAACGTGGTGGCGAAGGACTTCGCGGACGAGATCGAGGCGCTGTACCGGGGCTGAGGCCTCCTCGCTAGCGCGGGTCCTCGGCGAGGATCCGCGCCATGTTCCGCTCCGCGAGCGCGGTGACGGTCACGAAGGGGTTGACCCCGAGCGAGCCGGGGATCAGGGAGCTGTCGACGACGTACAGCCCCCGGTGACCCTTGGCGCGGCCGTAGTCGTCGGTCGCCTCGCCGAGGACGCAGCCGCCCAGCGGGTGGTAGGTGAAGGTGTCGGCGAAGGCCTTGTTCCCCCCGAAGAGGTCGTGCCGGTACACGGTGAAGTTGCGCCGGTTGATGCGGTCGAAGAGGTTCTTGGCCGCGTTGACCGAGGGCGCGTTCTGCTCGCGCCGCCAGGCGAGCCGGGCCGAGTCGGTGGCGGCGTCGTAGGTGAAGTGGCCGCGCTCCGGGTTCCTGGTGATGGCCAGGTACATCGAGATCCAGTGCTCGAAGCCCATGGGGAGCGGGGCGATCTCGGCGAAGACCGGATTCGCGGCGTTGTCCCAGTCGTCGATGCCCAGGGCGGGCATGGTGGCCTGGTTGGCTCCGACCGTGTCCCACAGGTGGTTGGCGCGGGCGGTCATGACGTTGCCGTTGGGTCCCCAGCCTCGCCCGACCTCGGCGCCCAGCCCGGGCAGCGCCCCCGTCTCGCGGGCGCGCAGCAGGATCTCCGTGGTGCCGAGGCTGCCGGCGCCGAGGAACAACTGCCGGCAGCCGAGCTCCCGGACCTGGGTGACCCGTCCGGCGAGGTCGCTGGTGCGGACGGTGAGGACGTAGCCGCCGGCCGGGTCGGGGCGTACGGCGACCACGCGCTGCATGGTCTCGATGGTGACGTTGCCGGTGCCCAGCGCGGCGGCGAGGTACGTCTTGTCGACGCTCTTCTTCCCGTGGTTGTTGCCGTAGATGACCTCCCCGGCGAGCGCGGACCGGGGCGCGGTACCGGCCGCCTCGCGCTTCATGTGCTCGAAGTCGTAGACGTTGGGGACGAACACGGTCTTCAGGCCGGTGTTGTGGGCGTGCCGGCGGGAGGTCCGGGCGAACCGGTACCACTCGGTGGACTCGAACCAGGCCGGGTCGATGTCGTTGACGCCGAGCATCGCGCGGGCCCGGGGGTAGTACGTGCCGTACATCTCGTCGGCGTCGACCCGTGGCAGCACCTGCGAGAAGTACGAGCGGCGGGGCGTCGGCGCCATCCCGCCGTTGACGAGGGATCCGCCGCCGACCCCGCGCCCCACGTACACGGACATGTCGCCGTAGTTCACGCGGTCGAGGACGCCGGGGTAGGGGCTGATGTCGCGGTTGACCACGTCGAGCCAGAGGAACTGGGCGAGCGGGGCCTCGGTGCGGGTGCGGAACCACATGGAGCGGTGGTCCGGCGCGGAGGTGGAGGGGAAGACCTTGCCGTCGGGCCCCGAGGTGTCCCAGAGGCGGCCCATTTCGAGGACGACGGTACGCACGCCCGCCTGCCCCAGGCGCAGGGCGGCGACGGCGGCGCCGTAACCGGAACCGACGACGATGGCCGGTGCGTACGGTACGGCGGCCGGCTCCACGGCGGTGGCGGAGGCGGCCCCGATCCGGGTGAAGCCGAGTGCTGCGGCGGTCTGGAGGGCGCCGAGTCCGAGGATGTGACGGCGCGTCAGATTGGGTGTCATGGCCGCATCATGAGCGGATTGCGGCCGCCCGGCCATACACGGCGCCGCCACCCATCTGAGAGACAGTCAGACGCGTCTCCGCCCGGCAGCACCACGCGGCGCCCGGGGCGACTCCAGCCCCGTCGGCGCGCGAGCCGCGGGAGCCCGGGGCAACTCCAGCCCCGCCGGCGTTTGAGGCGTGGGAGCCCGGGCCGATCCAGCCCCGCCGGCGTTTGAGGCGTGGGGGTCCGGGGGCGGAGCCCCCGCAGCGGCGCCGCGGACGCGACCGCCCGACCGACGCCCGCCAAACCCGCCAGACCCAGCGGCAGCGCAACGGCAGCGCTACAGCAGCTCCCGCAGCCGGTCCGCCAGCAGGTCCCAGCGCCACTTCTCCTCGACCCAGGCCCGGCCCGCGGCGCCCATCCGGCTCCGCAGCTCCGGATCCAGCAGCAGGGCCGTGATCCGGTCCGCCGAGTCCTCGGCGGAGCCGCCCCGGACCACCCAGCCGGTCTCGCCGTCCAGCACCGCGTCCGGCGCCCCGCCGGAGTCGCCCGCGACCACCGGCAGGCCCGTCGCCGAGGCCTCCAGGTAGACGATGCCGAGCCCCTCCACGTCCAGCCCGCCCCGCCGGGTGCGGCACGGCATCGCGAAGACGTCCCCCGCCCCGTAGTGGGCCGGGAGCTCCGACCAGGGGACGGCCCCGGTGAAGACCACCGAGTCCGCGACGCCGGTGGAGGCGGCCAGCTTCCGCAGGTCGGCCTCGTACGGTCCGCCGCCCACGATCAGCAGCACCGCGTCCGGCACCGCCGCGAGGATCCGCGGCATCGCCTCGATCAGCGTGTCCTGCCCCTTGCGCGGCACCAGCCGGGACACGCACACCACCACCGGCCGGTCCGACAGCCCGAGCCGGGCCCGGACGGCCGCGCCGCCCGAGCCCGGGTGGAAGGTCTTCTCGTCGACCCCCGGCGGGAGTTGCACCATCCGGGACGCCGCCCGGTCCGTCACCGCCGAGGCGATCCGCGAACGCGTGTACTCCCCCAGGTAGGTCAGCGTGTCCGTGCCCTCGCCGATCCGCCGCAGCAACTGCCGCGCCGCCGGCAGCTGGGCCCAGCCCGCCTCGTGCCCGTGGGTGGTCGCGACCAGTCTCCGCGCGCCCGCCCGGCGCAGCGCCGGGCCCATCAGCCCGAGCGGCGCCGCCGCCCCGAACCACACGGACTCGCAGCCGTGTTCGCGCAGCAGGCCCACGGCCCGCCGCGTCACGCCTGGGGTCGGCAGCAGCATCGTCGTCCGGTCCCGGACCATCTGGAAGGGCTGCTCGGCGTCGAAGGCGGCCGTGGCCTCGCGACCCTGCGCACCGTGCTTCCAGGTCGAGGCGTAGACGACGATCCGGTCGGGATCCAGCCGCAGCGCCATGTTGTGCAGGAAGGCCTGGATGCCGCCCGGGCGCGGCGGGAAGTCGTTGGTGACGATCAGCGTCTTGTGCATCGCCAGCGACCCTACCGGACCCTCCCCGGGGGGCGGCGGAGCTCGTTGTCCAGGGCCTCCCGCCAGGCCTTCAGCAGCCCTTCGGGATCCGTTCCGAGCACCTCCCGCAGGGCCGTCCCCAGCGGCTCGCGCCCCGCCCGCTCGTACAGGGCGACCAGCGCCGCGTCGCCCCACCGCCCGGCGATCAGGCGGCAGGCCAGCCAGGCGCCCTCGTACGCGCGGGCCACCGCCTCCGCTTCGCCGCCGAAGGCGAAGGCCCCGTCCGGCGGGAGCTCCCCCGGCGGCCCGCCCCGCCGCACCTCCCGGGCCAGCGCCGGAGCGCCCTGCTCCGGGGTGGTGCCGCCGCCCCGGTACGCCGCCCAGTCCGCGAAGCCCTCCGAGAGCCACAGCGGGGTCGTGGCCGAGGTCGCCGCCCGGGTGGCGACGTGCGTGACCTCGTGGGTCAGCACGATCCGCCGGCCGGCCGCGCTCAGCTCCGCGTACCCCTCCGGGTTGACCACCACCCGGTCGGCGGGGGATGGTCCCCCGCCCACCCGCCCGGTGGTGACGGCGCCGAGCCCGCGGTACGCGTCGGCCGGCCGGCCCAGCAGCTCCGCCATCCGCTCCAGCGAGCCGGGGACCAGCACCACCACCCGCCCCGCCCACGGCCGGGGCCAGGCCGCGCCCGCCGCGGGCACGGCCCGGTCGGCCTCGGCGGCGATCCCCCGCAGGACGTCCGCGTCCTGCCCGGCGCCGCCCAGGACCAGGGCGTGCGCGCCCCGGACCACCGACACCGGCCCCTGGTCCCACAGCTGCCGCGGCGCGCCGGGGGCGGGCCGGTCGGCCAGCACCCGCCAGGTCGCGCCGTCCCCGGCGAGTTCGAGTTCACGGGCGGAGCCGTCCGGAGCCGGGTCGTAGCCGGAGATCCGGTAGCGCAGCTCCGCCCGCACCAGGGCCCGTGCGCCGTCCAGCCGCACCGAGCGGACCTCGTACGCCCAGCCCTCCAGCGGGATCCCGGCCAGCCGCTCCGGCGGCACCCGCGACCAGTCGGCCACGGCCCGCCGGACGTCCCGCTCGGCGCCGCCGGCCGGGGGCCGCCCACCGCACCCGGCCACCGGCGACAGGCACAGCAGGAGGCACAGCAGGAGCGGCAGCACACGGACGGCGCGGGGACCCGGGGACACCAGCCGATCGTACGCACGGACCGCTCGCACGCACGGACCGCCCGCACGGGCCGCCCGGCGTCGGTCAGGGGCGGGTCACCGAGGACACCGGCATCATGCCGACCGGGTCGTAGCGCACGCGGGCCCCGGGATACGGGGCGTGCACCACCTGGCCGTTGCCCACGTACATGCCGACGTGGCTGGCGTCGGAGCGGTACGTCACCAGGTCGCCCGGCTGCGCCTGCGACAGCGGCACCTGCCGGCCGGCGTGCCGCTGGGCCTGCGAGGTGCGCGGCAGGGAGACCCCGGCCTGCCGGTACGACCACACCATCAGCCCGGAGCAGTCGAAGCCGGAGGGGCCGGTGGAGCCCCACACGTACGGCCGGCCGACCGCCGCCCGGGCCGCCATCACGGCGGTCGCGGCGCGGCCCGAGGAGGGGCCGGCCGAGGACGGGTCGGGCAGGCCCTCGGCGCGCCCGCCGGAGCGCGAGGCGCGCTCGAAGTCGGCCCGCTCCCCGGAGGGCATGGCGTTGAGCAGCCTCCGGGCGGCCGCGAGCTTCGCCGTGACGGACCGCTTGTGCCGGGCCACGTCGGCCCGCAGCCCTTCGAGCTCGCCGAGCTTGCGCGAGGCCTCCCGGCGTTCCTGGCCGAGCCGCCGCTGTTCCTCGCGGAGTTCGTCGAGCTGGCGGGCCTGACGTCCGGTCAGCCGGTCCAGTACGGCGGCGCGGGCGAGGTAGTCATCGGGGTCCTCGGAGAGCATCAGCGCGAGGGCGGGGTCGATGGAGCCGCCGCGGTACTGGGCCCCGGCGAAGGCGCCTAGGACGCCCCGCATGGTGTTGATGCGGTCCTGGCCGCGGGCGATCGCGTCCTGGGCCCGGTTGACCTCGGAGCGCAGCCGGCCGGCCTTCTCCCCGGCCTCGTTGAAGCGCTCGGTGGCCTGCTCGGCCTCCTCGAAGAGCCGGTCGACCTGGGCGCGGCTGCCGGCCGGGGGTTCGTGCGGGAGGCCGGGGGCCGCGCCGGCGGGGGCTCCGGCCAGGGCGACCGCGGCCGTCGCCGCGACGGCGGTCAGGACGGTGACCTTCGTGTTCCGTTCGAGGCCGGTGAGGCCGCTGGGGCCGGGCCGGCGATGGGACGCCACGTGAAACCGCTCCCTTCCGCTGAGCGGGACCCGGGTCCGCCCCCCGTGGACGGCCGTGTACCGGGTTCCGCGCTGGCAGACAGTAGCGGCGCGACCACGCACCGGCCAACGACCTCCGGAGGGCGCACATGGCGACGCCCCGCAGGAGACGCAGGTCACCGGCGGGGCGTGCGGTCGGGGGGCGACCTCTGAATTCGCCCGGATGGGCGGTCCGCGGCGCGTCCCCGGCCGGGAGGGTCAGACGCGGACGCCGAACTGGAACGGCATGTTGTCCATCGACTCGTACTTGATGCCGCCGCGCGGGTTGGAGGCGTGCAGCGTCATGTTGTTGCCCGCGTAGAGGCCCACGTGGTGCAGATCTCCGTAGAAGAAGACCAGGTCACCGGGCTGGAGCTCGCTGCGGCTGACGCGCTTGCCGTCGTTGGCCTGCGTGTACGTGGTGCGGCTGATGCTGACGCCGGCCTGCTTGTAGGCCCACTGCGTCAACCCGGAGCAGTCGTACGCGCTGGGGCCGGTGGCGCCCATGACGTACGCGGTGCCCAGCTTGGTCCTCGCGGCGGCGAGAGCGGCGCCGGCCCGGCCGGAGGGCTTCACGTCGCCGAGGTCCACGCGCTCGCCGGCGCTGCGGCTGGCCTTGGTCTCCTCCTCCTTGAGCTGCGTGCGCTCCTGCGCCGTCAGCGTGTTCAGGAGGGCCTGCGCCTCGGCGAGCTTGTCCGTCGAGACCTTCTTCTTCTCGCCGAGCTCCTTGCGGGTCGCGTCGAGGTCGGCCAGCTTGCCGGAGGCCTCCTGGCGCTGCTGCGCGAGGCTGCGCTGCTTGGCCTGGATCTTCTGGACGGCTTCGACCTGCTTGCCGCTCAGGTGGTCGAGGGAGGCCGCCTTGTCGAGATAGCTGTCCGGGTCGGCGGAGAGGAAGAGCGCGAGGGAGGGGTCGATGCCGCCGCCCCGGTACTGGGCGCTGGCCATCGAACCGAGCGTGCTGCGCAGCTCGTTGAGGTCGCCCTGTCCACGCGCGACCTGGTCCTGGAGCTGCCCGATCTCCTTTTCGAGCTTCTCCTGGCGTTCCTTGGCCCCGTTGAACTTCTCGGTGGCCTGCTCCGCCTCTTCGTAGAGCGCGTCGACCTGGGACTTGACCTCGTCCTTGCCCGGCTTCGCCGGGGCGGCCGAGGCGCCCTGGGCGGAGAGGGCGACGGCGGCGGCGGCCGTGGCGGTCAGTACGGTCACGCGAGCGCGGGTCGGCTGCTTGGGTCGACGGTGGGACGCCACGAAGGCGAGCTCCTTCTTCCTCGAGCCGCCGAAGGACGCAACTCGGCAGCGCCTCCGCCGTCACCCCGGATGAGTGACCTACCGCACGAAGGTTTGAACAGACCATAGTGACCTCGCTGTGATCAGTTCAAATCCCGCAGAGAAAAAACTTGGTCCCCGACCAGCTTCTTTACCTACAGCGCACGCTGTGTGCCGAGGACTTGACGGTACGTTCTCCCGGCCCTCCATCAATTCCGGCATTCAACCCAGGGGTTACGAAACGCGCGAAAGCCGCTTCAGCAACAAGGCGGACGTCACGGGCCGCGCCCCGGCCTTGGCCACCCCGTCGGCGACCTCCCGGTCCGTGGAGACCACCACGACCGGCCGGCCCGTCGGCTCCGCCCGCACCAGCTGGCGGATCAGCTCGTCCGCCGTCACCCCGGCCTTGGAGAACAGCACCCGCACCCCGCGCGGCGGTGCGAGCAGCACCGGGGCCGCCAGTTCCGCCCCGTCGAACACGCAGGTCATCTCCGCGCCGGTCTGCGCGGCGAGCATCGACAGCCCGCCCAGCAGCCGCAGCCGCTGCTTCTCCAGCGGCATCGTCGGGTAGCCCGTCTTGGTCACGTTGTAGCCGTCGACCACCAGATGCGCCTGGGGCAGCGCCAACAGCTGGTCCAGCAGCGCCGGATCGGTCTCCGAGAGTGCGCGCGCCGCGATGTCCTTCGGCGTCATCCGGCCCGGCTCCACCGCGTCCACGGTGTCCGCCGGCCGGGTGCTGACCGGCGGCAGCGCCAGCTCGCGGCGCAGCCCGGCCGCCGCGTCCAGCACGGTGTCCAGCAGCAGCCGCAGCCGCATGTCCTCGATGCTGCGCCCCTCGCGGGTGGCCCGGCGCGAGGTCTCCAGCGCCGTCTCCACCTCCGCCAGACGGGACTTGAGGCGCCGGGTCTCGCTCTCGGCGGCGGCCACCCGGGTGGCGGCCTCGCCGCGGATCCCGTCGACCTCCGCGTTCACCTTGCGCAGGGCCGCCTCGCCGCGCTTGACGTCGCTCAGGGCACTGCGCAGCTTGCGGTGAAGCGATTCCGCTTCCTTGCGCGAGGCCTCCAGCTCGGTGCGCACCTGCTCGCCGCCCGAGCGCTGCAGCTCCCGTACGTGGGACAGCTCCTCGCGGAGCCGGTCCAGTTCGCGCCGGGTCTCCTCGTCGGCCCGCTCGGCGTCGGCGCGGTGCGCCTCCTCGCCCGCGGCGGCCACCAGCTTGACCCAGCCGGCCGGGCGCAGGACGTAGGCGGCCGCCGCCACGTCGAGCGGATCGGCGGCGGCGGGCGGGGCGCCGGACTCCAGCGCCCCGGCCAGGTCCGCCTGGGCCTCGCGCAGCTTCTCGGCGACCCTGCCGCGGAACACGCCGTCGGTCTCGACCGCGGCCGCCATGGCGGTGCCCGCGAACTTGGCGCGCCGGGTCGGGGTGAAGCGGGCGTACTGGCGCAGCTGCGCCGGGAGGTCCGCGACCGTCAGTCCGCCGAAGGCGTCCGAGACGAGCGCGACGACCCGGCGCCGCACGCCTTCCGGCAGCGGGCGGTCGAGCACCTCGGCGGCGTCGCCGGCCGCGTCGGCCGGCTCAGCGCCGCTTGCTGGCTCCACAATCCGTCACCCCTACCGTGATCTACCTGTGGGCGGGGCTCCGTCAGGAGTCCGCGCCCGGCCTGTCCACGAGCTCGATCTGGTCCACCGCGTTGCACCAGCGGCAGCGGACCGACTCGATGGTCTCATTGACCACCTCCCGCTCCTCGACCTTGGGCTCCCCGGCGAGGTCCAGGTGGACGTACTCCACGACCTTCGACGAGCGGGTGACGTCGAACCGCGTGAGGTTGCCGCACAGGGTGCAGCGCCACCGGGTGGTGTCGGTCGGCAGGGGAACCGTCATCAGGCCGCTCTCTCCTTCGTAGCTGTTTCAATTAAAGCGGTCCGCGCGGCCGTCTGCGCGGGCCGCCGGACCGCAGCTCGTAACCCTACGGCCTGCCACCGCCTCAGGTGGGGCTCCTTGCGTCATGCTCTGGCACATGATCGTAAGGTGGCGGACCCTGCGCGAGGCTGCCCGGGGACCGGTGGTCACCCACGCGCTGATCGCGGGCTGCGGTGTGGTGTTCGTACTGAGCCCGGCCTCCGGGCTGAACCCCTCCTACGGGACGGGCGACGGGCTGCTGGCGGCCGGGACGGACTACTTCCGCCGCTGGGGCGTGGTCCCGGACGAGCTCTTCACGAGCACGCCCCGCGCCTGGCTGACCCCGCTGACCGCGCTGTTCGTCCACGGCAGCTGGCTGCACCTGCTGGGGAACATGCTCTTCCTCTACGTCTTCGGCGCGATGGCGGAGGAGCGGATGGGCCGACTCACCTTCCTCGCCTTCTACGTCTGTACGGGGTACGTGGCCCTGGCGGCGTACGCGGCGGCGAACGCGGAGTCCTCCCAGACCCTGGTCGGCGCGTCCGGCGCCATCTCCGCGGTCCTGGGCGCCTTCCTCTACCTGCTCCCGCGCGCCAGGGTGACGAGCCTGTTCCCGTTCCTGTTCTTCCTGCCGCTGCGCTTCCCCGCCTGGATCGTGCTGCTGTTCTGGTTCGCCCTCCAGTGGGTGGCGGCGCACCGCGCGGGCAGCGGCCCCGGGGTCGCCTACCTGGCCCACCTGGTGGGCTTCTCGCTCGGCTTCCTCTGCGCGTGGGTCCGCTACCGGGGTGCGACTAGAGTGAGGCGACCAGCGACGGCCACCGAGGGAGACAGCCAGCCGTGATCACCGCGATCGTGCTCATCAAGACCAGCGTGGACCGCATCCCCGAGATCGCCGAGTCCATCGCCGCGCTGGACAGCGTCAGCGAGGTCTACTCCGTCACCGGTACGTACGACCTGATCGCACTGGTCCGCGTGGCCCGCCACGAGAACCTGGCGGACATCATCCCGGGCCGCATCAGCAAGATCCCGGGCGTCGAGGGAACGGACACTCACGTCGCGTTCCGCACGTACTCCCAGCACGACCTGGAAGCCGCCTTCGCCATCGGCCTGGACGCCTGACGCCTGCGGCGCGGTTCACGGGGGCCGCGCGGCTCCGGCGCGCGGCTCCGGCGCGCGGCTCCGGTCGCTCCGGCCCGGCGCACGCGGCGCCTCCACGGCCCCCGCCGGGTGGTCAGACCGCCGGGACGCAGCGGCCCTCTTCCGTGCGGTACCGCCACTTGGCGCCGTCCGCGACCAGTTCCCGCACCGCCCGTACGAAGCGCTCGACGTGCTCGTCGGGGGTGCCGGCGCCGAAGCTGACGCGGATGGCGTTCAGCGAGCGCTCCCCCGGAGCGGCCTCCGGCGCACCGCACTCGCCCGGCTCCTGCGGCTCGCTGCCCAGCAGGGTGCGGACCAGCGGGTGGGCGCAGAACAGGCCGTCGCGCACGCCGATCCCGTACTCGGCCGACAGTGCGGCGGCGAAGTGCGAGCTGTTCCAGCCGTCGACCACGAAGGAGATGACGCCGACGCGCGGGGCGTCGTCGCCGAAGAGGGACAGGACGCGCACCGCGGGCACCTCGGCCAGGCCCTCGCGGACCTTCGCGATGAGGTGGCGCTCGCGGGCGACCAGGCTGTCGAAGCCGGCCTCCGTCAGGGCCTTGCAGGCGGAGGCGATGGAGTAGACGCCGATGACGTTCGGGGAACCGGCCTCGTGACGGGCGGCGGTGGTGTGCCACTCGACGTCCACGCCGCCGTCCTCCCGGCGGGCCACCTTGCGGGAGGCGCCGCCGCCGGCGAGGTACGGGTCCGCCTCCTGCAGCCAGTCCGCGCGGCCGGCGAGCACGCCCGAGCCGAAGGGCGCGTACAGCTTGTGCCCGGAGAAGGCGACCCAGTCCACGTCCAGCTCCTGGACGGACACGGGGTGGTGCGGGGCCAGTTGGGCGGCGTCCAGGACGATCCGCGCGCCGTGGGCGTGCGCGGCGGCGGCGAGCTCCTTGACCGGCCACAGCTCGCCGGTGACGTTGGAGGCGCCGGTGACGCAGACCAGGGCCGGACCGTAGCCCTCTTCGACGGACGCGGTGCGGCCGGCGAGCGCCCGCTCCAGGGTGGCGACGGCCTCGCCGGGGGTGCGGGGGGCGTTGAGGTAGGTGACGCGGGCGTTCGTCCACGGGAGCAGCGAGGCGTGGTGCTCGGTCTCGAAGACGAAGACCTGGCAGTCGGCCGGGAGCGCGGCGGCCAGCAGGTTCAGGGAGTCGGTGGTGGACCGGGTGAAGATCACCTGGTCGGAGGGGCGGCAGTCGAGGAACCCGGCGACGGTGACCCGGCTCTGCTCGAACAGGTCGGTGGAGAGCTGGGAGAGGTAGCCGGCGCCGCGGTGCACGCTGCCGTAGTAGGGGGCGTACGCCGCCACGTCGTCCCAGACCCGCTGGAGGGCCGGGGCGCTGGCCGCGTAGTCGAGGGCCGCGTAGGTGACCTCGCCGCCGGTGACGAGCGGGACGGTGACGTCCCGGCCGAGGACCTGCAGCGGCTCGGCACAGGCGGGGTCGACGGCAACGGCAACGGTGGTGGCGGCAGCGGCGTTCAGGGATGCGGACATGGCGGTATCTCCCGGCAGGCAGGGGTGAATGGCTTCGGTGTGCCCGTACGCGGGTACGGCTCTGCGGCCGTCCGGGGTACGGGAAGGTCCTCGCAGCGAACCGGGTACGCGGAGGTGACCCTGTTCCGAGGGGTGAAGAGGGGGCGGATTCGCCCTATCGCATTCGCTTGCTCACGGAAAACGCTCCTCGAGAGACCAGGACCCCTGGTGTCGAGGGATCCGCGCTTGCCGTAGACCTCGCTGCCTACGGCCTGGTCATCACCCGGGGCACCCCGCCACGGAAGGAGGGTTGCCGGACAGCAAGCCGGGGCCTAAACGCTGTCACTCGTGACCTGGTCAGCATCCTGCCACATGATCCCCTGCGCGCAAGACCCCGGTCCGCATGCTGGACCGGGGTCTTGGCTCGAAACGATCAGCCCGGCGGGGCGTTCCCGGCCGCTACGCGTTGCTCGCCGCCACCCAGCGCTCCAGGGCCCCCCGGGCCGCGCCCGAGTCGACGCCCTGCGCCGCACGGGCGATGCCGGCCCGGATCTGCTCCTCAAGCGTTCCCGTACCGGGGTCGAGGGCCACCAGGGCGGCCGCCGCGTTCAGCAGGACCGCGTCGCGCACCGGACCCGTCTCACCGGCCAGCAGCCGGCGGGCGACGTCAGCGTTGTACGAGGCGTCCTCGCCGCGCAGCGCGGACACGTCCACCAGGCCGATGCCCACGTCGCGCGGGTCGAACGCCTGCTCGGCGACCTTCCCGTCACGGACCCACCAGACGCGCGAGGTCGCGGTGGTGGTCAGCTCGTCGAGGCCGTCGTCGCCGCGGAAGACCAGGGCGGACGAGCCGCGTTCCGCGAGGACGCCGGCGACGATGGGGGCCATCCGGGCGTCGGCCACGCCTGTGGCCTGGGCCCGTACCTTCGCCGGGTTGGTCAGCGGGCCGAGGAAGTTGAAGGTGGTGCGGATGCCCAGTTCCTTGCGGGCGGCCGCCACGTGCCGCAGCGCCGGGTGGAACTTCACCGCGAAGCAGAAGGTGATGCCCGCCTCCTCCGCGACCTCCGCCACCCGCGCCGGGGTGAGGTCGAGGTTGACGCCGAGCTTCTCCAGGACGTCCGAGGACCCGCTCGCGGAGGACGCGGCCCGGTTGCCGTGCTTGACCACCTTGGCGCCCGTTCCGGCCACCACGATCGCCGACATCGTCGAGATGTTCACCGTCCTGGCGCCGTCGCCGCCGGTGCCGACGATGTCGACCGTCCGGCCCGGCACCTCGATCAGGTTGGCGTGCTCGTACATGGTCCGGACGAGGCCGGTGATCTCGGCGACCGTCTCGCCCTTGGCCCGCAGCGCGACGGCGAAGCCGGCGATCTGGGCGTCGGTGGCCTCGCCGCGCATGATCCGGTCCATGGCCCAGGCGGTGTCGTCGGCGCGCAGGTCCTGGCCGGTCAGCAGGGCGTCGAGAACGCCCGGCCAGCCACGGGCCGCCGCGCTGTCGCCGCCTGCCGGGGTCACCACGTTCATGGTCCGCTCCTGCTGCTGGTGGGATTCCACGTCGATCGGAAGGGCTCCAGCCTATCCAGCCCCGGTTACGGCAAAGAGCCCCGTCCGGACAATGGACGGGGCTCTCACCGTGGCGACACCAGGACTGACCGAAATCAGTCCCTCACAACGTGGTACGGAGGATCAGTGGTGGCCGTGGCCGCTCTGGATCTCCTTGTACTCCTCCACCGTGGGCTTCGGAATCTGGCTGTCCTCGGCGTAGTACCCCTTGCTGAGCTTGACGCGCAGCTTCTCCAGGGCACCCACCTTGCGCTCGACACCGTTCTCGTCGACCGTCGGGCCGATCTCGGCCGGCTTGTACTGCGTGTGCGAGGTGAGCTTGTGCAGCTGACCCTGCGAGAGCGGCTCGTGGATCTCGACGAACTCACCGTGCGGGAGCCGCTTGATGATGCCGGTCTCGCGACCGTGCAGCACCTTGTCGCGGTCCCGGCGCTGGAGGCCGAGGCAGATGCGCTTGGTGATCACGAAGGCGATGACGGGGCCGACGAAGAAGCCGATCCGCGCGAACCAGGTGATCGAGTTGATCGACAGGTGGAAGTACTGCGCGAACATGTCGTTTCCACCGGCGATGAGCAGGATCACGTACCACGTGAGCCAGGCGACACCGAAGGCCGTACGGGTCGGGACGTTGCGCGGACGGTCCAGGATGTGGTGCTCGCGGTCGTCCTTGGTGACCCAGGACTCGATGAACGGGTACACCGCGATCGCGGCCAGCACCAGCGGGAAGATCACCAGTGGGATGAAGACGCCCAGGACGAGCGTGTGGCCCCACAGGTTGACCTCCCAGCCCGGCATGGCACGGATCAGGCCCTCGGAGAAGCCCATGTACCAGTCGGGCTGCGCACCGGTGGACACGTGGTCCGGGCGGTACGGGCCGAGCGCCCAGATCGGGTTGATCGACGCGATGCCCGAGATGGCCGCGATCACACCGAAGACCAGGAAGAAGAAGCCTCCGGCCTTCGCCATGTAGACGGGCAGCAGCGGCATGCCGACGACGTTGTTGTTCGTCTTGCCGGGGCCCGCGAACTGGGTGTGCTTGTGGTAGAAGACCAGGATCAGGTGGGCCACCAGCAGGCCCATCATGATGCCGGGCAGCAGCAGGATGTGCACCGAGTAGAACCGCGCGACGAAGTCGCCGCCCGGGAACTCCCCGCCGAACAGGAACATCGACAGGTACGTGCCGACGACCGGGACGGACAGGATGGCGCCCTGCATGAAGCGGACACCGGTACCCGACAGCAGGTCGTCCGGCAGCGAGTAACCGGTGAATCCGGTGAACATGCCGAGGACCAGCAGCAGGAAGCCGAAGACCCAGTTGACCTCGCGCGGCTTGCGGAACGCGCCCGTGAAGAACACGCGCATCATGTGCACGAGCATCGCCGCGACGAAGATCAGCGCGGCCCAGTGGTGGATCTGGCGGATCAGCAGGCCGCCGCGGACGTCGAAGCTGATGTCCAGCGTCGAGGCGAAGGCCTCGGACATCAGGACGCCCTGCATCGGCACGTACGAGCCGTGGTACTCGACTTCGTTCATGCTCGGGTGGAAGAACAGCGTCAGGTACACACCCGTGAGGATGATGATGATGAAGCTGTAGAGGCAGATCTCACCCAGCATGAAGGACCAGTGGTCCGGGAAGATCTTGCGCATGTTGGCCTTGGCGAGGCCGTAGATCCCCAGGCGGCCGTCCGCCCAGTCGGCTACGCGCTCGCCGGCCGGGGCCTTGCGCCCCGGCTTGCCCGCCGCGCCCGCGGGTGATGAATTCGTAGTGGCAGTGCTCATCCGCGCTCCCAGAAGGCAGGACCGACGGGCTCTTCGAAGTCGCCGAGCGCTTCGAGGAAGCCTTCGTCATTCACGCCGATCCGCAGCTGCGGAAGCGCGTGACCGGCCGGGCCGAAGATGACTCGGGCGCCGTCGGAGAGGTCGAAGGTGGACTGGTGGCACGGGCAGAGCACGTGGTGCGTCTGCTGCTCGTACAGGCTGATCGGGCAGCCGACGTGGGTGCAGATCTTGGAGTAGGCCACGATCCCGTCGTGGGACCACTCCAGTTCCTGCTTGTCCTTGATGTCGTCCGGCTGGATGCGGACGATCATCAGGGCGGCCTTGGCGATCTGCGTCTGGAAGTCGTGCGCGTGCTCGTCCAGGCCTTCCGGCCGGGCGAACGTCAGCGAACCGACCAGGACGTCCTCCGGACGCAGGGGCTCGTCCGTGTTGTCGTTGATCAGCAGCTTGCCCTTGGCCCAGATGGTCTTGCGCAGCTTGTCCTCGGGCAGGGGCCCCAGGTCGCGCATGATCACGACGGCGGAGAGCGGCAGCATGGCCAGCGCACCGATCATCGTGTTGCGGATCAGCGGGCGGCGGCCGATGCCGGACTCGCGGGCGCCGTCGGCGAAGTCCTGCAGGACCTGCGCCTTGACCTCCGGCGGAGCCGCGATCTCGTGGCGCTCGGCGGCGACCTCGACGTCGGACATCAGGGTGCGGGCCCAGTGGACCGCGCCCGCGCCGATGCAGAAGAGCGCCGTGCCCAGCGTCATGCCCAGCGAGAAGTTGAGCGCGCTCACCTTCCCGATGGGGAAGATGTAGACGATCTTGTCTACCGGGAAGATCACGTAGGCCGCGATGAAGCCGATCGTGGCCAGCATCGAGAGCGTGAACAGGAACGCGACAGTGCGCTCGGAGCGCCTCGCCGCCCGCTCGTCGATGTCCTGGATACGGGGCTTGTGGACCGGAAGGCCCGGGTCGGCGAACGGGTCGTCCGCGACCGCGACGCCACCGTGGTGCGCGTCGCCCTGCTCGCTCGGCAGGTGCTTCTTTTCGGGAATCTCTTGGCTACTCATGACTTCTTGGCCTTAGCGGTGTGGGCCGCGACCCAGACGGCGACAGCGATCAGCGCACCCAGACCGAAGATCCAGCCGAACAGTCCCTCGGAGACGGGGCCGAGGCCACCGAGCTTGAGCCCACCGGGGTTCGTCGACTTGTCACCGTTCACGTTCTGGAGGTACGCGATGATGTCCTTCTTCTGCTTCTCCGGCATGGTGCTGTCCGGGAAGGAGGGCATGTTCTGCGGGCCGGTGAGCATGGCCTCGTAGATGTGCTTCGGCGAGACGTCCTCGAGGTTCGGGGCGTACTTGCCGTTCGTCAGCGCGCCGCCCTCGCCGGTGAAGTTGTGGCACTGCGCGCAGTTGTTGCGGAAGAGCACACCACCGTTGGCGATGTCGGCGCCCGCCGGGTCGTACTGCTTGCCGGTCGGCGTGATCGGGCCGGCTCCGAGGGACGCGATGTACGCGGCCAGCTGGTCGATCTGCTCCTGGGAGTAGATCGCGGGCTTCTTCGGCACCTGGGCGCCGGGCTGCTGCGCGGGCATGCGGCCCGTGCTCACCTGGAAGTCGACGGCCGCGGAGCCGACGCCGACCAGGCTCGGGCCGTCAGAGGAACCCTGACCGCCGGTTCCGTGGCAGCTTGCGCAGCCGACGGCGTAGAGCTTCTTGCCCTCCTCGATGGCGAGGGACTGGGCGGTTTCATCGGCCTGCGCCTTGCCCGCGGGGGCGAAGGCGGCGTACAGCCCCCCGGTGGCCGCCAGCGCGAAGAGTAGAACGACAACCGCCGCCAGCGGATGGCGTCGTCGTGCGGAGAGCTTTTTCACGGATTACCCCGGTGTCAGGATCTTCTGCGTCGGTGTGTCTGGATGGAGTGCCGGGTCGCGCCCGGTGACGTACTCGCTACTTGATCAGGTAGATCGTGGCGAAGAGGCCGATCCAGACGACATCGACGAAGTGCCAGTAGTAGGACACGACGATGGCCGACGTGGCCTGTTCGTGGGTGAACCTCTTGGCCGCGTACGTCCGGCCGAGGACCAGCAGGAAGGCGATGAGACCGCCCGTCACGTGCAGCCCGTGGAAGCCGGTGGTCAGGTAGAAGACCGAGCCGTACGGACCGGACGAGAGGCTCATGCCCTCGTGCATGACCAGCTCGGTGTACTCGAACACCTGGCCGCCAATGAAGATCGCACCCATGACGAACGTGATGATGAACCACGTCCGGAGCTTCTTCACGTCACCGCGCTCTGCGGCGAATACGCCGAGCTGGCAGGTGAGCGAGGAAAGCACCAGGATCGTCGTGTTCGTCGCCGAGAAGGGCAGATTCAAGGCCGAAGCCTGCTCTGTCCAGTACTCGGTGCCTGTCACGGATCGCAGGGTGAAGTACATCGCGAAGAGGGCCGCGAAGAACATCAGCTCGGAACTCAACCAGATGATGGTTCCGACGCTGACGAGGTTCGGCCTGTTGACCGTCGGGTGCGCGTGCCCGGTATCTACTGTCGTTGCTGTCGCCACGACCGACATTATGTCGGTCGCTTATCCCGCCCTCACCCCGGGGGGTGCCGTTCGGAGTGTCCGGGGCGTGTGCAAGGCCCGAACGGCCCATCAGATCACCCTCCGGACGCCGCTCGCGAGCCTGTCCGAACCGATGTTGGCGGCGCATCGGGAGGAGTAGCATCCGTTCCCCTGGCTCCGCCGGGGATACCCCATGAACATCAACGTGATTCACGTGACACGTGGAGGAACGAAATGCGGGCGACTGCGCGGGTTCTGGTCTACAGCGACGACTCGGGCACCCGGGAGCAGGTGCGGCTGGCAGCGGGGCGCAGGCCGGCCTCGGACCTGCCGCCGGTCGAGTTCCTGGAGTGCGCGACGCTTCCGGCGGTCCTGTCGGCGCTGGACGCGGGCGGCATCGACGTGTGCGTGCTGGACGGCGAGGCGGTGCCGGCCGGGGGCATGGGCGTGTGCCGGCAGATCAAGGACGAGATCTTCCGGTGTCCCCCGGTGCTGCTGCTCATGGGGCGCCCCCAGGACGCCTGGCTGGCCACCTGGAGCCGCGCGGACGCCGCGGTGACCCTTCCGGTGGACCCGGTCGCGTTCGCGGACTCCCTGGCGGCCCTCCTGCGGGCCCGGCTGGCCTCGTCCGCCGCCTGACGTCACCCCTGCGGGCAAGGCTGCGGGCACCCTGCGGCTCACCCGTCCGTGGGAATCCCCGGTCCTGTTCGGTCCGGGTCCACACGTGCGGGTGAGCCGGCCGGGGCCCCGGGGGCAATACAGCTAGACCGTCGGCCGCAGGCGGGTCTGGTCGACCGGGGAGCGGCCCTCCTGGGTGTCCTTCAGGAGCGCGCTGCCCTGGCGCCAGTCCTTCCAGTCCATGTTCCAGTCGCCGAAGCCGTTGCCGAAGATGTCCATGTCGTCGCCGATGCTGTTGATCACCTTGACGATGTCGCCCTCGGTGATGTTCTCGTAGAACCAGGCGGCGTTGCCGGTGCTCATGCCGGTGCAGCCGTGGCTGACGTTCGCGTAGCCCTGGGACCCGACGGACCACGGCGCGGCGTGGACGTATTCACCGCTCCAGGTGACGCGCGTGGCGTAGTAGACGGGCAGGTTGTAGTACTCGCTGCCGCCGATGCCGACGGTGTCCCCGCGCATCTGGACGAAGTACTGCTTGCCGAGCACCACCTTCACCCCGTTACGGGTGGAGAAGCCGGGCTTGCCGGTGGTCACCGGAATGCTGTTGATCACTTCTCCGTTGCGCCGGAACGTGAGGTAGTGCGAGGAGGCGTCGGTGGTGACCTCGACCCGGTCGCCGATCTCCAGCTTCAGCGGCTTGGCCGCGGCCCCGTAGAGGTGGTCGGAGATCCTGACGCCCTCCAGGTTGCTCCGTACGGAGACGGTCGAGTTGGCGGGCCAGTACTCCTTCGGCCGGTAGTGGAGCTTCTTGTCGTCGACCCAGTGCCAGGCGCCCTCGACGCCGGAGGGGACGTCGACGGCGAGGCCCCGTTCGATGACGGCGCGGGCGGCCTTGTCCTTGACGGGTTCGCTGAGTTCGGCCGTGAGGGGCTGCCCGACGCCGTACTTGCCCTCCTCCGGGCCGAATTCGACCTTGAGGACGCCTTTGGCCGGGGTGGTCTCGAAAGCGGCCGTGCGCTGCCCCGGAGCGCCCTTGGCGTTCTCGGTGCTCACGGTGACCGTGTAGCGGACGCCGGCGGCCATCGGGACGGTGTTGTGCCAGCGGTCCCCCTTGGCGGACAGCTCGCCCGCCAGGCGGCGGCCGTGGGTGTCCACGACCGTCACGTCGGTGATCCGCCCCTCACCCCCCTTCGCGGTGACCTCGAGGGGCTTGTCGGGGTCCACGGGGCGGCCGCCGGGGGCCTGGTTGAAGGCGATCTGGTCGCCCGCGTCGTACGGGCGGGCGGACAGCGGATCGTCGCCGCCCGACCCGCACGCGGTGGCCCCGGCCCCGAGGGACGCGACCAGCAGGGAGCAGCCGACTACCGTCCAAAGACGCGGTGAGTGGTTCATGGAGCTAACGCTATGAAGATATGACAATTACGGCGCGCGGGGTGACTGCAAACGAGGGGCCCGGACCCCTCCGAAGAGGTGTCCGGGCCCCAGGTGCCTCACGACGCCGTCGCGAGGGTGCTGCTACTGGTTCTGGTTCTCACCGCGGTAGTACTCGTACACCCAGCCCCACAGGCCGATCAGGATGACCGGTGCCGAGAAGTACATGAGCCACCAGCCGAAGATGACGCCGCAGAAGGCGAGCGCGCCACCGATGGCCAGCGAGAGCGGCTGCCAGCTGTGCGGGGCGAAGAACCCCAGCTCGCCGGCCTCGTCGGCGACGTCGGCCTCCAGGTTGTCCTGGGCCATCTCGTCGACGCGCTTGGCCGTGAAGGCCAGGTAGTAGCCGATCATCACGCTCAGGCCGAAGGCCAGGAAGAGCGCGGTGGTGCCTACGGGCTCCTTCGACCACACGCCGTACACGACGGCCATGATCAGGATGAAGAAGGAGAGCCAGAGGAACATCTTGCCCTGGATCTTCACTTGCCGGCCTCCTTGCCACCGGTGACGGCAGCGGCACCGACGCCGTGGTGGTCCTCGAGGTGGTCGAGGGCCGCGATTTCCGGGTGGTGCAGGTCGAACGCCGGGGACTCGGAACGGATCCGCGGCAGGGTGAGGAAGTTGTGCCGCGGGGGCGGGCAGGACGTGGCCCACTCCAGCGAACGGCCGTAGCCCCAGGGGTCGTCGACCTCGATCTTCTTCCCGTACTTCGCCGTCTTCCAGACGTTGTACATGAAGGGCAGCATCGACAGGCCGAGCAGGAACGAGCTGATCGTGGAGATCGTGTTCAGCGCGGTGAAGCCGTCGGCGTCGAGGTAGTCCGCGTAACGACGCGCCATGCCCTCGGTGCCGAGCCAGTGCTGCACCAGGAAGGTGCCGTGGAAGCCCACGAACAGCGTCCAGAAGGTGATCTTGCCGAGGCGCTCGTCCAGCATCTTGCCCGTGAACTTCGGCCACCAGAAGTGGAAGCCGGAGAACATCGCGAAGACCACGGTGCCGAAGATGACGTAGTGGAAGTGCGCGACGACGAAGTACGAGTCGGAGACGTGGAAGTCCATCGGGGGCGAGGCCAGGATGACGCCGGTCAGACCACCGAAGGTGAAGGTGATCAGGAAGCCGACGGCCCAGAGCATCGGTGTCTCGAAGGACAGCGAGCCCTTCCACATGGTGCCGATCCAGTTGAAGAACTTAACACCGGTCGGTACCGCGATCAGGAAGGTCATGAAGGAGAAGAACGGCAGCAGCACACCGCCGGTGACGTACATGTGGTGGGCCCACACGGTCACCGAGAGGCCGGCGATCGCGATCGTCGCACCGATCAGACCGATGTAGCCGAACATCGGCTTGCGGGAGAAGACCGGGATGACCTCGGAGATGATGCCGAAGAACGGCAGCGCGATGATGTACACCTCTGGGTGTCCGAAGAACCAGAAGAGGTGTTGCCACAGCAGGGCGCCGCCGTTGGCCGCGTCGAAGACGTGCGCACCGAACTTGCGGTCCGCCTCCAGCGCGAAGAGCGCGGCGGCGAGCACCGGGAAGGCCAGCAGGACCAGGACACCGGTCAGCAGGACGTTCCAGGTGAAGATCGGCATGCGGAACATCGTCATGCCGGGCGCGCGCATGCAGATGATCGTGGTGATGAAGTTGACCGAGCCGAGGATCGTGCCGAAGCCCGAGAAGGCCAGACCCATGATCCACATGTCGGCGCCGATGCCCGGCGAGCGGACGGCGTCCGACAGCGGGGAGTAGGCGAACCAGCCGAAGTCGGCGGCGCCGTTCGGCGTCGCGAAGCCGGCCACCGCGATGGTCGAGCCGAAGAGGTACAGCCAGTACGCGAACATGTTCAGCCGCGGGAACGCCACGTCGGGCGCACCGATCTGCAGCGGCATGATCCAGTTCGCGAATCCGGCGAACAGCGGCGTCGCGAACATCAGCAGCATGATCGTGCCGTGCATCGTGAACGCCTGGTTGAACTGTTCGTTCGACATGATCTGCGTGCCCGGACGGGCCAGCTCGGCGCGCATGACGAGCGCCATGATCCCGCCGATGATGAAGAACACGAACGACGTGACCAGGTACATCGTGCCGATGGTCTTGTGGTCGGTGGTGGTGAGCCACTTGATGACCACGTTGCCCGGCTGCTTGCGCCGTACCGGCAGCTCGTTCTCGTACGAGTCAGCTGCGGCGGCACCCTGGGATTCGTTGAGGATGCTCACAGTTTATTCGTCTCCGCGTTCCGGGCCGGGTCGGTCTGCTTGATGCCGGCCGGGAGGAAACCGGTCTGCCCCTTCTCCGCAAGCTCCTTCAGGTGCGCCCGGTACTTCTCGGGCGAGACCACCTTGACGTTGAAGAGCATCCGGGAGTGGTCGACGCCGCAGAGCTCGGCACACTTGCCCATGAAGGTGCCTTCTTGGGTCGGGGTGACCTCGAAGACGTTGGTGTGGCCCGGAATGACGTCCTGCTTGAACAGGAAGGGGACCACCCAGAAGGAGTGGATGACGTCGTTGGACGACAGGATGAAGCGGACCTTCTCGCCCTTGGGCAGGAAGAGGGTCGGCCCCGGGTTCCCCGTCTGCGGGTTGCGGTCGCCGGGGACACCCTTCTGGTAGACGCCCTCGGCGCCGGCCGGGAAGTCCTTGGTGAAGCGGTCCGGGATGGAGTCGAGCTCCTTGGGGACCTGCGTCATCGTCGTCGGCTCGGACCCGTTCGCACCCTCGGCCTTGGGCAGCGCCCTCGGCTTGGGGGTGTTCGCGTCGCCGTCGACGTCCTCGACGTAGTTGAAGCCCCAGCTCCACTGGAAGCCGACCACGTTGATCGTGTGCGCCGGCTTCGGGGTGAGGGCGAGCAGCTTCGACTCGTCACGCGCGGTGAAGTAGAAGAGCACGGAGACGATGATCAGCGGGACCACGGTGTACAGCGCCTCGATGGGCATGTTGTACCGGGTCTGCGCCGGGACCTCGATCTTCGTCCGGCTGCGCCGGTGGAAGATGACGCTCCAGATGATCAGGCCCCACACCAGAACGCCCGTGATGAGCGCGGCCGCCCAGGATCCCTGCCACAGGGAGAGGATGCGCGGTGCCTCCTCGGTTACCGGAGTCGGCATTCCGAGGCGGGGGAAGTCTTTCCATGTATACGAGCAACCAGTGGCGGTCGCCAGGACCACGCCCGCAGTCAGCGCCTGCAGCAGCTTCCGCCGCATCGGGCGCCGCGGCGAGCGGTCGGAGCCGTAGGGACTCACGTAGCGCCTTCCCGAGAGTCTCGGCCCGCGCGGCCGGCCGCGGCCGTGTTCGGGTCGGTCGCCGGCCCTGACGCAGGCAGGGGTTTGGATGTTTATGCGGACCAAACCCTACTGGACGCTATTTGGGGTCGCGCGGGGAGGGTGCCCAACGCGCCGCTACTGACCCCGAAGGGGTGGTTCCGCCGTCCGGGGGACGGTGCGAACGGCCCTGAGGGGGCGCCTCCGGAAGACATCTGACGGCCCCTGACCTCGGCGCCCCGCGCCCTGCGGTTAGCGTGGCCGGATGCCGTACTTCGACAGCGCGTCCGCCGCTCCCCTGCACCCCGTGGCCCGGCAGGCGCTGCAGGCCTCCCTCGACGAGGGCTGGGCCGATCCGGCCCGGCTGTACCGGGAGGGCAGGCGCGCCAGGCTGCTGCTGGACGCGGCGCGGGAGGCGGCGGCGGAGGTCGTGGGGTGCCGGGCGGACGAGCTCGTGTTCACTCCTTCGGGGACGCACGCGGTTCACACCGGCGTCGCCGGGGTCCTCGCGGGCCGCCGGCGCGTCGGGGGCCATCTGGTCGTGTCGGCGGTCGAACACAGTTCTGTGCTCCACGCGGCGTCGGCGCACGAGGCGGCGGGCGGCTCCGTCACCGAGGTCCCGGTGGACCGGCTGGGCGCGGTGACGGCGGCGGGCTACCGCGGGGCGCTGGGCGCCTCCACCGCGCTGGCCTGTCTCCAGTCGGCCAACCACGAGGTGGGCACGGTCCAGCCGGTGGCCGAGGTGGCCGAGGTGTGTGCGGCGGCCGGGGTGCCGCTGCTCGTGGACGCGGCGCAGTCGCTGGGCTGGGGGCCGGTGGAGGGCGCCTGGTCGGCGCTCGCGGCCAGCGCGCACAAGTGGGGCGGCCCGCCGGGGGTGGGGCTGCTCGCCGTGCGCAAGGGGGTCCGGTTCTCCCCGCAACACCCCGCGGACGAGCGGGAGTCGGGCCGTTCCCCCGGCTTCGCCAACCTCCCCGCGATCGTGGCCGCGGCGGCGTCGCTGCGGGCGGTGCGGGCGGAGGCGGAGGCGGAGGCCGCCCGGCTGCGGGTACTGGTCGACCGCGTCCGGCGGCGGGTGGTCCGGCTGGTGCCGGACGTGGAGGTGGTCGGCGACGCGGACCGCCGGCTCCCCCACCTGGTCACGTTCTCCTGCCTGTACGTCGACGGCGAGAGCCTGCTGCACGAGCTGGACCGGGCCGGCTACTCGGTCTCCTCGGGCTCCTCGTGCACAAGCTCCACGCTGACCCCCAGTCACGTGCTGCGGGCGATGGGGGTGCTGTCGGAGGGGAACGTACGGGTGTCCCTGCCCGTGGGGACCACGGCGGAGGAGGTCAACGGCTTCCTGGAGGTGCTGCCGGGCGCGGTGGCGGGCGTACGGGAGAAGCTGGGCGTGCGCGAGGCCCCGGCGGCGGCTCCGGTGGCGGACTCCGTGGAGCTCGACGCGCTCGGCCTGCGGTGCCCCCAGCCGGTGATCGAGCTGGCGCGGGCCATCGGCACGGTTCCGGTGGGCGGGACCGTGACGGTGCTGTCGGACGACGAGGTGGCCCGGCTGGACATCCCGGCGTGGTGCGGGATGCGGGGGCACGCCTACCTGGGCGAGGCGGAGCGCCCCGCGGGCGTGGCCTACACGGTCCGGCGCCTGGTCTGAACCCGGCGGGAACGCGGCCGGACCCCGCCGCGGGAGCGCGGCGGGGTCCGGTCGGGTACGGCGGCGGCGACTGAGACGGCCTAGGACAGGTGCGCCTGGACCTCGGCAGCGGCCTCGTCGCCGTAGGCCTTGGTGAAGCGCTCCATGAAGTGCGCCCGGGCCAGGGTGTACTCCTGGGTGCCGAGGGTCTCGATGACCAGCGTCGCCAGCATGCAGCCGACCTGGGCGGCCCGCTCCAGGCCGACGCCCCAGGCGAGCCCGGTCAGGAAGCCGGCGCGGAACGCGTCGCCGACGCCGGTCGGGTCGACCTTCGCGTTCTCCTCCGGGCAGCCGACCACGATCGGGGCCTCGCCGACGCGCTCGATGCGCACGCCGTTGGACCCGAGGGTGGTGACGCGGGTGCCAACCTTGGCGAGGATCTCGTCGGCGGTCCAGCCCGACTTCGACTCGATGAGGCCCTTCTCGTACTCGTTGGAGAAGAGGAAGGTCGCGCCCTCCATGAGGGTGCGGATGTTGTCGCCGTCCATGCGGGCGATCTGCTGCGAGAAGTCGGCGGCGAACGGGATCCCGCGCGTCCGGCACTCCTCGGTGTGGCGCAGCATCGCCTCGGGGTCGTCCGCGCCGATCAGGACGAGGTCGAGCCCGCCCACGCGGTCGGCGACGGCCTTCAGCTCGATCAGGCGGGCCTCGCTCATCGCGCCCGTGTAGAAGGAGCCGATCTGGTTGTGGTCGGCGTCCGTGGTGCACACGAAGCGCGCGGTGTGCAGCACCTCGGAGATCCGGACGGACTCGGTGTCGACGCCGTGCCGGTCCAGCCAGGCCCGGTACTCGTCGAAGTCGTAGCCGGCGGCGCCGACCAGGACCGGGCGGCTGCCGAGCTGCCCCATGCCGAAGCAGATGTTCGGGCCGACACCGCCCCGCCGGACGTCGAGGTTGTCGACGAGGAAGGAGAGGGAGACCGTGTGCAGCTGGTCCGCGACCAGCTGGTCGGCGAAACGGCCGGGGAAGGTCATGAGGTGGTCAGTGGCGATGGAGCCGGTGACTGCGATGCGCACGGCGTGGACGCTCCTGCGGAGGACGGCAAGGGGACAGTCAAAACTACCCGGTCGAGGGCCGTGAGCCGACCGGCCGAAACTACCCCGTAGTAGCTCTTTCTTCACGAGAGTCGTGGTGTCTACGGTGCCCTCATGACCTACACCGACGGTTTCGCCTCCCCCGAGTACACCGCCGACGCGCACGGCGCGGAAGGTTCGCGGCAGCCCGGTTTCGCCGGATTGCTGGGCGACTGCGCCCGGATGGCACCGCACTGGGCGGTTCCGGCGGGCCCGCGCCCGGTCCGGGTGGCGCCCTCGGAGCTCCACGGGATCAGCGTCCCGCCGTCCTCGGCCCGCCTGATCGCCTCCACGGCGGCGTACGGGGACCAGTAGGCCCCCGGAGGCGGGGGGAACCGCTTCCGCGTCTGTTCCGTCACACCCGTATCAGTACGACGGACAGGTGAAGGAGCGATGCGGTGACCAGCGAAGAACCCGACACATCACGCGGTACACGACGGCGGCCGGCCTGGGCCATCGGCTCGATCGCGGCCGCCGTCCTGCTCGCGGGCGGCGGTACGGCGTACTGGGCGTCCACCGCCCACGGCGACGGCGCCACGGGCGGCCGTACGGGTGACGCGGCGGCCTCCGCGCCCCGCGAGGCCGGGGGCCCCTCGGGTCCGGGCATCGCGCCCGGTGAGCCCGACCCGTCCGGCGGCGGGGTGGTCTACCGGGCGGACGTGAAGCTCCCGGAGGCCCCGGCGACGGCGCCGGCGTTCGCCGCGTCCGGCGAGGTGACGGCCGAGGATGTGTCCCGCCTCGCGGTGGCCCTCGGCATCACCGGCGCCCCACGGCTGACCGGCGACTCCTGGCTGGCCGGTGAGGCCGCGGACGGCTCCGGGCCCCGGCTCACGGTGACCCGCACGGCCCCGGGTACGTGGAACTTCTCCCGCTTCCAGGGCCGGGACCCGGGCTCCGGCAGCGGTGTCGGGGACGACTGCGTGCGCGGCCGGGACACCTGTGGCCCCGCCACCCTCCCGGGGGCCGGCGGGAGCGACGGGAGCGGCGCCGAGACCGGCGCCGGGGCTTCCGGCGGGCCCGTCCCGGAGGAGGCGGCCAAGGCCGCCGCGGCTCCGGTGCTGGCCGCCGCGGGCCAGGCGGGGGCGAAGCAGGACGCGCGTCTGACGCAGGGTTCGGTGCGGGTGGTCGCCGCGGACCCGGTGGTCGGCGGCCTGCCCACGCAGGGCTGGTCCACGCGGGTGGGCGTGGGTGGCGACGGGTCGGTCGTGTCGGGCAGCGGCGAGCTGAAGGCGCCCGTACGGGCGGCCGAGCAGCCGGTGACGGGCGCCGTGGAGGCGCTGGCCCGGCTGAACGCACGGTCGGCCGGGTCGGACGGCGCCGGTCCGGCGCCGAGCGCCTGTGCGACCTCGGTCCCGCTCCAGCCGGACAGCGCGGTGGGGGCCACGGACACCCTGCCGTGCAAGCCGGAGCCGCGGCCGGCGAAGCCGCCGCGCACGGAGACGGTCAGGGGCGCGGTGCTCGGGCTGGCCGCGGGGACCGTGGACGGCGTGCGGGGCCTGGTCCCGGCCTGGCACTTCGAGGTGACGGGCAAGGACGGCGGTCCCGGCCGGACGGTGACGGAGCCGGCGGCCGCCGGGGAGAGCGCGCCGGGGCCGAAGGACGGGCGCACCGTGCCCGGGTTCTCGTACGCGGAGGCGGACCGGAAGCTGACCGTGAACTTCTGGGGCAGCCCGTGCAGCACGTACGCCGTGGAGGCGCGGGAGCAGGCCGGATCGGTCCTGGTGAAGATCACGGACACTCCGACCAAGCCGGGTCAGGCCTGCATCATGGTCGCGCAGGAGATGGCGCTGACGGCCACGCTCCAGCAGCCGCTGGGTGACCGGAAGGTGCTCGACGCGACGACGGGCAAGCCGCTGCCCCGCCAGTAGGGCCGCCGCGGTACGCGACGAGGGCCCGCCTCCGGTCGGTGTGACCGGTGGCGGGCCCTCGTCGTACGCGGGGGCGTCCAGGCCTAGCTGAACGAGTCGCCGCAGGCGCAGGAGCCGGTGGCGTTCGGGTTGTCGATCGTGAAGCCCTGCTTCTCGATGGTGTCGACGAAGTCGATGGAGGCACCGTGCAGGTACGGGGAGCTCATCCGGTCGGTGACGACCTTCACTCCGTCGAAGTCCTTGACCACGTCGCCGTCGAGCGAGCGCTCGTCGAAGAAGAGCTGGTAGCGCAGGCCGGAGCAGCCGCCGGGCTGGACGGCGACGCGCAGCGCCAGGTCTTCGCGGCCTTCCTGGCCCAGGAGGGTCCTGACCTTTTCGGCGGCGGCGTCGGACAGGAGGATGCCGTCGCTCACGGTGGTCTTGTCGTCCTGTACGGACATCTGCATTCACTCCCGAAGTGGGCGGCTCCCCGCCGCAGGCAGGGAAACGTCGGACTCTTGCCGTCGGTGGCAACGAGCGGGGCCGCGGATTCATTCCGGACCCGACGCTTGTTTCAGATATTCATGCTCGCACACCGGGCGCGGAGGCGGGATCCGTGAAGCCGCGGGCTAATTCGTCACATTGACACTATCGGCATCGTCAAACTGACGTGAAGCGGTTATGATAGATAACGTCAAATAGACGAGAAGTCGAAGCGATGCCTCCAGAAGTCCAGAAGTCCTTCGTCGCAGAACAGAAAGGGTGCGTGTCGTGACCACCGCCCAGCCTTTGGACGTCCAGCCGACGCCGCTTGCCCTGCTGCTGCTCGGCCGCGAAGCCGACCCGAAGAGCGAGCGCGGGGTGGAATGCCCCGGTGACCTGCCCTCTCCGTCGGACCCGAACCTCGTGGCCCGCGCCCGCGCGGCCAAGGAGAAGCTCGGGGACAAGGTCTTCATCCTCGGCCACCACTACCAGCGTGACGAGGTCATCGAGTTCGCCGACGTCACCGGCGACTCCTTCAAGCTCGCCAAGGACGCGGCCGCCCGGCCCGAGGCCGAGTACATCGTCTTCTGCGGCGTCCACTTCATGGCCGAGTCGGCGGACATCCTGACCTCGGACGACCAGAAGGTGGTCCTGCCCGACCTGGCCGCCGGCTGCTCGATGGCCGACATGGCCACCGCCGAGCAGGTCGCGGAGTGCTGGGACGTCCTGACGGAGGCGGGTGTCGCCGGGGCCACGGTGCCCGTCTCGTACATGAACTCCTCCGCCGACATCAAGGCCTTCACCGGCAAGCACGGCGGCACGATCTGTACCTCGTCCAACGCGAAGAAGGCCCTGGACTGGGCCTTCGAGCAGGGCGAGAAGGTCCTCTTCCTCCCGGACCAGCACCTGGGGCGCAACACCGCCGTCCGCGACATGGGCATGTCCCTGGACGACTGCGTGCTCTACAACCCGCACAAGCCGAACGGCGGCCTGACCGTCGAGCAGCTCCGCGACGCCAAGATGATCCTGTGGCGCGGGCACTGCTCGGTCCACGGCCGGTTCTCGGTCGACTCGGTCAACGACGTGCGCGCCCGCATTCCCGGCGTGAACGTCCTGGTCCACCCCGAGTGCAAGCACGAGGTCGTGGCGGCCGCGGACCAGGTCGGCTCGACGGAGTACATCATCAAGGCGCTGGAGGCGGCCCCGGCCGGCTCCAAGTGGGCCATCGGCACCGAGCTGAACCTGGTCCGGCGCCTGGCGAACCGTTTCGCTGCCGAGGACAAGGAAGTCGTCTTCCTCGACAAGACGGTCTGCTTCTGCTCGACGATGAACCGCATCGACCTCCCCCACCTCGTGTGGACCCTGGAGTCCCTGGCCGAGGGCAACCTCGTGAACCGGATCCAGGTCGACAAGGAGACGGAGAGCTTCGCGAAGCTCGCCCTGGAGCGGATGCTCGCGCTCGTCTAGGACACGGCCGTGCGCGGTCCGGGCCCGCGGGCCCGGACCGCGCCCGCCCGGGGGGGGGGGCCCCCCCCGGGGCCCCCCCCCCCCGGGGGCCCGCCGGGCCCCCCCCCCGTGCGGCGCCCGCGACCCCCCGGGCCGGGGGGACACCCGAGGGGCGGCCCCCCCGCGC